>DATNMQ010000007.1:0-1524 GCA_035602465.1 Candidatus Sulfotelmatobacter sp. | reverse complement strand
TGTGGATTTATTTCCTTTGATATCGCACAATTCGAGAAGTGTGGACATTAGACGTGAGGTGAACTGGGGTCCACGGTCGGATACAATGTCTAGGGGCAGGCCATGATGCTTGAATACGTGACGGAGATACAGGTGTGCGGTTTCTTCGGCTGTGACTTGTACTGTCGTTGGTATGAAATGTGCCATTTTCGTGAATCGATCGACGCAAACATATATTGCGTCATGGCCTTCAGACATCGGTAATTCGACGATGAAGTCCATGGACACCGAGGACCAGGGGGCCGCTGGGATTGGGAGTGGGTGCAGTTGACCGTGAGGCTGTTGGCGCGGTGCTTTGTTTCGGCAGCAGGTGTCGCAGGAGTTTACATATTCGTTGACAAACTGATGCATACGTGGCCAGTGATAATCGCGGTTAACTAGCTCGAGGGTTTTGGCTTGCCCTGGATGGCCGGCGGTGACTGAATCGTGGCATGTTTTGACTATTTTTGTTTTAACGAGGTCGTTCTGGGGGACATAGACTAGGCCGTTGTAGAGGACTAGGTCATCCTGCATCGAAAAGGGTTCCAGGTATTCTTGGACGTCTGGGGTGCGGGGTAGCTCAGGGTTTCGAAGGCTATCGAGGTGCGGTGCTAGGTTGGGGTCGTCGGCGAGAGAGGTCTTGATTGCTTGTGCGAGGTCGTCATCGGTGTCGGTAGTCTGTGCTGCGGCAGTGTTGAGCGTAAGTGTCGGCGAGGGGTTGGCGAGGTGTGACGTGTCCACTTGTGAGGGTTTTAAAAAGACCTTGCCTTGCATTTCCCTATCCCCCCCTTTACGAGGGCTGTAGTCAGGCCTCCTTGACAGTGCATCTGGTTTTCCTTGATCTTTGCCGGGGCGAAATACAATGACGAAATCGAAGCGTGACAGCTTTTCTGCCCAGCGGGCTTGGCGCCGATTAAGGACCTTAGTTTCCGTAAACCATAATAAGTTTTTGTGGTCCGAATATACTGTGGCTCGGTGTCCCGATCCTTCCAGATGGTGGCGCCATGTTTCCATGCAGTCCACGATTGCCATCATCTCTTTGTCGTATATCTCGTAGTTTATCTCTGCGTCCTTGAATTTCCGACTGAAAAACGCGCATGGGTGTAGTTCCCCATCATCGCCGAGTTGTGAGAGAACTCCTCCCTCTGCGTAGTCGGAAGCATCGGTTTCGATGATTGCTGGTCGAGACTGGTCGAAATGTCGGAGGATTGGCGCTGTTGTAAATGCTTTCTTTAGGTTTTCAAAGGCGGCTTGTGCTTTCGGGGTCCAAAGGAATGGGACCCCTTTCTTGAGTAGGGCGGTGATGGCAGAGGCAATTCTGCTGTATTTGTCGATGAATCGTCGATAGAAGTTTGCAAAGCCTAGGAATACTTGTATATCGTGTACGGATCGAGGAACTGGCCATGTTGTGATCGCGGCGACTTTGGCGGGATCCATGCGGATTCCTTTTTCGGAGATCAAGAACCCTAGGAACGAGACTTCAGTGACGTGAAACTGGCATTTCTG
>DATNMQ010000002.1:0-27888 GCA_035602465.1 Candidatus Sulfotelmatobacter sp. | reverse complement strand
GAGGCCGCCGAGGGATTGCCGTTGGAGCTTTGGCCCCCAGACAGCACATCTGCGTCGTCGGCTCCTGCGCTACTCGCTCAGGCATCTACGATGCGATCGCTGCGTTGCTCGTCGCCTCCTAGCATCTGTGCCGTCTGGATGACCAAATCTCTCAACGTCACCCCTCAGCGGCCTCCTGGGCTATGTCCGTTCGGTAGAAAGCCCCTTCGAATCGTACCTTTCGGGCGCCCGCGAGGGCGGTCTGCCTCGCCTGGGCGACGGTGTCGCCAAGCCCCACGGACGTCACCACCCTGCCCCCATCGGTGACCAGGCCCTTGATCGGTTCGTAGCGGGTCCCGGCGTGGAAGATGAGCACTCCTGGCGGCATCTCGGTCAGACCTCGGATCGGCACGCCGAGCGTCATCGCGGCGTCTTCCGGGTAGCCGCCGGACGCGACGACGACCCCCACGCATGCCTGTGGGCTCCATCGGGGTTCGGGGAAATCCGCCAGGCTGCCGCGGGCGGCCGCCAGCGCCAGGGCGACGAAATCGCTCTGCAGGCGGGGCAGCACGGCCTGCGCCTCCGGGTCGCCAAAGCGCGCGTTGAACTCGAGGGTTCGGATGCCCTGCTTGGTGAGGATCAGCCCGGCGTAAAGCACGCCTCGGAACTCGTCGCCCGACGCCGCGAGCTCCCGCACCGCCGGGCGCATGACTGAGTCCACAACCTTGGTGAGCAGCGCGTCATCGACGCCCTTGGGCGGCGAATAGGCTCCCATCCCGCCTGTGTTGGCGCCGGCATCGCCGTCACTGGCGCGTTTGTAGTCGCGCGCCGGAGCCAGGGCGATCACGTCGGTGCCGTCGGTGACGCCCAGTACCGAGAGCTCCGGGCCGTCGAGCCGCTCCTCGACGACGATCGTCGCGCCGCTGCGGCCGAACCGCTGCTCGACGAGCATCGCATCGATCGCCCGGTCGGATTCATCGGCGGTCGCGCACACGATGACGCCCTTGCCGCGGGCGAGGCCGTCGGCCTTGACCGCGACCTGCCCGTCGCGCTGCCGCGCCCACGCCTTGGCGGCGGCCGGCGCGCTGAAAACCTCGAATTCCGCGGTCGGGATCCCAGCCCGCTTCATCAATGACTTGGCGAACGACTTGCTCGACTCGATGCGGCCCGCGGACTTGTTCGGTCCGAAGACGTTGAAGCCCGCGTGGCGCAGCACGTCGCCCGCGCCGGCGTCGACCGCGGCCTCCGGCCCGAGCACGATGAGCCCGACGCGCTCGCGCTTCGCGAACTCGCGCAGGCGCATGACGTCCGCCGCGCCGATCGGGACGTTGCGGGCCATGCCGCCGGTCCCGCCGTTGCCCGGCGCGCAGTACACGCGCTCCACCAGGTCTGACTGAACGCACTTCCAGACAAGCGCATGCTCGCGCGCACCAGATCCGACAACAAGGACCTTCATCGATTCCGATGGTTTTGAGCAAGAAGCTCCGAAAAAGTGGTTCGAATACGCACGTTTTGGCTAAAACGCGCGGAATGCTGTCCCGCTACTCCCACTCGATCGTGCCCGGCGGCTTGCTCGTGATGTCGAAAACCACCCGGTTCACGCCTTTGACCTCGTTGACGATCCGGTTGCTGATCCGCGCGAGGACCTCATACGGCACGCGCGCCCAGTCCGCGGTCATCGCGTCCTCGCTGGTCACGACGCGCACCGCCACGACGTTCGCGTACGTGCGGTAGTCGCCCATCACGCCGACCGTCTCCAGCGGCGTGAGCACCGCGAACGATTGCCAGACCTGACGGTACAGGCCGTTGCGCTTGATCTCGTCGACGACGACCCAGTCCGCGTTGCGGAGGATCTCGAGCCGCTCGGCCGTGACCTCGCCAAGGCAGCGGATGGAAAGGCCCGGTCCGGGGAACGGCTGGCGGTAGACCATCTCTTCCGGCATGCCGAGCTCGAGGCCGACGGCCCGCACCTCGTCCTTGAACAGGTAGCGAAGGGGCTCGATCAGCTGGAAGCGCAGACCCGGCGGAAGCCCGCCGACGTTGTGGTGGGTCTTGATCTTCGAGGCGGTCGATGCGACGTCGGGCGCGGTCGACTCAATGACGTCGGGATAGAGCGTGCCCTGCGCCAGGAAGTCGATGTGGCCGAGGCTTGTCGCCTCCGCTTCGAAGACCGAGATGAACTCTCGACCGACGATGCGCCGCTTCTGTTCCGGGTCGATGACTCCGCGAAGCGCGTCGAGGAAACGCTCGGTCGCGTCGACGTAGCGGATGTCCATGTCGAGGTTGCCGTGCATCACGTCGAGGACGCGCTCCGGCTCCTCTTTGCGGAGCAAGCCGTTGTTGACGAACACGCACGTGAGCTGGTCGCCGACCGCGCGGTGGACGAGGGTCGCGGCCACTGCGGAGTCGACGCCACCGGACAGCGCGCAGATCACGCGGCCGGCGCCCACCTGGGCGCGGATGCTCTCGGTGGCCTCGGCGATGAAGGAGCCCGGCGTCCAGGACGGCGTGCATTGGCAGACCGTGAACAGGAAGTTGCGCAGCACCTCGCGGCCGCTCGGCGTGTGCACCACCTCGGGGTGGAACTGGATGCCGAAGATTCCCTTGCCGTCGGTAAACGCCGCGACCGGCGAGTTGCCGCTGGTCGCGAGGAGGTGAAATCCCGGCGGCATCTCGCTGACGTGGTCGCCGTGGCTCATCCACACCGGAAGCTCACCCTCCAAGCCGCGAAACAGGCCGTTCGCCTCGTGCACCGACAGAAGGGCCGGCCCGTACTCGCGCGCGTGGCCGGGGTCGACCTTCCCACCCAGGTGATGGGCGATGAGCTGCATGCCGTAGCAGATGCCGAGCACCGGGACGCCGGAGCGCAGCGCGTCAGGATCGACCTGCGGTGCGCCCTCGTCGTAAACGCTGGACGGGCCGCCGCTCAGGATGAGCCCGGCGGGGTGACGCTTCTCCAGCTCCGACCACGGTGTCGTGCCGGGCACCAGCTCGCAGTACACGTTTGCCTCTCGCACGCGCCGGGCAATCAGCTGGCTGAACTGGGAGCCGTAGTCGAGGACCAGGATGGTTTGGTTGCGCGCGGCTGTCTTGACTTGCTCCCGCCTCGCCGCGGCGGCAGTGCTCAGCTCTTACCCATTCCTACGTGCTGGGCCTGCTGGAACACCTTGCCCTCGGACGTGATCGATGGCGCGATGACCATCTCGACGTGCTGGAACTCCGCGATGTCGTGCGCCCCGCAGACCCCGAGCGCCGAGCGCAGCGCGCCCGCGAAGTTCTGCGAGCCGTCGTCGACGCGAGCCGGCCCGAGCAGGATCTCGCGCAGCGTCGCCTTGGTGCCGGTCTGGATGCGCGTGCCGCGCGGCAGGTTCGGGTCCGGCGTGGCCATGCCCCAGTTGAAGCCCTTCGACGCGGACTCCTCGGCGCCGGCGAGCGGCGTTCCGATCATCACGGCGTCGGCGCCGGCGGCAAAAGCCTTGCAGACGTCCGCCCCGATGCGCATCCCGCCGTCGGTGATGACCGCGACCCGCATACCACCGCGCCGCATGTGCTCGTCGCGGGCCGCGGCCACGTCCGCCGTCGCGGTCACCTGTGGCACGCCGACGCCGAGAACGCCGCGGGTGGTGCACGCCGCGCCCGGGCCCACGCCGACCAGGATCCCGGCGATTCCGGTCTCCATGAGCTCGAGGGCCGTTTCGTAGTGGACACAGTTGCCGACGACAACCGGGATCTCGCACGCGCGCACGAGGTCTTCGAAGGAAAGCTGGTGATACGAGCGCGACGAGTGGCGCGCGGTGAGGACCGTGCCCTGGACGACGTAAACGTCGGCTCCCGCCTTCTGCACCACGTCGGCGCGCTCACCGGCGCGAGCGGGCACGGTCGAAACGGCGCAGGGAACGCCCGCGGCCTTGATCGCCTTGATGCGCTCAGCGATGAGGTGCGGCTTGACCGGCTCGCGGTACGCCTCCTTGAGCACTGCGTTCACGGTCGACTTGTCGGCCTCCGCGATCTTTCGGATCACCGGCGCGGAATCCTCGTAGCGCGTGTGGACGCCGTCGAGGTTGAGGACCGCTATCCCGCCCAGCTTGCCCATCGCGATCGCGAAGTCGACGTCGACGACTCCGTCCATCGCGGAACCCCAGATGGGCAGAGCGAGGTTGAAACGACCGCCCATGGCAAAGGAGATGTCGACCTCGTCGGGATTGAGAGTGACGCCACCGGGGACGAGGGCCACCTCGTCGAATCCGTAGGCGCGGCGCGCCCGTCGCCCTATCCCGATCTCGAGGCCAGACTGCGCCCCGGAAATTTCTTCTCGGGTCTCGAGCCGGCTCTGATTCAGGGTGTGCTTACTCCTTTTGATGGGCGGGGTTCGCCGAATTATACCCGGACACTAAGCTGTGCAAGGTGTACCGGACCCTCGAGTACCTCAGTGGTATCTCCGACGAGGACGTGCAGCGCCTTCGAGCAGTTGGGATCCGCCACACGAATCAATTCCTGCACCGAGCGTCGCTAGAGATCGACCGCAAGCGCCTGTTCAAGAAGACAGGCATCTCACCCGAGCGGCTCTACGAGTTCGCCAACCAGTGCACGATGCTCGAGGTCTCCGGGATGGACCGGTGGATCGCTCTCATGCGACGTCTCGGCATCAATTCGATGAAGGGCCTGCGCGCGCAGGACGCCAAGCAGCTGCGATCCACGCTGGTCGAAGCCATCGGCCTCGCCGGTGCGCCGGGCGTGAGCGACGTCCAGTACTGGATCAGCCAGTCGACGGCGCTCGACATCGTCGAAGACCCGGAGCCCGTGCGCGTCCGCGCGGTGATCAAGTAGCGATCAGGGACTAGAGAAAGACACCTCTCCGGAGCTTCAGGTTGTCGTAGATCCCCTGCTGGATCGTGTCGCGAACCTCGTCCGCGATCGCCATCACCAGGTGCTGGTCGTCCGCTGCCGTGACTGCCTCTTCCTCCACATGCACCGGTGGGTGGAACTGAATCCGCCACTTGCTCGGCAGCGGGATCATTCCGAGCGGTCCGAGCCACGGCCAGAACGGGGTGACCGGGAAGTACGGCAGCCCGAGCAGGCGCGCGACGGGCGCAAGGTCGCCGACCATCGGATAGATCTCCTCCGAACCCACGACCGAGATCGGGATGATCGGGGCCCGCGACCGGATCGCGGTCGAGACGAAGCCTCCACGGCCGAACCGACGCAGGCGGTAGCGATCCTTGAAGTTCTTGCCTGTGCCACGCGTGCCTTCCGGAAACACCAGGACCAGCTCATCCCGCTCGAGCAGCCGCCGGGTGTCGTCGGGATGCCCGACGGCCTGACCCGTGCGGCGAAGGAACCAGCTCATGACGGGCATTCCCATGAACTGGCTCGCCACCAGCGCGCGCACGTGGCGCGGATGCGGATGCTCGGTGAACACCGCGGTCTTGATCATCGTCCCGTCCCATGGCAGCACACCGGCGTGGTTTGACACGAGCAGCGCGCGCCCGGTCGACGGGACGTGCTCGACGCCCGTGGTCTCGACTCGCCAGTAGCCGCGATAGATGGCTTTGAAGACGGTGAGCAACGACTCTGTCCACTGAGGGTCAAACCCGAACTCGTCGACCTCGAAGTTGGGCCCGCGCCGCGCCAGCTCGCGCTGCTGGTATAGGAAATGAACAGCCTCCATGATCTTGTTCAGATCGACCACGTCTCGGCCTGTCAGCTGCTTCAGCCGGGTCGAGAGCTCTCCCGCCGCCTGGAGCGCCAGGAGCGGGGCCTGGCGCTGCAAACGCCGGATCGGCTTCGGCAGCTGAAAACCCTGCGGCGGCCGCACGATCTCGGCCTTCTTGCTGCCGCGCCTCCGCTGCGCCGGCGTCGACTTGTCAAGCGGCTTGGTTTCGGCGATCAATTCCGGCCCGCCGGCAGGCTGCGCGCGCGCCGCCTGCGCTGCTGCAAATAGACCTGGAGCTCGTACTCCTGCGGGGGCGACGGCGCTTCGATCTGCTCCATCTGCTTGCCGCGCGCGAGCGCGTCCATGGTCGCCCGAGAGCTGTACGCCGGCTTCCAGCCGAACTCCGCCTCGAGGCGCGTGCGGTCCATGACCGAACCGAAAGCGATCAGGTCCGCGAGATGGCTCGGAATGGCGACGCCGGCCACCACCTTCATCGCCAGCCGGGCGAACCAGCGTCCGTACGGCGGCAGGACCGGGAGCGGGCTGCCACCCATGATCGCGATCGCCTGGCTGAGCAGGACGACCCCATCACCCGCGACGTTGAAAACGCCGGGATGCCGGCCCATGACCGCTCGCACGATGGCCTCCGACGCGTCGTCCTCGTGCAGGAGCTGGAGCCGCGGATCGAATCCGGTGAACGTGGGCACGATCGGGAGGGAGAGGTATTTCGCGAGGCTCGTGTCCTCGCTCACGCGGTAGCCGAGTCGCAGCGCGGTCACGTCGCACGCCTCGTGGCGCAGCGCGAACTCGCTGATCAGCTGCTCCATCTCGCCGAGGTCGCGCCCGACCGATGAGGTGAGCCTCTCCCAGTTGACCATGTCCTCGGAGAAGAAAGAGGGGTCGTTCGGACCCGCGCCGTAGATGGCCTGGCTCGACTTGACGACCAGGCGCCGGACAGGGCTCGTCGGCCCCGCGCACCCCACGAGGAGGTTCATGGTCCCGATCACGTCCGTCTCGTGGATCGACTTCTCGTCGTGGGGCGAGTCGACCATGACGGCGAGGTGCACGACCGTGTCGATGCGCAGCCGGCGCACCATCTTGCCTATGACCGACAGGCGGGCGTCGGCGTGGACGAAATCCATCTCCTCGAGCGCGCTGACCGGGTCCGACACGTCGCACCCGAACAGGAATGGCACCTGGGGGGCGAGGCGGCGCGCAACCTCCGCGCCGAGCGGATTGGACACGCCAGTAATCAGGACACGCTGCGGCCGGTGGGGAGTCAATGCCATTCCAGCCTAATCCAGTGGAGCGGAAGCCCGGATTCACTCCGGGCGTCCCCAGGCGCGACCCTTACGACTCCGGACGCGCTTTATGTCAAAGGGGGGTTCCGCGGGGGGATCCTGATCCCCCCGCGCTTTTATGGATATATGCCTCGGACCGTGGTTGCGTTCGCCACTCGCTGCACCGCCAGCGCGTAGGCGGCGGCGCGCATGTCGATGCGCTTGTTGACCGAGGTGTGGAGGATCTCGTAGAACGCCCGCGTGATGACATGGTGCAGCTTGGTGTTGATCTCTTCCTCCTCCCAGAAGAAGGCCTGCAGGTCCTGCACCCACTCGAAGTAGGAGACGATCACGCCGCCTGCGTTGGCGATGATGTCGGGCACGACGAAGATCCCTCGCTCGTGCAGGATCGGGTCCGCCTCCGGCGCGACTGCGGCGTTGGCCCCTTCGGTGATGAGGCGGGCGCGGATGCGGGCTGCATTCTGCTCGGTGATCTGGTCCTGCACCGCGGCGGGTACGAGCACGGTGACGGGCAGCTCGAGCAGCTCCGCGTTCGTGATCGTGTCGGCTTTCTTGAATCCGCTGACGCCGCCCCGCACCTGTCGATGCTCCAGCAGCGCCGCGAGGTCGAGTCCCTTCGGGTTGTAGACGCCGCCCTTGGAGTCGCTGACGGCGACGATGCTCAGGCCGGCCTCCGAGAGCAGGCGGGTGGTGGATTGACCGACCTGGCCGAAACCCTGCACCGCGACCGTGGGCGTCTCCTCGTCCACGTGCAGGTACTTCAGCGCTTCGAGCGTGAGGTACGTGGCGCCGCGGCCCGGAGCCTCGATGCGGCCTTCCGATCCCCCGATGTCAACCGGTTTGCCCGTGACCGACGCGGTCACCGAGTGGCCGGAGTGCATCGAGACCGTGTCCATGATCCACGCCATGATCTGGGGGCTGGTCCCCATGTCGGGCGCCGGGATGTCCTTCTCGGGGCCGATCAGGATCGAGATCTCGGTGGCGTAACGGCGCGTGAGGTGCTCGAGCTCGTTCAGCGAGAGCTTGTGCGGGTCGCACGCCACGGCGCCCTTGGAACCGCCGTAGGGGATGCCGACAGCCGCGCACTTCCAGGTCATCAGCATGGCAAGCGCCTTGACGAGGTCGAGGTCGACGTCCGGGTGGTAGCGGATGCCGCCCTTGGCCGGCCCGCGGCTGATGTTGTGCTGGACGCGCCAGCCCGTGAAGACATGCACGGAGCCGTCGTCCATGCGCACCGGGAAGTGCACGGTCAGCTCGCGCTTGACGTCGCGAAGGCCCCGCCGTGCGTCGTCGGAAAGTCCGATCACGTCGGCGGCGGCGTCAAAGCGTCGCTGAGCGGTCTGGAAGGCGGAGACGCGAGTTTCGACCGCCATGTGGCGAGAACCGATACTACTCCGCGCGTTCCATGTCGCGGCAACATCTGGCCAGCATCGCCCTCGTCGCGGTCGTCGCGACGGCGACCGGGTTCGTCCTGGCCGGCCAGATCAAGGCCCAGCTGCTGACCTCGTCGAACCAGGTCGCCCGCTACCAGGCACTGGTGCGGAGCGTGCAGGACCTGGAGGCCACCAACGCGAGCGACCGCCGGCAGATCGCCGGCCTGCGCGCACAGATCGACGCGCTCGAATCCGAGGCCGCCGCCCGGTCAGCCGCCACGCAGGCGCTGCAGAACCAGGTCACCGACCTGCGCGCCCACGCCGGGCTGATCGCGATGCACGGACCAGGCGTCCAGGTGGAGCTGCGCAACGGAGTTCCCGGGCCCGACGCGGGCAGCCAGGCGGGCTACCTGGTGAACTTCCAGGACGTCCAGGACCTGGTCAACCTGCTGTTCGCCCAGGGAGCGGAGGGGATTTCCGTCAGTGGGCGCCGGATCACGCCGCTGACCGCTTTCTCCGGATCCGCGGGCCAGGTGGTGATCGACCAGGGCCCGCCGCTCTCGTCCCCGATCACGATTCTTGCGGTCGGCGACCGCAACCGCATGCAGGCCGCGCTGGAGGACTCGACGGCGCTTCCGGACATCCGCGCCCGGCAGGTTCAGTTCCAACTGCACCTCACCTACCAGGGCAGCGCCGACCTGAGCCTTCCCGCCTACGACTCCAGCTTGCAGATACCGCATGTCCATCCGTACTAAAGGCCGCTCCAGGGGCGGCTCCAGGTCCCGCGCGCGCGGCATCAGCGTCTGGCTCATTGCGTTCCTCGTCGCGCTCGTGGCGACGATCCAGATCCGCAGCCAGGCGGAGGTCGAGCGCAGCCTTGTCGGGGTGGATACCGCCTCGCTGGCCTTCTTGATCGACGATCTCCACCGCGCCAACGATGCACTCGACGCGGAGAGGAGCGACCTCGCACAGCGCCAGGCCACCCTTCAGTCCGGGTCGAGCGGGGCGGCTGACCAGGTGCTCACCGACGAGGCCAACCGGCTTCGCGCGCTGGAGGGCCTGGTCTCGGTCCACGGGCCGGGGATCGTCATGGTGATCGATGCGACAGGGCTTACTGCAGTCGACCTTCAGGACGCGCTGAACAACCTCGCGGCGGGCGGCGCGGAGGCGATCGACGTGAACAACAAGCGCGTCGTCACCGGCATCCCGGTCGAGCAGACGCGCAGTGGCGTGTCGATCGACGGAGTGTTGGTCGCGCCGCCGTGGACCATATCCGTGATCGGCGACGCCAACCGGCTCGCGGAGGTCGCCGGTCTGATGACGCAGCAGCTTCGGGCCGACAGGCGCGTGCGCGAGGCGACCTACAGGGTGCAAGCGGACGTGGTGATCACGTCGACCGTCAGCCAGAGGCCTTTCGTTTACGCCCTCCAGACGTAGCGCCGTTCCTTGGCGCCCGCTCCGCGGTGGGCCCGGTGCCTTTCTTCTTCAGCTGGGCGGAAATCCTGTCGAGGCGTTCGTTGATGCGGTCGATGTCGTGACGCGTTGGGATGCGCAGCCTGCGCAGCGCGCGCTCGATCGTGTCGTCCGCCATGGTCTCGAGTCCTTCGCGGCCGCGCTCGACCTGGTTGCGAAGATCGCCCGGGACGTTGAGTGTCTTTCTCACGTAATCGAGCAGCGCCTGGCCACGATCATGCAGCATCTCGCCGCCTGCGTCCACAAGTCGCGCAGGACCGCGCTTTTCTGCTGAAAGCACGACCTGGGACAGCGTGACCTGCGTGAGGTCGCGGCCGTTGTCCCTGTCGACAACCTCGATCTCATGTCCGTCGCGAACCAGCTGCGCGATTCCCTCGAGCGTTATGTAGCGACTCGTGCGGGTGTCGTACAGCTTGCGGTTTGCGTACTTCTTGATAAGGTGTCTCTCGGGGGCTGTACTCACGCGCGCGGCCCATTTTAGTGCGGTGCGTCAACCGCTCTGCGAAGGCATGTTGATGGAGGTCATGAATGGGAAAGAGAAAGCGCACAGCGCGGCGTTCCAGTCTTGTCGGGCGAGCGGTGAGCGCGGGGCGAAGGGCCCTGCGCGAAGCGGAGAGCCGGGTCCCGCCTGACCTGCGCCGCCAGCTCGAGCGAAGTCTCAAGGACGCGGACAAAACAGCACGCGCGGCGATCAAGCAGCTGCAGGCGCAGGTCAAGCGCGCCAGCACACGCGCGGACGTGAACAGCGTCCTCAAGCGCATCGACGGCCTGACCAAACAGGCGCGACAGATCGCGCGAGGCAGCGGGTCGCGCGCGACCACGACCAAGCGACGTGCAGCCACCACGACAAAGCGTGTGGCGAGCCGGACCAAGAAAGCGGCCGGGACCGCGAAGCGCAAGGCCACGAGCCGCGCAGCGTCGACGACGCGGCGCGCACCTGCAAGGCGGACCGCCCCGACCACCCCAGCCCCAGCCGCGGCTCCACGGCGGCGGCCCACCAAACGTCGCGCACCAGCCGCACCGGCCGAGCCGGCGACGCCGGCGATGCCCGAGACCTACAGCCCGATGGGGTCAGAAGGCGGCGGCGGCGGCGAGATGGGCGGGACCAGCGAAAGCTAGAGCGTTCCAGACACCTTGACTCCGCCCAGGAGCACGGCTCTTGGGCGGAGCTGCTCCCAGTCGCCTGGTTCGCCGCCGTCGAGCGGATCCCCCCGGTAAACCTGGAGGTCCGCGAGCATTCCCGGCTCGAGCGTGCCCTTGACGTCTTCCTCGAAGCTGGCAAACGCACCTCCGGACGTGTAGGCGCGCAGCGCCGCAAGCAGGCTGATCCCATTGACGGGATCGTCCACCGCCACGCGGATGCCGGGCCACGGACTGGGGTCCGGTGATACCGGCAGGTCGGAGCTGAACGCGACCGGTACACCCGCTCGCATGAGGCCGCGATGCGGCGCGAGGTCTGCGCGGTCGCGCACCGGGAAGAAGATCGTCGACGCAACTCGGCTGAACCGCGCCGCCATGGGTTGCATCACGGCGACCATGCCGAGTTTGGCGAGGCGTGCTTGCAGGTCCGGTGGACAGATGGTGCAGTGCTCGACGCGATGCCTGAGGTGCTTCGCCTTCGCGTTCTCGACCGCGTCGCACATGGCCTCGATCGCGGCGTCGCCGATAGCGTGCGCCGCGACCTGGAGCCCGGCGCCGCTGGCGCGTGCAACCAGCTCGCGCAATTCCTCAGGCGTGGTGCGCCACACGCCGCCGCCGGATCGCATCGCCACCCGCTCGGCCCCGCCGTCGACGAAGACCTTGATCGGCCCAGCACGCAAAGTCGTCCCGCCGAAGCCGGCGCGCACGCCCAGGGATGACGCCGCCTCCAGCAGCTCCCAGGAAAGGAACTCGTTGACGCGCATCTTCAGCCCGCCTTGCTCAGCGAGTTGCTGGTAGGCGCGCAGATCGTCGGCAAATCCGCGGTTGACCGCGGCCCCGACGGACGTGATGCCGCGTGAGATGAGGAGCTGCTGCGCTTGCAGGATTCCGTCGATCCGGCGCTCGAGGGTGGGCGGCGGTTGGACGTCGGCCACCAGGCGCATCGCGGCCTCGAGGAGGAGGCCATTCGGCGACCTGTTGAGGTCTCGCCCGATCTTGCCTCCGTGCGGGTTCGGGGTCTCGGTGGTGACGTTCGCCGCCGCCAGCGCCGCCGAGTTGGCGACGCGGGCGTGGCCGCCGCGCTCGTCGATGTAGCACGGCCGGTCGCCCGTCACCCGGTCGAGCTCAGTGCGATGGGGCTGGCGGCGCTCGGTCAGCTCGTCGGTCCGGTAGCCCATCCCCTGCTGCCATTCGCCCGGCTTCAGAGTCTTGGCATGCTCGTGCAGCCGGTCGAGGATGTCGTCCACGCCGCGCGCCCCGCTCAGGTCGGAGGCGAACCGCGTGAGGCCGTAATAGACGACGTGCGCGTGCGCGTCGTTGAAGCCGGGGAGAACCGCCGACCCCTTCAGGTCAACCACGCGGGTGCGCGGCCCGCGAAAGGACATGACGTCGCGGCCGCCGCACGCGATCACCTTGCCGCCCGCGATCGCCAGGTGGCTGTGGGGGTTGAGACCTGTGGCGCCCAGCGTGCGGATCCGCCCGCGCGCCAGGATCAGATCAGCAAGCACCGGGCGATAGATTAAGCGCGTGGCTGCGATCGACCTGCGCTCCGACACCGTCACCATGCCCACCCCCGAGATGCGGCAGGCCATGGCGACTGCGCCCCTCGGCGACGACGTCTTCGGCGACGACCCGACCGTCAACCGCCTCGAGGAGGTGGCGGCAGAGCGGATGGGCAAAGAGGCGGCGATGTTCGTCCCGAGCGGGACGATGGGCAACCTGATCGGGATCGCGGTCAACGCGCGGCTCGGCGAAGAGCTGATCGCGGACGCCGACTCGCACGTCTTCTACTACGAGACGGCCGGCGCGGCCGCGATCTGCGGCGTCCAGATCCGGCCGGTGGCAACCCAGGCCGGCGTCATGTCGCCGCAGCAGGTGGCCGACGCGGTCCGGCCGCGCGACGATCCGCACCAGCCGTTCACGGGAGCGATCACTTTCGAGGACACCCACAACCGCCACGGCGGGATCGCCTGGCCGGTGCAGGCAATGCGCGAAGCGAGCGACGCGGCGCGTGCGCACGGGCTACGGGTCCACCTCGACGGCGCGCGCATCTTCAACGCAGCGATCGCGAGCGGGGTCGAGGCCGCCGACCTCGCGGCGTGCGCCGACACGGTCACCTTCTGCCTGTCGAAGGGACTTGCATGCCCCGTGGGCAGCGTGTTCTGCGGATCACGCGAGTCGGTCGCCGAGGCGCGGCGCTGGCGCAAGAGGCTAGGCGGTGGGATGCGCCAGGTCGGCGTCCTCGCGGCCGCGGGGCTCGTCGCGCTTGACCGTATGGTCGACCGTCTTGCCGAGGATCACGCCAACGCGCGCACGCTTGCCGAGGGCCTTGCCGAGATGCCCGGCCTCCGCTGCGACCTCGGCCGGGTGCAGACAAACCTCGTCTACTTCGACGTGGAGAGGTTGCCGGCGCAGGCGTTCGCCGAGGCGTGCAGGACACGCGGGCTCCTCAGCGAAGCGATGGGACCGCGCACGATGCGTTTCGTCACGCACTACGGAATCGGGGCGGCGGACGTCCAGTCGGCGCTGGAGATATGTGACGGGGTGCTGAAGGTCAGTTGAGCAGCGACGCCAGGAGGACCGGGTCGATGTTGCCGCCGCTCACGATCGCCACGGTGGGCGGCCCCGGGGGGAGCTGCTCGAGGGCCGCGTAGGCGAGCGCACCGGCGCCCTCGGCGACGACCTTGGCGGCGGACGCGATCTCCGGGATCGCTGCCCTGAGCCGTGGCTCAGGCACGACGAGCCACGTGTCGACGGATTCCTTCAACAGTGCGAACATCCGCGCATCGAACGGCGCGGTCGTGCCATCGGCGATCGTTTCCGGCGTGATCGAGACAGGGCCGCCCTCAGCGAAAGCCCGATGCCACAGCGGGTAGCCATCTGACTGCACGCCGATCACCTCTATGTCCGGCCGGCTCGCCTTCAGCGCCGAAGCCACGCCGCTGCTGAGGCCGCCTCCGCCGACGGGCACGATGACCCGGGCAAGGTTCGGCACGTCTTCCAGCAGCTCGAGACCAAGGCCGCCATGCCCCGCCATGACCTCCGGCTCGGCGAACGGGTGGATGAACGATTCGGGCTCGGTGGTCCACCCCTCGCGTGCCATCCACTCGAGGAGGTCGGCGCGCGGCATCGGGATGGTCGTGCCGCCCCAGCGCTTCACCCCCTCGACCTTCGGAGGCGGCGCGTTGTCGTACATGACGACCCGACACGGGACGCCAAGCTTGTACGCGACGTAGGCGCAGGCCTGGGCCGCGTTGCCGGCGCTGACCGTGATGAGCCCGCGGGCCAGGCGCTCGGTGGGAAGCGCCAATGCCGCCGCGAAGAACCCGCGGACCTTGAAGCTCCCGGTCGGCTGCAGGCACTCGAGCTTGAGCAGCGCGCCTTCGACCGGCACCATGGGCGAGCGAAGCACGTGCGGCCGCGCGCGCTCGGCAGCCGCGCGTATGCGCTGGATCGGGATCACGCTGATAATCGTATTCGTGCCGATTTACGAATACCGCTGCGAGGAGTGCGGCAAGCGCTCCACGGCACTCCTCGGCAGCTTCTCCTCACCGGACCCCGCGTGTCCGCACTGCGGCAAGCCCGCGCTCCGCCGCCTCGTCTCGACCTTCGCCACCGTGAGCTCGAGCGACTCGGGCGGGGGTGACGGTGATGCCGACTTCGGCGGAGAAGGTGGGGATGATGACTTCGGCGGGGGCGACGACTTCGGCGGGGACGACGACTACTAGCCCAGGCCCAGCACCTCGTTCGCTGCTTTGATCAACGCCCCGCGGTTCGATTCGTCGTGGGCGAAGATGCGGAACAACGCCATCCGGACCGGCAGGCGGCGGAAGAGGTCGAGCACCCGGCTCTGCTGGTAGCGGTCCTCGAGCGGCTCATAGAAAAGGATGTCCGCCGTCTCGTTGATCGGGTTGAACGCGCGCGACTCCTGCGCCGCCACGTCGACCTCGAACACGATGCCGCGCAGCTTGGGAGGGAGATGCTCACGCAGCCCGTGCGCGAACTCCTCGCGCGTCATGAGCAGCGCGTCGCGCGGGACGTCCCGCACCTCGGTATGGCCCTGGTAGATGAGCTTCCATTTGAGCTTGCGCGCGACCACCGCCGCCCAGGCATCGCCCAGCTCGCGCTGCTGAGGGTCCCCGCCGCGCGACCAGCGGTCGACGTCGGACAGCAGCGACCACTCCGTGAGCCCGAGGTAGCGGTCGAGCCGCTCCAGCGGGTTGCCGCCGAGCACGATGTCGAGCGTCGGACGAAAGACCTCGCGCAGCTGCAGGTCGATCCGGCGGACCGTGCGGTGGAAATAAACCTGCGAATAGAGGTAGAGGCGAGAGTTGAGGAACATGTACAGCGCCTCGGCCGCATGGGCGTGGAGCGTGAGCCCACGCTCCGAGATGAACGAGTAGTGGATGATCCGCTGCACGTCGACCGGGCCGGCCGACACGCCACATATATAGGAATCGCGAGGGACGTAGTCCATGTTGTCCGCCGAGAACGCGCCGGTCAGGGCGGGCCTCATCGCGGCGAGCCAGCCCGGCGGCTCGAAGCCCTCCAGCTCGTTCGCGGAGATGAGGTAGGCGACCCAGCGCGGGTCGATCCGCTCGCCGGAAGCGAAGTCGGCGGATGGCGAGGCGCCCAGGTCCCCGATCACATCGGCCAGCGGGCCGGTGACTAGGGCGCGGCCGATCACCTCGTGGTCGATTTTCCACGTGTCGAGGTAGTTCTCATCAAAGAAATGGCCAAAGGGGCCGTGGCCGACGTCGTGCAGCAGCCCGGCTATACGCATCGTCTCCTCGACCAGTTGGGGTGAAGGAGCATCTGAGAAGACGACTTTCAACGACGGGTAGAGATGACGCGTCCATTCCCCTGCCAGGTGCATCGCGCCGAGCGCATGCTGGAAGCGCGAGTGCTCGGCCGTCGCGAAGACCCACCACGCGCTCTGCAGCTGGTGGATCCGACGCAGGCGCTGCAACCATGCGTGGTCGACGAGGTCCTGCTCGGAAGTCCGACCCCGCACGCCGCCAGGCCCGCTCCGCGTGATGCGAAGGTATCGGTAGATGGGGTCGCTCGACAGGTTGACACGCGAGTACTCGGAGCGGACGGCGTCCACCCAGCGATTATCACGATGAGCTCGCTCCTGGCGGAGGGCATCGAGCTTTTTAACCGCGGTCGCTACTGGGACGCGCACGAGGTGTGGGAGCGCGACTGGACGCCAGACCGCAAGGGCCCCGACTCTGGGTTCTACAAAGGCCTGATCCAGGTCGCGGCAGGCTGTCTCCACTACACAAGGCGCAACCGGCGCGGAGCTCTCAACAAATGGCGCAGCGGAGCCGAGTACCTCAGGCCCTACCTCCCGGTCCATCGCAGCGTGCGCCTCGCGCCCCTGGTGGCAGCGGTCGAGGGCTATCTGGAGGCGATGGCCGCGGCTCAGTGGCCGGAGCTCGTCATGCCTGTGATCGATCAGGAATAGGGAGGAAAGCGGCGGCCGGCGGCAGCCTCGATCAGCCCCCCGTGCCCCAGCCGGCGGAGGTCCCCGGCGTCAGCTCGACCGTAGGCGAACACGAAGGGGAGCAGCAGGTCGAGGGAGCTGTTGCGGCCGAACCCGGCGCATGATGCGACCCCGACCACAGCGGCCTGCATCAGCCTCCCGAGCCACAGCATGCTGCCGGGGTGCATCGGGGCGCCGAGCTGCAAGAGCTCGCCGCCCGCGTGCGAAAGCTCGGCGTAAGCCGGGTCCAGGGGGTCGATCGCCGAGGCGCCGGCAAACAGGATGAGCTCCGCGCCGAGCTCGGTCGCCTCGCGATACGCGCCGGCCACCGCGCCGGCGGTCCGCGCCACCTCGCGCACCGCGAGGACGTCGGCGCCGTACCACCCGAGCTTGGCGGTGACCGCGTCGCGAAACAGATCGCGCGCCTTCGGCTTGAGGCGCTCAGTCGCGACGACGAACGTCTTGAGCGGCCGGAACGCCAGGAGCTCGATGACGGGCCCCTTCTCGCGGCAGATCCGCTCGGCCTCCTCGATGAGCCGGCCGGGCACCGCCACCGGCGTCACCTTGCAGCCGGCCACCTCCTCCCCGGCGTCCACTGCCTGGCCGTCCATCAACGTGAAGACCGAGATCTGGCCCAGCGCATTGATTGCGTCGACCCCCTCACCGCGTACCCGGACCAGGCCGCGGTGACTCGCCACCAGGCGCGCCTGGCTCTGCACAGGCGCCTTCGCCTCGAGCCCCGCCGACGCAAGGGCGGCGGCGAGACGTCGCGCGGCCGCGTCCTCGTGCACGTCACCGGGCTCCAGCTCGACGACATGGAATTCCCCTGCCTGACGCACCCGGTCGAGATCCTGGTCGTCAAGGATTGTCCCCTTCCTCAGGTCCGGGCCAAGGTCGTGGACGAGGACGCGTCCTTTAATGTCGCGAGCCGAGACCGAGGCGCCGTCGAGACGAAGGGCACGCACTTAGAGAGAGGATAGAAGCGCTGTGCACCTGCCTCCGGTCCGCCTTTACAACACCCTGACGCGGACCAAGGAAACCCTCGAGCCCCTGCGCGACGGGGTCGTGCTCATGTATTCCTGCGGGCCGACCGTGTACCGCTACGTGCACGTGGGCAACTTGCGCACGTTCATGCTGCCCGACCTGTTGCGGCGCAGCCTGGAGTACCTCGGCTACGAGACCCACCAGGTGATGAACATCACCGACGTCGGGCACATGACGGACGACACGTTCGATCGAGGCGAGGACAAGATGCTCGTGTCCGCGCGACTGGAGCACAAGTCGCCCGAAGAGATCGCCGCGTACTACACGAACGCATTCCTGGAGGACGCCGCGCTGCTCAACATCCGCCGCGCTGAGACGTATCCGCACGCCACCGAGTACGTCCCGCAGATGCTCGATCTCGTCACAAGGCTGATCCACAAAGGCCATGCGTACGTGGTGAACGGAACGGTGTACTACGACATCTCGAGCTTCGCCGCCTACGGAAGGCTTTCGCGCAACACGCCCGAAACACTGATCGCGGGATACCGCGGCGAGCCGGATCCGCAAAAGCGACATCCAGGTGACTTCACGCTGTGGAAGGCGGCGGGCGAGCATCGCATGCAGGTTTGGCCGAGCCCGTGGGGCGACGGCTACCCCGGATGGCACATCGAATGCTCCGCGATGTCGATGTCGCTCCTGGGCGATCGCTTCGACATCCACACCGGCGGAGCCGACAACGTGTTCCCGCATCACGAGGCGGAGATCGCGCAGTCCGAAGGCGTGAGCGGGCATCCCGTCGTCGGCGTCTGGGTGCACGGTGGCCTGCTCACCCTGTCGGGCACCCGGATGTCGAAGTCCGCGGGAAACTTCTTCCGCATCACCGAGCTGCGCGACCAGGGATTCGATCCGCTGGCGTTTCGCTATTTGGCTCTGCAGGCGAAGTACCGCACCTCTCTCAATTTCAGCACCTCGGGTCTCGCGGGCGCCGACCGCGCGCTCCGGCAGCTGCGCGAAAGGGTGGCGGAATGGGGCGGTGACGGTGACGCCTCGGGCGGCGAGAGCTGGGAGTCGCGGTTTCGGGCGGCGATCGCCGACGACCTCGACCTCCCCGCCGCGATGGCGCTCGTCGCGGCGCTGATGCGGTCCGGCGCGGCGCCGCAAACCAAGTCGGCGCTGCTGCGGTCGTGGGACCGGGTGCTGGGACTCGACCTTCAGCCGGCCGGCGCCGCGCAGCTGCCGGAGGGTGCGGCGGAGCTTCTGGCGGAGCGCGAGGAGGCGCGGGCGGCGAAGGACTTCGCGAGGTCGGACCTGCTGCGCGAGCAGCTGGCTGCGCTCGGGGTGACGGTCATCGATACCGCCGCCGGTCAGCGCACCAGAAAGACAGCGCACTAAAAGGAAGAGGCCGAACCTTGCGGCCCGGCCCCACGAGAGGAAGGGGTCAAAACGCGGTCGCGATCAGCCTGGGTTGACCACCGGAGGCCCGGTCGTCTTGGTGGAGATCACGGGATCAGTGCTCTTGTCCTTGCCATTGCCATTGCCTCCGGCGCCGCCGTTAACGTCGGCATTGGAGTTGCCGCCGGCATTGCCATTGCCGTTGATCTGGCCGTTGGCATTTCCATTGGTGGTGCCCTGCTGCGGCGCCGCGGTGGAGGTGGCCGGTCCCTGCTGGCTCGCAAACGGGCTGACGCAGTCGCCGATGCCGTGCTGCGAGCTGCCCAGCTGCGCCTTGCATTCGGTCACCCGATGCTGCACCTGCCGGCCCCAGTTGGCCGGGTTCAGGCTGCCGCTGGTCGCGGCGCCCGCGACCGACACCGCCGCGGCGGCGACGACGACGGTGGTGAGCACCTTCACGGTCAGCACGGCGCTCGCGCCGCCGGCTATGGTCCTCAGCTTCGTGCGCGACGGAAGCGTCCTTCGAGGGGGGACCGGACGGGCCGCCAGCGGGTCGAGTGCCCGGTGCAGCTCTTCCTCCAGCTCGCGGAGCTCGCGGTCGATGTCGCTCATCCGTAAGAAGCCATAACGCCGCCCACCACCCGACCAACCATTTTTCGCCCTCAGCGGCCGAGCACAGCCTGGAGCTGCCTTCGCGCGGCGCCGAGGCGCGAGGCGACCGTCTGCTCGGGCACCCTGAGGGCGGTCGCGATCTCGCGATTGCTGTACCCGTGGTAGTGGCGAAGCACGAGGGCGGCGGCCTGTTTGGTCGGCAGCTTCCGCATCGCCCGGACCATGTCCGACCGCTCGGCGAGCACGGCCGGGTCGGCGGGTGGGGCCGGACGGCCCAGGCGGCGGATTAGCTCGCCCGCGTGCCGCACGCGCTGGTAGCGGAGGTCTGAGATCGCGACGTTGATCGCGATGCGGTGCAGCCAGGCCTCGACGGGAGCGTCTGGCTTCCAGGTCTTCCAGCTCCGATAGGCGCGTTCGAACGTCTCCTGGGTGCAGTCCTCCGCACTCGCCTGGTCCCGGACCAGGGTGATCAGGGTGCCCAGGATCCGGCGGTAGGTGTTGCGGTAGAGGCGCTCGAAGTCGGCTTCGGACCCTGGCTCGTAGCGCTTCGGCGCTGCGTGCGCCTCCTCTACCTCGGCCACCACCTCGTCTATTGACTGCAAACGAACGTTCGTCTAACCTCCCCGAACATATGTCCGTGCCGCCATTCGACCCTGCCGCCTACCAAGGGGAAATCACGCTGGACCATCTGATTCCCGCAACCGGGGCCGACTTCGCCCCGCTGCCGCCGGACCTCCGGCCCGAGCTCGTCGCCGCCCTCGCCCGCCGCGGCGTGGAGCGACTTTACTCCCATCAGGCCGAGGCCTACACCGCCGTCCGGCTCGGCCGGCACCTCGTGGTCGTTACCCCCACCGCGAGCGGCAAAACCCTCTGTTACAACCTCCCCGTCCTCCAGCGCCTGCTCGAGGATCCAGAAAGAAGAGCCCTTTACATATACCCGACCAAGGCCCTCGCGCAGGACCAGCTGGCCGAGCTGGGCGCGTTGAAGTCCGGGCTCCCGATCGACGTGCGGGTCGACACATATGACGGCGACACGCCGCCCGGGCGGCGCACCGCGATTCGCGAAGGCGGGCACGTCGTGATGACCAACCCGGACATGCTGCACACGGGCCTTCTGCCGCATCACACGAGGTGGCGCCGGCTTTTCTCCAGCCTCGAGTTCGTCGTCATCGATGAGCTGCACACCTACCGCGGACTGTTCGGCAGCCAGGTCGCGAACGTCATCCGCCGCCTCAAGAGGATCTGCGCTTTTTACGGCTCGCATCCGACGTTCATCTGCGCGTCGGCGACGATCCGGAATCCACGGGAGCTCGCGCAGCGCCTCCTCGAGGAGGATGACATCGCGCTGGTCGACCGCAGCGGCGCGCCGCGTGGCGAGAGACGCCTGGTGTTCTACAACCCGCCGCTCGTCAATCGCGAGCTGGGTGTGCGGCGCAGCTCGATGCTCGAAGCACGGCGCATCGCAGCACCGTGGATCAGGGGCGGAGTGCAGACCATCGTCTTCTGCCGCAGCCGCCTTCAGGTCGAGGTGATGCTGAGCTATTTGCGCCAGGACCTCGACCCGCGCCTCGACTCGTCGCGCCGCGTGCGCGGCTACCGCGCGGGTTACCTGCCTCTGCACCGGCGCGAGATCGAGGCAGGGCTGCGCCGTGGAGACATCACGGCCGTGGTGAGCACAAACGCACTCGAGCTCGGCATCGACATCGGCACGCTGCAGTGCGCGGTGTTGGTCGGATATCCCGGGACGATCGCGTCGACCTGGCAGCAGCTCGGCCGGGCTGGCCGTAGGTCCGGTTCGATCGGCGTGTTCGTCGCGTCGAGCTCACCCCTCGACCAGTTCATCGTGCGCCACCCCGAATATTTCCTCGGCACAGACCCGGAGGAAGGTCTGATCGACCCGGACAACCTGCTCCTGCTCGCGGCGCATCTGCAGGCGGGCCTGTTCGAGCTTCCATTCGAGGAGCAGGAGCGCCTCGGCCGCGCCGACGTGCGCGAGCTTCTCCGCATATTCGAGGAAGATGGGGCCGCAACACGCTCCGCGGGGCGATGGTTCTGGAGCCGACAGGCCTTCCCCGCCGAAGAGGTGCACCTGCGCCGCATCCTCGCCGACAACGTCGTGATCATCGACACGTCGCAGCCGCGTCCGCAGGTGATCGGCGAGATGGACCAGTTCACCGCACCAGTCCTCCTGCACGAGGAGGCGGTCTACCTGCACGAGGGTGCGCAGTACCACGTCGACCGCCTCGACTGGGACGAGAAGAAGGCCTACGTCCGCCCGGTCGACGTCGACTACTACACGGACGCGCTCGCGTCGGTGACGGTGCAGGTGCTCGACACGTTCGCGGGTCCGGACGGCGATGCGGTCACGCGCAGCCACGGCGAGGTGAAGATCACCTCCCTCGCCAGCATGTTCAAGAAGATCCGGTTCCACACGCACGAGAACATCGGGGCGGGGCCAATCCACCTGCCCGAGCAGACGCTGCACACCACGGGGTACTGGATCACCATCGACGAAGGCCTGTGGCGTTCGCTCGGGCGCGAGACGTTGGAGGCAGGCCTACAGGGGATGGCGCACTCTGTGCGCCACGTCGCGAGCCTCCGTTTGATGTGCGATCCGCGCGACCTCGGCTCGGTCGCCGAGGTGCGGTCCGTGACGACGCTGCGTCCGACGGTCACCGTCTACGAGGCGTACCCCGGAGGGGTTGGGTTCTCGGCCCGCATGTACGAGCTGCACCGCGACCTGCTCGGCAGCGCGGCGGAGCTGGTCCGCGATTGTCCGTGCGCCGCGGGGTGTCCGTCGTGCGTCGGTCCCCTCCATCTCGTGGAAGGAGCGAAGGAAGCGTGCTTGAAGCTCTTGGAGGCAGGCGACGGGTCGGCGACGAGAGATTCGGTGTCCGAGGCGCGCCAGCTGCTAGGCGCCGCCGAGCAGCGCAGCTAAGCGCATCACGTGATGCGTGTGCGAGCAGCGCAGGCGGCAACGACGCAGATGGTGCGAATCGGCGCCGAAGATCCGTCGCCGGTCCCGGCGCCGGCCTCCACGGTCCGCGAGCGCCTTACCCGTTTAGGGGCACCGTCCCGCCCGAGCCCAAAGCCCCCCGTCGTGGTGCCGCGGGGGTTCGATGAGGTTGCTACACCCTTCGGAACGGCGGTGCTGCGGCAGGATGTGATCCCGCTGCCGGCGCTCGATCCCGACCCGGGCAACGTCGCCTACGTCGACACGGAGACGACCGGGCTCACCGGCGGGGCCGGCACCTACGTCTTCGCCGCGGCGGTCGCCCGGCCGATCGACTGCGGCCTGCGCGTCGCCCAGCTCTTTCTTCTCGAGCCCGGACACGAAGCCGCCTTTCTCCACGCGCTGCAAGAGGAGCTGGCGCCGGCGTCCCTCCTCGCCACATTCAACGGAGGCTCGTTCGACCTGCCGATTCTGCGCACGCGGTGGGTCATGGCCCGCATGCCGGGGGAGTTCTCGCAAAAGCCTCACGTCGACCTCTTGACCCTCGTCCGGTCGCTTTACCGGCACCGCCTCGAGAGCTGCTCGCTTCGTTTTGTCGAGGAGCGCGTCCTGGGTTATGACCGCGACGACCCTCTGCCCAGCGCGATGGTGCCCGAGGCCTACTTCGACTTCTTGCGAGTGGGCGCCGTCGATTTTCTCGAAGCTGCGCTCGAGCACAACCGGCTCGATGTGATCAGCCTGGTCCACCTGCACTCGCGGCTGCTGCGGCGACTGCAGGGCGTCGACGTCGACATGGACGCCGACGACTGGCTCGCGCTCGGGCGCCACCGTTTTCGGCGCGGTGCTCGCGCCGACGGGTGGAGAGCTTTGCGCAACGCCACTGCTTTCGCGCGGGGCGAGGCTTCCGCGACCGCCGGCCTGATGATCACGCGGCGCCTCGTCCGGCGAGGATCGGTGGCGGCCGCCGACCGTCTGCTCGGCTGGCTGGAGTCGCGGGCGAGAGAGGACGTTCGGGTGTCGGTCGCTCGCGCGCGGCTCCTGGAGTGGCGGCGCCGCGACCCCGAGAGCGCGCTGATCGTGGTCGAAGACGCTCAGCGGAGGATGCCGGAGCAGGCGCCCGACCTGGAGCACCGGCGCGAGAGGCTCAAACGGAAGGTGCTAGGACGCGGCGACAAGCACGGAGGCGGCCGCGACCGCCGGAAACGCGAGGTCTGGCAGGTTCAGCTCGACGCTTCCATCCTGGACGGCACGACCTAGCGACTCAACGACGGATGGGTCGAATGCGGTGCCGGATCCCTCCCGAACCTTGATCAACGCGTCTGGAGGCGCGATCCTCGCGCAGCCCCGGCCCGCGGTGAGCGCTTCATACATCTCCGCTACGGCCAGGATCCTCGCCATCAACGGAATGTTCTCCCCCGACATTTCTACTGTGCCTGCGGGGGCGCCATCCGCTCCTCCCACGCCATCCCAGCGTTCGTGGTGATGGCGGACGGCGGCCACGATCTCCGGCGCGAACTGTGCCCCGGAGACGATTCGCTCGCCCTCCTCGGGATGGCCGGGAGCCTCGAAGGCTTCGCCACCCGAGGGCAGCGTCATGTGACCGACGTCGTGCAGATATGCGGCGATGCGCAAGGCTTCCAGGTCGCTCGAGGAAACGCCCGCCCGGCGTCCGATGGCGCCGGCGATGGCGACGACGCGGCTCGAGTGCCCCTGCGTGATGGGGTTCCGGTGGTCGACGGCGTGCGCCACCGCGACCATGATCTGCGGTCCTGCCTCGGCCAGCAGCGGAACGAGGGACGAGTTAGCCAGCTCGAGCTCGGTGACCAGCTGGGGAAATGTGCAGGTCCGGTCCTTGCCCTCGCGTTTTGCCAGGTACAGCGCCTGGTCGGCAGCCGCGACCAGCTCATCGGAAGTGAAGGCGTCGTCCGGATACGTCGCGACCCCGATGCTGAAAGTCAGCTGCTTGCCCGGAATGGTCGAGACCGCTGCCGCGTGCACCGCATCGACGATGCGATAGGCAAGGCGCTGTGCCGCCGCGCCCGTAGCCTCCGGAACGATGACCGCGAGCTCGTCGCCGCCGTACCTCGCGACGAGGTCCTGGCCGCGCACCGTCGTGCGCACGATGCGGGCGCCCATCTGGAGGACAAGGTCACCGTGCTGGTGGCCGAGCTGGTCGTTCACTGACTTGAAATGGTCGAAGTCGATGAGGAGCAGGGACAGCGGCACCTCGCGCCGATCAGGTCGCATGAACGCGGCGTCGAGCCTTCTGCGGAACTCGCGGGCGTTGCCGAGCCCGGTCAGACCATCCGTCGTCGCCTCCTGGCGCGTGCGCTGGAAGCGCAGCGCATTCGCCACTGGGACCGCCGAGCTGCCGGACAGCGCGTCCACCGCGAAAAGGTCCTGGTTGGTGAACGCCCCGGCGGCCTGGGTCAAGAGAACGATCACGGTGGCCCCCTCGCTGGAAGCGATCGGCACGACCAGGCTCTTCTTGTCGGCCGAGAAGACTGCCTCGCCGGTGCTCGCCGCCTGGGCGATCTGGTGCTCGTCGAGTGCCTCCTCCTCCGGCGCCACGGGGCCCTTGCCGTTCCGATTCGCGGTCGCCACGACCGACAGCCCTTCCTGTGAGGAGAGGATCACCCGCCCACGCTCGGCCGTCGTCATCTCCACCGCGTGGCCGACCAGCACGTCGAAAACGTCCTTGATGTCGGTATCGCTGACCAGGTTCATGCTCAGCTCTCGCAGCGAGTCGGCCTGAGCTGCACGTTCCACCGCCGCGCGCCGCTCGCGCTCCAGCTCCCGCGTCATGTAACCGGTGGCAAGCGCCACGACCAGGAACAGGAACATGGTGCCGATGGTCGTATTGGTGTTGATGTTGAGGTTGGCGGGCGTGAAGCTGCCGCCGATGAACAGATAAAGGAAGGAAATGAGGAGGGCCGAGAGAAAGGCTGCCGTGGCGCCGAATCGAACCGCGTTCGTTATGACGGCGAGGAAGAGCGCAAGGAAGAACGGGCTGTTGAAACCGTCCGAGAGGTAGACCAGCCCGGCTGCGAAGAAGATGTCGAGGACCATGGTCGTCAGGCTGAACTGCTTGCCTGGCTGGTAGCCGCGGACCAGCACCACCTGCACGATGACGTTCATCACCGCCCAGGCGAAAAGGACGACGTCGATGATCACCTTGGCCTCGACACCGGTCGCGGGGTTGAAGTTGTTCAGCGCGCCGAGGACGATCAGGAAGAGCCAGCGAAAAACCAGCGCGACTCGCTCGCCCACGCGACGGCGGTCGGCATCGAACGTCGCGTCGATCGCCTTCGCGCGGACCTCCTGCCAGCTAGGCGGCACCCGCGCTTTCTTGGGATGGCTGCCCTTCGCCGGCGAAGTATCGCCGGACGATCTGCGGCGGCCCAGGAACCTCATCACTCGTTCTTCACGCGGAAGGGCCTAATGATGGGCCTGGGGGACGCGAAATGACCCCCTCCATCAGTCTCGAATCGCAGCCGAACGCGGGGGCGGCGCGTCATCATTTCACGGCATGCAGCGCCTACGACGGCTCACGGCGGCCGAGTTGTTCACGTGGGCCGCGTGCGCGGTGGCGGTGGCCGGCGCCGTGGTGGCGATCGCGATCCCGGCCGGCGGGACGAACCGCGTGCAGGGCGCCGCGCTGCCCCTCGCCATCGGCGCCGCCGTTCTGGCCGCCAATGCTCTGACCTGGCAGCGTCACATGCTCGGCGGTCTCCTCTACGCCGCTGCCGCCCTCGCCATCCTGTACGGAATCCTCCTGGCCCTGTCGGTGCCTCTCCGGCTGGCTGTGGAGGGAACATGCCCACTTGCTTCCGCGTCGTGCCCGTTGGGATTCGAATACCCCGCGACCGCCGGCGAGAATTTCGCGGTGTACGCAGCGACCATCTGTGGGGCGGTGTCCCTCATCCTGCTCTTCATCGCGTTCGAGCTGCGGTTCCTGCGCAAGCCTCGGCCGGTGCGCGACGAGACCGCTCCGCAGCGCGACCAGAGCGGTCCGCCGACTCCTTAAGCCTTCTTAAGCCCAGGCGCCTGGCCGGGCGGCAGGTCTCGCGCTTCGTCCAGTCCGCGATATCGGCTCAAAACGCGGTCCCGAAGGCTACCATTCGTTGTCCGTCCGCCCAATGAACTCCCCTGCTACGTCATTGCAAATCGCTGATCTATGCGCAACGTCTCCTGCGCAATATCTCTCCACCGAGCACGTTGCCCTCGACAGCCCATGAATTCCTATGGAGTGAAAGTGGCCGGACGGATTGAGCGTCGCACGCGCGCTGCGCTGCGCCCTGTGAGTCGGGGTGTGCGCAGCCAGCGGAGCCAGGCGCTGGTCGAGTTCGCCATGGTGGCGCCCCTGTTCCTGCTCGTTCTCTTCACCGCGATCGATATCAGCAGGCTCCTGTATGCGTACACGGCCATCTCGTCCGCGGCGCGCGACGGCGCGCGCACGGCGTCGCTCAGCCAATCGATCTTCTCCGACTGCCAGATCATCCAGGAGGTCGAGCTGGTCGGCCAGGGATTCCCCGTGAGGATGGATCCCAACTCGATCGTCGGCAACTCCGACCCCAACAACCCGAGCGGACCCTTGCAGCCGTCGACTCCGCCACCCAACGTCGGCTACGCATACATCTGGCCGGCCGTCGCGACGGCCAATCCACCGGACACCAACTGCAGCTCGAGCCAGCAGCGCGCGGTCTCGCCGTCAGTCAAGCACGTCGCGGTGGAGGTCCAGTACCACTTCGTCCCGCTGCTGCCGTTTGTCAACCAGTTCGCCGGGAACATCATCGTCAAGACGGTTTCAGTGGTGACGACCGAATGATGTTCTACCTGCGGGGAATCAAGCGCCAGAGCGGGCAGGTCCTGCCGATCGCAGCGGCCGCGTTCCTCGTGATGTGCGCGCTGGCCGGCCTTGCGATCGACGCCAGCCGGGACTACCTGGTCAAGCGACAGGCCCAGGACGCCGCTGACTTCGCCGTCCTGGCCGCGTCGAAGCAAATGACCCTGTCCGGCACCCTCACCAGCCCGGTCGCGTCCAACTCGGCCACCGTCATCGCCGCCCACGACTATGCGGCCAGCAACGGCTTCAATACGATCTACTCGAACGGCTGCGACGTCCCCGGTCCTTCCTCCTTCTCCGCGACCTGGTTCGACATCGGCGGAGTCCCCTGCGGGTCGACGACCGGGTTCAACAACAAGGTCACCTTGCACTCGCCCCCGGTCGCGCTTCCCGGCTCCCCCGTGCCGCAAGCCTGCACGGGCAGCGGACAGTTCACATGCGTGCAGGTCGTGATCACCACGCGCATCGCCGAGCTGTTCACCTCTGTGCTTGGGATCAGCACGGCGTACGTCACGGTCGGAGCGGCGGCGCAGGCGATCCTCCCGAGCTCTTCCTTCGATGCCCCTCCACCGAACGCGCTGACGATCTACCAGCCGCAGATCGGATGCGTTCCCGCCTCGCAGCAGTGCTTCGATGAGACCAAGGCCGTCGGCCGGACGCTGCTCTCGTGCACCGGCGTTGGTAACAACTGCCCCAC
>DATNMQ010000192.1:0-4979 GCA_035602465.1 Candidatus Sulfotelmatobacter sp. | reverse complement strand
CTCGAGACTCGGGCTGTAATCGCCGCGCTCCAGGTATCCGATGGTCTGGTAGTTGACGCCGACGGCGCGGGCGAGGTCCAGGCGGGACATCCCCCGCTCGGCCCGTAGGACGGCGAGCCGGTTGTAGATGACCAGATCGCCCTTGGGCATGCCTGCACTATATCAAACTGTTGTGCCCACGCAATATTTGATCGTGTCGGCGCTGCAATGACCGCCGGAGGCACGGTGAAAGCTGCTACGAGGCGATGACGCTCGGGACGGATGACGGCGCCGCCGCCTATCGAAAGGCATAGAGATCAGCACTCCGTGGACGCCCGCACCGCAATTGGGCGGGTTGTGGTTGCCGCGGACTGTAAGCCAGGTTCCTTATCGGATGGGCGGTGGCAACGCGATGCCGGCGATGAGCACGTCCGCCACGGCCTCGGCATGCGCGCGGATCTGCTCCGCGTCCGGGTGCGCGGGCGCGCCGAGCAACACTGCTTCGACAGGGTAGGCGTACAGCGCGCCACCGCCCACGACGGTCAGGAAGTGCAGAGTCGCGTAGGGAACGCTCCGTATCCGTCCGGCCGCGACGAGCCGGGAGAGAAGGCGTTCCACGCCCGGGCGCAGCGGGTTGACGAATCGATCCATGACGAAGCGGACGCGTGGGCTGTCGATGGCACCTTCGTGGTTCATGATCCGCAGCACCTGGGGGTGCGCCGCCGTGAAGATCACCTGGCGGACGACCCCCTGGCGGAGCGCTTCAAGGTCGTCGAGCGAGGGGGAGTCGGCGAGCTCGCGCCAGCTTTGCTCGAGCTGTGCGAGGGCGTGCTCCATCGCCGCGAACCACAAGCCTTCCTTGGAGCCGAAGCGCGCGATGAGCAGCGCGTGGCTCACGCCAAGGCGCCGGCTCAGCTTGCGCACAGACGTGCCGTCGTAACCGGTCTCGGCGAAGGCCTCCAGGGCGCCCTGGAGGAGCACGTCGAGATCCATCTCCTTACCGGCGCGTGGGCGGCCCCGTCCCCGTCGGGCGGCCAAAGCGCGAACCAAACCATTACCTCCTCTTGGGCTGGAATGCCGGGCCATTGACCAGTGTTGCATAAATAGACACCTGGTCATTAATCCCAGGGATCGGATTGAGCAAGGAGAGGAATGCCATGTTCCAGACCAGCACCGAGACTGTCCCGGCCCGACTCGCCGGCACCCCGGACGACTACGCGAGGCTCGGGATCGCGCCCCGCGAGATCAAGCCCTGGGAGGACGGAACGCGGACCAAAGGTGCCCGCGGCACGTACGAGTGGTGGTACTTCGACGCGCACCTGGACGATGGAGCAAAGCTCGTCGTCGTCTTCTCGACCCGGGAGTTCAGCGATCTCAACCAGCCGCTGAACCCGGGGATCCGCATCGATCTGACCCTGCCCGACGGCACGGCGGTGCGGAAGCTCGTGCAGTTGCCGGCGGACACCTTCTCCGCCTCCACGGAGACCGCCGACGTCCGGATCGGGGACAACGTGTTCGCGGGCGACCTGCACACCTACACCATCCGTGCCCGCGTGGACGAGGTCGAGGTCGACGTCAAGCTGACCGGGCAGGTGCCCGCCTGGCGCCCCAAGACTGGGTTCTGGCTTTTCGGCGAAGAGGCGGAGCACTACTTCGCGTGGCTGCCATCGGTGCCGCAGGGCACGGTTGAGGTTACATACCGCGCGGGCGGCAACAGCCGTACGACCACCGGCGTCGGCTACCACGACCACAACTGGGGCGACGCCCCGATGCCCGAGCTGATGCACCACTGGTACTGGGCGCGCGGTGCGGCCGGCCCGTACTCGGTAATCGCTTCCTACATCACCGCCGAGAAGCGCTACGGGTACGACGCTCTGCCGGTGTTCATGCTGGCCCGCGACGGCAAGCTGATCGCGGACGATGGGGAAAAGGTCAGGTTCGAGGAGCTGGGCCGATACACCGACACCTCAACCGGCAAGCCGGTGGGCAACGTGACCCGTTACACGTACACCGATGGCGAGGAGCGGTACGTCGTCGCATTCACCCGCCACTCCGACCTTGCCGCGGACAAGTTCATCGACCATCTCCACGGGCCCAAGAAGGCGGCCGCCAGGCTCGTCGGTTTCGACGGGGCCTACCTGCGGTTCGCCGGAGAGCTGCGCGTCGAGCACTACGAGGGCGAGCGGCTGGTGGATAGTTACGTTGACGACGCGCTGTGGGAGTTGATGTACTTCGGGAAGGCGCGCCCCTAAGTCGCGCAACTTGCGGACCAAGAGATCGAGAAGGGTGGGTCGAGGGCTGGCTACCAAATGCAATCGCGGCATCACAGCCGCTCAGCAGGTAATACCCTCACGACACACCGCGAGGACCGCTGCGCGGCGATCGACCACAACGCGACCGTCCAGTGGACGGTTCAAAGAAACCGTTACGTGTCGAGGGTAGCCTTCGGCTGTGCACGCGCCACCTGCAGGCTGATTTGGATTCGGAAGCTGTTGTGGAGCGACAGCGACCGCGGTCGCCGACTCCGTAACGAGACCTCGGTATTTCGCTTCGCACGGACCGTTGCCGGCCTTCGCACCGGTCAAGCCGAATGTCAGCGAGAGCCCATCGGCGCTGATGCTCGCGCTCTCTCCCGACCAGTCGCTCCAGCCGCCCTTCCATAGCGCGGACGGCGCAAGCGCGGGGTACGCGATCTCCCTTGCCGCGCCAGGGGCAGTGAAGAGCCAGGATGTGATCTGCGCTTGGCCACGATCCGTCTCGTACGTCTCAGTCCCAAGACGCGTCTGCGTGATCGCCAGAGGGGGCACCGTCGCGCAATCTGCGGATTTGCCTCTTGCGTTCGCCGCCATCGCGACATATGCGTCGCTGGCCGAGATGGCGGTGAACGTCTGATCACTCCTGTCCCCCCATGTCACATGCGCCTGGGCCGGAGTGGTGCTGGGCAATGGAGTGGTGGCCGCAAACCTTCCACACATGAACGCCAGCTTGCCGTTGCCGCCCGAGAATCCAAGTCCAGGCGTGATGTCTTCGAGCAGGATGACCGGCCGCGGACTGCGATCGGCCGGGAAATCCGTCCAGGCTGCCAACGCCTCCGCGGGCGGCGAATTGTCGGGAGGTGAGCTTGATTGGAAGCCGCCGCAGCTGAGTGCCAGCACGCCAACCAGTCCGAGCACGGCTGATCGCGGCCCCATCACTCCCGAAACGGTCCGTCGGATGCTTGGGTAATGCACGACTCAAAGTCGCAACATGCCGCGAGATCAACGCCGCGGCTCTCTGTGCCCTCAGCGCCGCTTCATCCCGTCGGCGCCCGCGCCGGCCGGACTAAGCTCGGAGCGTGGACAGGGACGAGCTGCTGCGCACGATCACCGCGGCCCACCGAGAGCTGGCGGAGCTCGTGGAGCGGATCAGCGACGACCGGCTGAGCGATCCGGCGATGGACGACTGGAAGGGCAAGGACGTGCTCGTGCACCTGGCCTGGTGGCACGGCCACTCGGTGCTCGTGATCGATGGCCTGCGCGCCGGCCGCCAACCGTACGACGAGACCGATTCCGCGAACACCACCGACGGCTTCAACGAGCGCGTCCACCGCGAGCACCTCGACGATCCCCCGTACGTGACGCGGGCTGCGTTCAAGCAATCGTTGGAGCGGCTCCTGGCGGCGATCAAGCCCCTTACTGACGACGACCTGTTCGGCGCGGACCGGTGGCCGTGGCTGGGCGGAGAGGCGCTGGTCGAGATGCTGCTGTGGGACACATCGCGTCACTACGAGGCACACCTCAAGCACCTGGCGCCGTTGGCCCAGAACGCGCGAGAGAGCGACCTGGCGACTTAGTGTCCGCCGAGCATCTCCCGGGATCGCGGCGGTGCCGATCGGATATATGACTGCTATGAGTCAGCGCAGTGGGGCGCCAACAATTCGTTTTGACGCCGCGCTATCCACCATCGACAACTGGACCCTTTTGCGCTTGCCCGAGAAAGCGAGCAGGAAACTGCCGTCGCGCGGGCAGGTGGCTGTACAAGGAACGATCAATGGCCATCGGTTCCAGACGGTGTTGGAACCAGACGGCAATTCTGGCCACTGGATGAGGATTCATGGAAAGCTACAACGAACCGCGGCTTTAAGCGCAGGTGACACCGCGACGCTCGAAATTGAGACACTCAAAGACTGGCCGGAGCCGAACGTGCCACAGGATCTCGAGACAGCTCTGGCAGCTGCCCCTCAGAAGATCCAAGACCTTTGGAAAGGTATTACACCGATGGCGCGCTGGGAGTGGGTTCGCTGGGTCAATGCAACCCAGAACCCTGATACGCGCAAACGACGAGTCGAGGTAAGCATCTCGAAAATGAGAAGCGGGAAGCGACGGCCCTGCTGTTTCAACCTTGCCGCATGCACCGACCCGAACCTGTCAAAGAACAGCAGGCTTATCGAGTCAGCGTGATTTGGCGTCCTTCCCCGCAACCGCCCCCGTTCGTTAGGGGTATACCCTGCGTGGAAACGGAGTGACGTCTGAAGCGCCGCCGGTGACTGGTCTTGCTCTCCAGGTCAAAGACCTGCGCGTCAGCTACGGCCCCAAGCGAGCGGTGGATGGGGTCTCGCTCGATATCAACGAAGGCGAGATCTTCGGGCTTCTGGGTCCGAACGGAGCCGGCAAGACAAGCACCCTGAGCGCGATCGAAGGACTGCTCCAGCCGACCTCCGGCTCGATCCTGATCCGCCAGGTCGACGTTCGAGCCCACCCCGTGCAGGCCAAAGCGCTGATCGGCGTTCAGCTCCAGTCGACGAGCTTTCAGTCCGAGCTCAAGATCAGCGAGATCGTCAAACTCTACGCCGGTCTGTACGGAGTGCCGCTCTCCAAGCCGGCGATCTTCGACCGCCTGACCGAAATCCACCTGGGCGACGAAGCGTCCAGGCGCTTCAGCCAGCTGTCAGGCGGGCAGCAGAAGCGCCTGTCGCTGCTCATCGCGACAGTCCACGACCCTCCGCTCGTCCTGCTTGACGA
>DATNMQ010000191.1:0-1995 GCA_035602465.1 Candidatus Sulfotelmatobacter sp. | reverse complement strand
ACGCTGACGAGCAGCGGGTCCTTCGGGTCGCCGAACTTCTTGCCCGCCTTGCGCTCGAGGACCTTCAGCGCCGGCAGGACCTGCTCCCACAAGCCCTTGGGGAACTTGCCGCCCGCCTTGTAGTACGCGCGGCAGGCCTCGGTGGTGATGGTGAAGCCGGGCGGGACGGGCATGCCCGCCCGTGTCATCTCCGCGGCCCCGGCGCCCTTGCCTCCGAGGAGGTCGCGCATTTTGGCCGATCCCTCGGAGAACTGGTAGACCCATTTATGGGCTTGGGGCATCGAGGTGTTATTTTCCCATGCCAGAGTGGATGACCTCGGAGCGGCGACCGAAGACCAGGTCATCCTGGCGTGGCTGCAGGCCGAAATCGAGTCGGCGGACTTCCAGGCATACCTGATCGGCAACCCGCCGAACCCCGCGAACCTGTCCCTCGCGCTCAAGGCCGCGCGGTCGCCGGACCTGCACGACCAGACCCAGAACGACCTCCGGCGGCGGATCATCACCTCGGTCTACGGGTTCGGCCAGGGCACCGGCACGTTCGCGGGCCTGGCCCCGGACCTCCCGTGGCGCCGGGTCAACCTCACGACGGACGACGTCGGAGAGATGCTCTACGCCCGCCGCGACGGCGCCTGGCGCCTGCTGTCGCCGGCGACGCGCAAGGTGGCGGAGGGGGCGACGAACGTCGGCCACGTCTTCACGGGCGACCAGACGAACATGGTCGTGCTGTCCCTCGCGGCCGGCATCTGCCACGCCGACAAGAAGGTGCCCGAGATCATCGCCCTGCGCCCCCCGGGCGGGCCCCTGGTGATCCTGGAAGGACACGCGCGCGCGACCGCGATCGTGCTCGAGGCGCACCGCTTCCCCAAGGGCGTGCACGCATACGTGGGCGAAGGCCCGAGCGTGGCGAACTGGCCCTACCTGTGACGGAGATGTCGAGATGACCCAGCCCCGCCAGATCCGCCGCTACGGATGGATCCCGGACCAGCCCGACCAGCGCGACCACCTCTACGCCGCGCCGCCCCAGTTCCTCGCGGCGCTGCCCCCTAAGACGAATCTCACGGCGCAGTGCCCGCCGGTTTACAACCAGGGCATGCTCGGCAGCTGCACCGCCAACGCGATCGCGGGTGCGATCGAATTCGAACGCATGAAACAGAAGCTCTCCGACTTCGTGCCCTCGCGCCTTTTCATCTACTACAACGAACGGGCAATCGAGGGCACGGTCTCGATCGACAGCGGCGCGCAGCTGCGCGACGGGATCAAGTCAGTGGCGAGCGACGGCGTGTGTCCCGAGCCGGAGTGGCCGTACGAGATCGAGAACTTCACGCGCAAACCGCCCGCGAAGTGCTATCGCGATGCCCAACTGGACCGCGCCATCTCCTACCAGAGCCTCATTCAGGACCTGAACCAGATGAAGGGATGCCTCGCCTCAGGCTATCCCTTCATCTTCGGGTTCACGGTGTACGAGAGCTTCGAGGGCGAGGCGACAAGAAAGACCGGGCGCGGATCGATGCCGGCGTCGGGGGAGCGGGCAATCGGCGGCCATGCGGTGATGGCGGTCGGCTACGACGATGCGCAGCAGCGGTTCCTCGTCCGCAACTCGTGGGGCGCGGAGTGGGGCATCAAGGGCTATTTCACGCTCCCCTACGCGTACTTAATCCAGAACGGTCTTGCGCGCGACTTGTGGACGATCCGCCTGGTCGGCTGACCTCCTCTCCCTTTGGCTGGACTATAATTCTGGTCTATGGAGACAATCCCTCTAGCCTTGGCAAAGGCCAAGCTTTCGGAGGTCGTCGATCGCGTTGAGCGTGAACAGGATCGCGTGACAATCACGCGTAATGGCCGTCCCGTGGCGATGATCGTCAGCCTGGACGACATCGAGGGACTCGAGGAAACGCTGGAAATTCTGTCCGACAAGCGCCTGATGAGGAAGATCCGGGCTGGGATCGCGGCAGCCGAGAAGGGCGAGACGGTCCCGCTCCAAAACGTCGAAACGCG
>DATNMQ010000189.1:0-1136 GCA_035602465.1 Candidatus Sulfotelmatobacter sp. | reverse complement strand
GACCGCGTGCGACAGGTTCGCGCTCCGCAACTTCCGGCGCCGCCAGGTGACGGTCGACCACGCGCTCGAGGCGCTCGAGGGAACTCGGATGCAGCCTGTGCCGGAGCCGTTCAGGCTGGTCGCCTAGGCTCGCGGCTTAGGGCTCCTTTGGCGCCAAAGGCGCCAATCGAATGCGGTGGATACACCCCGCTGGCGTCAAAGGTGCCTATCCGGTTTGGCTGACTGAGCTTTTCTCTCTCGGGTTGGGCAGCGGGGTCAGGTTCGCCTCGACCTGCTCCCGCAGGTATTCGAACGGGGGCGGCAGCGAGATGCGCTCCCCGAGGTGCTCCTTCGGCTCGTCGGTGGCAAAGCCGGGTCCGACCGTCGCGATCTCGAACAGCACCCCGCTGGGCTCGCGGAAGTAGATGGAGCGAAAGTAGAAGCGGTCGATGACCGGCGTGGGGTCGCCGCCGTGCTCGATCACGTGGTCGCGCCAGGCGACGTGATCCTCCATCGTCGAGCTCCACGCCACGTGGTGCACGGTTCCTGAGCCGCCAAGCCCGCGGGCTTCCGGAGCTGCGTCGTAGACGTAGGACGAGCCCCGCGAGTCACCGCGGGATTCGTACGCGTCGGGACCGGTGCCTTCGAAGTCGACGGCTTCGGTGAGGAAGATGTGACTGGCGCCGCGCCGGCGCTCGTAGGCGCGGACGCCCGCGAATCCTTGAAGCGCGAAGCCATCGGGGATCTCGGGATGCAGTGCGGTGAGAGGTGCATCCGAGGTGGGCGCGGCGATCAGCTCGAAACCGAGTCCTTCCGGGTCGTCGAAGCGCAGCCGGCCGTCTTCGCGGATCGTCTCCAGTCCCGCCCCAGCCAGCCGCGCCGCCCAGAAGTCGAGCGCCTGCTCCGAGGCCACGCGAAGGCCGATGCGGTGGATCATCCCAGCGCCGGCGCGGCCGCGCACGAGGCCCGGATACTCGAAAAAGGTGAGATCGGCGCCCGGACTGCCGGCCTCGTCTGCATAGAACAGGTGGTAGACGCTCGGGTCGTCCTGGTTGACGGTCTTCTTGACGAGCCGGAGGCCCATGACGCCTGTGTAGAACAGGACGTTGCGGGTCGCGTCGGCGGTGATGGCGCTGATGTGATGGATTCCGTTCAGC
>DATNMQ010000178.1:0-7957 GCA_035602465.1 Candidatus Sulfotelmatobacter sp. | reverse complement strand
TGCACGCCGTAGGTCGGATGCCGCGCGTGTCGCAGGCCCATCACGGTCCCGTCATGCGTCCACGCCGTGACCACCAGGTCAGCCGGCATCGAGGAGCGCTTGACGATCAGGGAGTGATAGCGCGTCGCCTCGAACGGCTCGTTCACGCCCGCCATCACGCCCGAGTTGTCGTGGTGGATCCACGAGGTCTTGCCGTGCGAGGGCTCATTGCGCACGACGTCGCCGCCGAAGACCTGCCCGATGCACTGGTGGCCGAGGCACACGCCGAGGATTGCGACCTTGCCGCTGAGCGCGCGAATCGCCTCATTCGAGATCCCGGCGTCGTCCGGTGTTCCCGGTCCAGGTGAGATGACGATGCCGTCGAACTTCGCCAGCTCGTCGACCGTGACGTCGTCGTTGCGGAACACCACAGGTTCAGCGCCGAGCTCGGCCAGGTACTGGACGAGGTTGTAGGTAAAGGAGTCGTAGTTGTCGACCATCGCCAGTTCCATGGCGGTTACATCTCCTCCGCCATCTCGATGGCCTTGAACATCGCGCCGGCCTTCTCCAGCGTCTCCTCGTACTCGCGCTCCGGGCGTGAGTCGGCGACCACGCCGCAGCCGGCCTGGACGTAGGCGTGCCCCTCCGCGGCGACGACCGTGCGCAGCGTGATAGCCATGTCGAGGTTGCCGCCGAAGCTGACGTAGCCCAACGACCCGGCGTACACACCGCGCTGGTCGGGCTCGAGCTCCGCGATGATCTCCATCGCGCGGATCTTCGGCGCCCCCGACACCGTGCCCGCGGGAAACGCGGCGCGCAGCGCGTCGAGCGACGTCTTGCCGTCGCGAAGCTGGCCGCTCACCGTCGACGAGATGTGCATGACGTGCGAGTAGCGCTCGACCTCCATCAGGCGGTCGACGTTGACCGAGCCAGGCGTCGCGACGCGGCCGACGTCATTGCGCCCGAGGTCGACCAGCATCACGTGCTCCGCCCGCTCCTTGAGGTCCGACAGGAGCTCTTTCTCGAGGCGTTTGTCGTCCTCGGGATCCGCGCCGCGCCGGCGCGTGCCCGCAAGCGGCCGGGTCTCGACCCGCCTGCCTTCGACCTGGACCAGCTTCTCGGGCGAGGTGCCGACCACATGGCGATCGCCACCCAGCGCGAGAAAGAACATGTAGGGCGACGGGTTGATCGCGCGCAGGCATCGGTAGACGTCGAATGCGCTCGCCGCCAGAGGCTTCCGGAAGCGCTGCGAGGGGACGACCTGGAACGCGTCCCCGCCCATGATGTATTCACGCGCCGCGTCGACCATGGCGTGGAACTGGCCCTTCGTGACGTTCGGCTCCCAGGGCGCTCCGTCGACGCCGCGACCGTCGGCCGGAGGGGGATCGCCGGCCAGGCGCTTCTCCATCTCGTCCAGTCGGGCCACGGCCTCGCCGTAGTCCTCGCGGTCCGGCCGGTGGATGGTGAGAAGCTTCAGACGCCGGGTCACATGGTCGAACACCGCGAGGTCTTCCGCGCTCAGGAAGGCGCTCTCGGGCATCGGGGGAGGCGCACCCTTGGCCAGCGGAAGCCGCTCGAAGTGTCTCGCGGTCTCGTATCCGAGGTAGCCGACCGCGCCGCCGTGGAAGCGCGGGATGCCCTTGACGGGCGCCGTCTGCTCGCCGGCGACGACGGCGAGCGCGTCCAGCGGGTTGCCGTCGCCGAGGTCGAGAGCCCGGGGCTGGAAGCCGATGAACGAGTAGCGGGCCAGCCTCTCCCCACCCTCGACGCTCTCGAGCAGGAACCCTGGTTCGCCCGGCGGGCACAGCAGCCTGTACGCGCGGACCGGGGTCAGCATGTCGGCCAGGACCTCGCGATAGACGGGGATAAGCGCGAAGCTCTTGGCCAGCTCCCGGGACTCCTCCCGGGTGGGCGTGAACTCTCTCATCTGGTCACCTCTTGCTGTTCTTTGCTGTCCGCTCCGCTCTCTGCGGTGGAGCCGGAGGCAAAAGGTTATCAGAGACTTTCCGCCAGGGCTATCTTTGCGTTGGCAGTGCAATGCGGAGGCTAGCGGGCGTCGTGGCGGGAGCGGCCGCCTTCCTGGCGGCGGTGGGCTTTGCCGTCGTCCAGTCCGAGACGGCGACGGTCACGCTTTACGTGCCGGCGCACCGGGCGGCAGCCTACGCGACCTTGACCGGCAGCCGCGGCGGCGGCGATCTTCCGACCCGCCCCATCACCGCGCAGGTCACCGACACGCTGACAGGCAACTCGAGCCCCGTGACCTTGAGCACGTTTGCCTCCGGAGACGTCGTCTTCACCTTCTACTCGGGATGCACCGTTCCCTGCGCGGGAACCATCCGCGTGCCGGTCGGGTTGGACGTTGCCACCGCGGCAGGTGTGCACTACACAACTCAGGCGGAGGCGCTGTTCGGCTTCTACAGCACGTCCGGCCCAATACCTATCAAGGCCGTGACCGCGGGGCCTGCGGGCAACGCAGCCGCCGGCACGGTCACTGTGATCGGCTATGCGACCAACCTCTCCGTGACGAATGCCAAACCGATCACCGGTGGCACTACCCGCAACACCCATGTCGTGCTGCAGAAGGACTACGACGCGGTGCGAGCCCAGCTCACCGCGACCGCCACCGCCGAGGCGCAGACGTCGATGCTGGGCAGGACTGCAGGCCTTCGCTACGTGGCGGGCGGAAATCCCACGGTCACCGTGACGAGCGACCACGCGGTCGGTGTCGAGAGCACGACCTTCACGCTGACTGCGACGCTCACCCTGAGTGCGAACGGATTCTCGGACGCGCGGGCCCGGCAGCTCCTGAGATCCGCACTGAGCGCGCAGTTTCTCGCGGGCGAAGCCGTGGCACCCAACTCGGTGAGCACCGACTACTCGGTCTTGCAGATGACGCCGGACGGCCACGTCGTCGTGATCGGCACGGCCACCGGTTCGGCAACGCGCGCGGTCGCCACCGAGCCACTGCGCGTGCTCATCGCCTCATCGAGTCTCGACCAGGCACGCATGACGTTGCAGAGCGCCGTGCCCGGCGCGCGTGTCGACATCCACATCGGTCCATTCGGCCTGGGCCGGCTGCCCGCCAACCCGAATCGCATCACGGTGGTCGTCGCCGCGGGCTAGACCGTCAGTGGGGCCGGGCTTTCATCTCCCGTTTGACCTCGCGCGCCTGTGCCATCGACTCCGCCGAGTCGACGTCCGCGACTGTGTGCCAGGTCGCGGCGTGCTTCTCCCATCCCCTCGGCTTGACGTCGAACTTCTTCGCCAGGATCGCGACGAGGATCTTCACTTTCATGTCGCCGAAGCCCGGAAGCTTCTTGATCCGCGCCGCGAGGTCGTCGCCGTCACGCGCATCGCGCCACACCGATCCAGCGTCCCCGCTGTAGTCGTTCACGATCGCCGCGCACATCGCCTGGACGCGTTTCGCCATCGAGCCGGGAAACCGGTGCAGGGCCGGGCGCTCGCGAAATATCTTGTCGAGCTCCTGCGGATCCATGCCGGCGATCCGGCGCGCGTCCAGATGACCGAGGCGGCGCTTGAGCTCGTAGGGGCCGCCGAAGGCTTTCTCCATCTTGACCTGCTGATCCAGCACCATCCCGATCAGGAGCGCGAGCGGATCGCTCTCGAGGAGGGCGTTGGCCGCGGGGTCGTCGGTCCAGACGATGGGCATGCTCGGCTAGCCTAGCCCGTCCTTCTCACTTCGCGCCGACAAAGCGTTCACTAAGGCCGACTAGCCCGGATCAGTCCAGTGCGAGCTTCCCCGGGCGTTTCAAATGCATGGGGAAGCTCGCAAACGTCTTACCTGATGCGGTCGCGATCAGATCGCGGACGAGGCTGGGACCTCCAGGTTCACGGTGTGCGTTGCGCCATTGCCGTGGAATCGAAGCTGGTAGGTGCCGGCCGAAACAGGCCTCATCCATTGGAACTGCGCAAGCCAGCCGCCAGTTGCGATTTGTCCGCCTCCCGCCACACCTCGAAGCGGGGTGCCGGTCCCGTCCAACACCGTGATCAGATCGAGGTGGTCCGGACCGGCCAGGTCGCCTGAGGCACCTCCGAACAGCGCTTCAACGTGAACCGTTGCAGGTGTGACCTGGAGCGTCTTGATGGTGACCGTCCAGCTGCCGAGGTGAAAGGGCGAGCCGGCCGGGAGCGACACCGACTTGTGAACGGGCAAGTCGAACTTCAGAACAAGCGCTGACACCGGCGACGCGGGGTTTCCCGTCGGCAGCCCCCATCGCACCTCGGCTTTCAGGTGGGCGATCCCGCCCGCTCCTGGTCGCGGTCCAACATCGATGTGCCAGATGAAATTGCCGCCCGGAGAAGTGCTGCTCCCCATTGATGAGTTCTGGCCGCCCTGGTCGTCGGTGACCGAGACCAGGTCCGGCTGGGCGTCGTGGGGGCTGATCTGAAAGATCATGACCAGCCTCGCCGGGTCCGCGTAGGCGCCCATGAGGGTGACGGCGTGGTCGGCATATCGGCCCGAAACTTGCAAGAGGGTGAGCATCGATGGATCACTCAGCCCTGCCGCCAGGAGGTCCTCGCCGGAAACTGGCCCCGCAGCTGCAGGAGGGCTTGATTGCTTCACGGATACCACGGGGCTTGGTTGCCCCACTGGTGAGCCGCCGCCGCACGCCGTTCCGCCGATGAGCAACGCGCCGGCGGCAACCCCTAGCCAAACCCTCATCAACTGCAAGGCCCGATGACTGTCAGGCCGACTCCGCTTCGCCTGTCGGTTGAATGGGGTCCGGGTGACGGACTCGGCAGCCCTGGGATCACCTTTTGCGTAGGCGTGGGGAAAAGCGACGGCGCCATCGCAAACACCTTTCGTAACCCTGTCCCGGCTTGGTAGAGCCAGATGGACCCCGGCTCACCAAACCAGACTCCATGCGAATCGCCAATCGCCGAGGTGGGCCGGAAGTAAATGTTCGAGCCGTCGGCGATCTCCACAAATTGATTCGGCCCGGTGAGCAGAAGGATTCTGCCCTGTTCATCTTGGACACCCCTGTAGGCCATCGAACCGTCACGCAGGAACTGGGGCTTGGCCGGGTCCATCGCGATGATGGGATGACCCTGAGAATCCAACCCGAGGAACGTGATGGGCCCCGGACCGACCGGACTCGTGAACCAGGTGGTGACGTTGCCGCTCAGGTCGATGCGTACGACGTTGTTGGGGTAGCCGTTGGATGCGCGGACGAGCGCAAAGCCGCCCAGCGGGCCAAACACGGCCGACGCGTCCCATGAACCCATCAGTGGCAAGGCGCCGATCACTCGACCCGATCCGGACCTGGCCGGGTCGACGACCCAAAGCTTTGACACGCCTGGCTGGCCGGTCTCGAAGAAGTACACGCCGGTCGATAGGAATCCGACTACCGCCGCTCCGCCGGTTCCCGACCACACCTGTATGTCCTTACCTGTTGCAGCTTCGACGACGTGGACTGTCCCGCTTTGGCCGGCGCCTTCCAGCATCCCAGTCCCATACGCCCACGACCTGCCGTCGGGCGATACCGCGGAGCGAGCCACGGGCACCCATTTACCCGCTGGCACGTCGTAGCTGCCCTTGAAATACAGGTCGACAGGCTCGACCGATTGGTTGCTTACGATGCCGCCGGGTAGCTGGATCTGCACAGAGGCGTTGGGATAGATGTCCACCGTCACTGGAAGGGAGCACTGGAAATCGACAGGGGTGACCGCAGTCTCCAGCCCGACGACACCGCGGTTGGCTGGAACGAACCCGACCAGGTGGAGCGCCCGAGCCGCCAGGAGAAGGCTGACGATGATCGCCAGGGCGAGCACGCTTGCAACAAGCGCCATGACGCGAGGCGCCTCGATCGAGTGCGGCAAAGGCGATCGGATTCCGCCGTGGGTCGCCCGCCGGTCAGCGAGTGCTTGCTGGAGCACACGTGCTTCGAGTCCGTCCGGCGGTTGCAAGCGCCTCACTTCTTCCGACAGCGCCAGTCGCAGATCCCTGACGGTGTTCACAGCTCCTCCTCGCCAAGGTCGACTCGCAGCCGTCGCAACGCCCGATGGATTCGTGAGCGGGCGGCGGTGGCCGTGATGCCCAGAGCGTCGCCAACCTGACGGCTGGTCATGTCTTCGTAGAAGCGAAGAAACACGGCGGCGCGTTCGTCGGGGCTCAGCCGGCCAAGGGCCCGGGACAGATCCTCGCGTTGGTCCGCCGCATCAGCCGGACTGGGCAATCCGAACCGGGTTTCTGGCAGCCGGATCACCGACCACCAACGCGTCCGACGCATCGATCGACTCCGATTCGCCACGATCGTCAGGAACCAGCCTCTGACCTGGGCGCCGGAGCGGAGCTGGCCGATCGACCGCCACGCGCGCAGCGTTGCCTCCTGCACCGCATCCTCGGCCTGGCCTGCGTCGCTCAACATGGCGGCTGCCAACCGGTAGCCGACCGCGATATGAGGTTCGATCAGCCTTTCGAAACAGGCTTGATCACCAGCACGAGCCGCAGCGAGGAGCTTCTCATCGCCACCCAGTACAGCTACCTGCTGCACCTTCCAGACCTTCGCCCGGCATTGTGCGCCACATCCGTAAGACCCGCTGAGGGCCCTCGACTGTTGCTAGTCCGGCCCGCGAGGCAGTCCGAACGTCGGTGTAGGAGCAACCGGAAGGATCCGTCCCTCTTCGGTTTTGACCAGCTGCCACCCGCCTTCATGCACTTTCCAGTGATGTCGAGCGCAAAGAAGGGTCAGGTTGCCCAACTCGCTCCCGCCGCCGTGGATCCAGTGCACGAAATGATGACCGTCACACCATGACGCCGGCCTCTCGCACCCCGGCCACTGACAGTGCTGGTCGCGTGCGTTCAGCGCCCGGCGCTTGGGACCTTTGATCGTCCGCTCCGCCTGACCCACGTCGATCACCACCGATTTCTGGTTGAGCAGGACGCGAGTCACGCTGCAGTCGCACGCCAGGCGCTCGACGGTCTTGGATGAGAGTGGAAGCGAGAACTCCATCTCCGCCGCCGGAGCACCCGCGAGCCCCTTCAGCGTCTCGAGCGAAGTGGTGACCTGGAGCTGCACTTTTTGATGTCCACCGTTTGATGCCAGCTCGACCAGGGCATCGGCGTAGCGCTGCTCCTGGTCACGGTGGTCGTACGCGCCGGAAGGCCGAGCCAGCGGCTCGAGCGCCGAGCGCACGACGGCGCCACCGATCGGGTCGAGCGCGCCGCTGATGAGCAAGGAGCCGTCTTCGGCCGTGCTCAGACGGAGCCGGCGACTTTCCGCTTCCCTCGCTTGCGTGTCCGCGTAAGCCTGGGCATCGATGGAGTGGCGGTAGTGCATGCACTTGTAGTGGAACTTGCCCGGAGAGTTCTCCTTCGCGAGCGGAAGCAGCTGAGACTCGTCGAAGGCCTTGCCGACCGCATCGGCGGTCCGAGCCATGACTGTGACGTGGGCGAAGCCCACCTCGCCCGCGTCCATCGCGGCGGTCGTGCCCTTTATCTCATGGAGGTGCCCGCCGACGTTGATCCGATCCGCGGCGGCCGTGGAGGTCATATGACAGTTGAAGCGCATCCAGTCGCCGGCGGTGTTGAAGCCTTCGTAGTCCCAGTACTTGCTCTGCTTGAAGGAGGCGGCCATCTCGGAGAATTCGACCTCGAGGCGGTCGATGAACCACCTGAGCCCGACCATCTTGATCGATTCTTCGGCCCCAGGAAGCTCCAGATCGACACTCGGATCGTCTAGCTCGACCACGCGCTAATCGTACAAACGTTTGGGTAAAATGTCAATACCCAAAACACACCAATACATACGCCGAGTGACCCAATCCAGCAAGCGAGGCCGCCCCCAGCCACCCTCTTCCCAGTCCCCCGTCTGGCGCCCCCGCCCGGCTACGCCTTCCTTCGCTGCACGAACTCGAACCCGAACCTCCCCTTCACGCAGAGGTGCCCCGCCGTCACGCTGTGGTCCAGCGGCGACGTGACCTTCACGATCGTGTTGTCCTGGACGTGCAGCTCGAG
>DATNMQ010000165.1:0-3796 GCA_035602465.1 Candidatus Sulfotelmatobacter sp. | reverse complement strand
ATGCAGGAGCTGGGCGCCATGGCCTTTGACGTGCTGTATTCGAAGATCAGCACCGGCAAGGGCGAGTCGGACGTCGTCCTGCCCGTGCAGCTCATCGTGCGCGAGAGCTGTGGTTGCACCGGGCGCGACAACCGCGTGACGTCTGCGGCCACCGCCGCGAAGGATGGCCTCTAGCCGTGGGCGCCATCCTCCGCAAGCTCGGGGTCTACGTGCTCGCGGCCTGGGTGGCGATCACCGTCAGCTTCCTCCTCCCACGCGTCGTGCCGGGCAACCCCGTCGCAGGCGCCGTGGCGAGGGCGTCGCAGTCAGGTAACTGCAACGAGAACTGCGTGAGGGCTATCGAGATACAGCTCGGCTACAACGTCCACACGAGCATGTGGGACCAGTACGTCCAGTACCTGGGCAACCTGGCTCACGGCGACCTCGGACGGTCGTGGTCGGAGAACGCACCGGTGGGCAGCCTCATCCTCTCCTACCTTCCGTGGACGCTGGTGCTCCTCGTCATCGCGACCACCATCAGCTTTCTCGCAGGCACGACCATCGGGACGCTGCTCGCGTGGAATCGAGGTTCGTGGACGGACTGGGCGATTCCGTTCGCCACGTTTTTCCAGGCGACTCCTTATTTCTTCCTTGCTCTCGTCATCGTCCTGGTGTTCGGTCAGACCGGAACCATGCTGAGGTGGTTTCCCAGCCTGTTCGGCTACGACATCTTCTCGGTGACTCCGGGACCAAACCTGCCCTACATCCAGAGCGTCCTCAGCCACGCGATCCTGCCCGCCGTCACGGTGATCATCGCCTCGATGGCGGGGTTCATCCTCGCGATGCGCAACCAGGTCATCACCACAATGGACGAGGACTTCGTCCTTGTCGCGCAGGCGAAGGGATTGCCCAGCCGTACCGTGATCTGGTACGCGGCGCGCAACGCGCTGCTGCCGGTCGTCTCCAACTTCACGATCGCGATCAGCCTGGTCGTCGGCGGCCAGATCCTCACCGAGATCGTCTTCAACTATCCCGGCATCGGCTTTCACCTGTTTGATGCGCTGTCGAAGCTCGACTACACGCTGGTCCAGGGCATCTTCGTGGTCATCACCCTGGTTGTGCTGGCGGCCAACCTGATCGCTGACGTCGTCTACGTGATGATCGACCCGCGGGCGAGGCAGGTGGCCTGACGAGATGACGATCGACAGCACGACACTCGCGCAGCCGCCGGTGGCGGGCCCGCCGCCCACGTTCCATCGCGACCGGATGGTGCGCATTCCGCGCTCACCCAAGGTGGTCACCGGGCTCGTCATCATGGCCGTCTTCGCGGTCATCTCCGTCATCGGCCGGTTCATCGAGCCCTACTCGCCCAATGCGACCGACACGCAGAACTGGGTCCAGCACGTGCTCGTCCCGGGCACCGGCGGCGACTCCGGCTTTCCGGCGAGCTACTACCCGCTGCCTCTGGGCCCCTCCTCCGCGCACTGGCTTGGAACGACCGTCTTCGCTCAGGACGTATGGTCGCAGCTTCTCGCGTCGACCCAGGCGACGATGGTGGTCGGCCTTCTCTCCGCCGTGATCGCCACGGTGCTCTCGATCCTCTTCGGCATCTCCGCCGGCTACATCGGCGGCGCCGCAGACGACGGGCTCTCGCTTGTGGCCAACATCTTTCTCGCGATACCGGGGCTCCCGCTGCTGATCGTGCTCGCGGACTACGTCCCGTCCGCCGGCTCGAGCCTCCTCGTGGTGGCCTTCATCATCGCGGTCACGACGTGGGCGTATACCGCGCGCACGCTGCGCGCGCAAACGCTGTCGCTGCGCAACCGCGACTTCGTCGAGGCGTCGCGGGTGTCCGGCGAGCGAAGCTTGCGGATCATCCTCGTCGAGATACTGCCCAACCTCATCCCGATCGTCGCAGCGTCCTTTCTCTTCACCACCCTCTCCGCCGTCGCGGCCTACGTGGTCATCTCGTTCCTCGGGCTGGCCGGCTCGCCGACCGGCTCTCCGCCCGGGTTGTGGAACTGGGGCGAGATGCTGCGCGAGGGTTTCGCCAACAACGCCGTGCGAGGCGGCTGGTGGTGGTGGTGGGCGCCTCCCGGCATCTGTGTCGCCCTGCTCGGCACTGGCCTTGCGCTGCTCAACTTCGGCATCGACGAGTTCATCAATCCGAGGCTTCGCACAGCCGGGCTGACCGCGAAGGCCGCGCGGAAGGCAGGCATCAAGGACAGCGCCACGCGAGGCGTCACCCCCGTGGTGCGTTCCGCCACCACCAGGCAGCCCACGATCGCGGCGGTCGTAACCAAGGCGCGCGAGGCCGCGGAGCCGGTCCTCGAGATCCGCGGGCTGTCCGTCGACTACGGCTACGGAGACGAGGCGGTCCATGCCGTCCGCCGCTGCGACCTCGTGCTCCGCCGCGGCCGTGTGCTGGGTCTCGCGGGGGAGAGCGGCAGCGGCAAGACCACGCTGGCGCTGGCGGCGATCCGCCTCCTTCGAGCCCCCGCGGTGATCACCGAGGGCGAGGTGCTCTTCCACTCCAAGCCCTTCAGCGGCGACGCTCCAGCGGAGACGATCGACCTGCTCGCCGCCGGCCCTCAGCAATTGCGCACCGTGCGGTGGTCCGAGATCGCGGTCGTGCTGCAGAGCTCCCTGAACGCGCTGAACCCGGTCATCACGATCGGCGCGCAGTTCGACGACCTGCTGCGGGTGCACCGGCCGCACCTTTCAGCCGCGGACCGATGGGCGCGGTCGGGCGAGCTCTTCGAGATGGTCGGGATCAACCCCGATCGTTTGCGCACGCATGCGCACGAGCTTTCGGGCGGCATGCGCCAGCGCGCGATGATCGCGATGGCCCTCGCGCTCGAGCCGCAGGTGATGATCCTGGACGAGCCGACCACCGCCCTCGACGTCGTCACGCAGCGGGAGATTCTCGAGGAGCTGATGGGCCTGCGCGACCGACTCGGTTTCGCCGCGCTGTTCATCACCCACGACCTGTCGCTGCTGGTCGAGCTCGCCGACGACATCGCAGTGATGTACGCGGGACGGCTGATGGAACGCGCTCCGGCCCCCTCGCTCTTTCACGCGCCGCGCTTGCCGTACACGCACGGGCTGCTGCACTGCTTCCCGCCCATGCACGGCAAGCGCGTCCCGATGGAGGGGATTCCGGGGTCACCTCCCGACCTCAGGGATCTCCCCTCGGGATGCGCCTTCCACCCGCGATGCAAGTGGGCGATGGAACGCTGCAAGCACGAGGACCCGCAGCTCGCGGCGATCGGTCCGGGACGCGATGTCGCCTGCTGGCTCCATCGCGACGGCGCCCAGGTGCCGGCGGAGCTGGCGATGCCGGATACCGGGTCGGCCGTGCGCATGCCCGCGAGGCAGGCGCTCCAGTGATGGGCGAGACGACGCCGGTGCTCGAGGGACGGAACCTGACGAAGTATTTCTGGGTCAAGCAGGGCCGCGGGATCTTTGCGCGCAAGGCGCCTGTCCACGCCGTCGACAACGTTTCGATCCGGCTCGACGCCAGGAAGGTCACGGCGGTCGTCGGGGAGAGCGGGGCGGGGAAAACGACCGTCGCACGCCTGCTCGCCAAGATCGTCAGGCCGGACGCGGGCAGCGTCCTGCTCGACGGGCAGCCTGCCCCGACCGGCCGCCCGCGTTCGTACGCGCGGCAGGTGCAGATGGTCTTCCAGGACCCGTTCGCGTCGCTGAACCCGGTCCACCGCATCCGCCATCACCTGGAGCGGCCGCTGAAGATCCACCACCTCGCCAACGGCAATGCGGACGCGGTGATCGCCGATCTTCTCCGCCGCGTCGCCCT
>DATNMQ010000175.1:0-1202 GCA_035602465.1 Candidatus Sulfotelmatobacter sp. | reverse complement strand
CAGGACTCCTGATGTGATGAAGGGGCGGGGCCTCCGCTCCTCGTGGGGTTCCCGGCGGATGCTGGGGGTGTCACGTCCAACACGAACGTAGGAGGCCCCTATGAGTGAGTATGACGGAAAACAGTTCGTCGGTATCGATCTTCATCGGCAGCGGTCGGTGATCGTCCGCCAGACCGACAGCGGCGAGCAGCTCAGCGCGGTCCGCATCGTCAACGACCCGGTGGCGTTGGGTCTGCAGCTCGAGGAGGCAGGCCCGGATCCGGAAGTGGTGCTGGAAGCCACTTACGGGTGGTACTGGGCGGTCGATGTGCTGCAGGCGGCGGGCGCGACGGTGCATCTGGCGCATCCGCTGGGTGTCAAGGGATTCCGGTACCGGCGGGTGAAGAATGATGTCCGCGACGCCAGTGATCTGGCGGATCTGCTGCGGATGAATCGGTTGCCCGAGGCGTGGATCGCGCCACCACAAGTTCGAGAACTGCGCGAGCTGGTCCGCTACCGGGCGAAGATCGTGGCGATCCGCTCGGGTCTCAAGGCCCAGGTGCACGCCGTGCTGGCCAAGGCCGGGGTGTTGATCGCGGCGTCGGACTTGTTCGGTGTCGACGGACGCAAACGGCTGGAGAAGACGGCGCTGGCCGGCCCGTACGCGGCTCGGGTCGCGTCGCTGCTGCATCTGATCGACGTGTTCGACGCCGAGGAAGCGGTGTTCGTCGCCCTAATCGCCGAACGCTTGCGTGAGCATCGCGGCTATCGGGCGATTCAGGCGTTGCCCGGTGTCGGGCCGACCCTGGGGGCGATCTTCGTCGCCGAGATCGGGGATGTGCATCGCTTCGCCGGCCCGGGCCCGCTGTGTTCGTGGGCCGGTCTGACGCCGCGCCACTACGAGTCCGACACCGTGGTACATCGTGGTCACATCACCAAACAGGGTTCCAAGCTGGTCCGCTGGGCCACCGTGGAGGCGATCCAACGTAAAACCACCGTCAAGATCGGCGCCGATCGCAAACGGATCGAAGCCCGCCGCGGCAAGAGCATCGCCAAGATCGCCGCGGCCCGAAAACTGCTCACCCTCGTCTACTACGGCCTACGCGACGGAGAAATCCGGGCGTTGGCTCGGGACGCCGCGTGAGCCGCCCGGACGCGGCATACGCGTGGTCGTGGTCATGTCTGACCCCCGCAATGGCGTGGTCGTCCTCCTGATTGACCCC
>DATNMQ010000163.1:0-1921 GCA_035602465.1 Candidatus Sulfotelmatobacter sp. | reverse complement strand
AGGGCTGACGCAAAAACAACTTCACAGATTGGGTGAGATGGTGTAGTTCCACTTCGGCAGAACCTCGTGCGGTTTCAGTCGAAGGGATTGAAGCTGTTGGGGTGTCGGTTCGGTACCGGTGGGATAGTTGCGACGGTCGAGTTGAGCGGTGACCGATAAGCCGGTATCGGTTCTGGTGGAGCGGATGAAGTTGAGGATCTTGTGATAGCTGTCGAGCGGTTCGCCTGCCCAGTTTTTGGAAATTTCTGAAAAGAGGCGATGTTCAATGGGGTTCCATTTGGAAGCGCCGGTGGGATAGTGGGCCACGGTGAGAGTCAGACCGAAGGAGTCGGCGAGTTGAGATTGGAGCTCGGTTTTCCAGGCGCGGCGTCGAGCGCCGTTGCTGCCACCGGTGTCGCTCAGGATGAGGAGTTGCCGGGAGCGTGGATAGCGGGTCGACCCTTCTTGTCGCCACCAATGCGCGATGGCGTGCGCCGCAAAGGCGGAAGTGTCATGCGAGACGCCCACCGTGACCGATCCTCGATTGGCGAGCAGATCGTAGATGCCATAAGGGATGGCGACCCCGGTGGAATCAGAGCGGAAATCGTGGTCGTTGACCAAGCGGGGAGATAGATCCCAGCGCGCGCCAGGATTCTTGAAGTTGCCGACCAGTTCGCGCTTTTTGGTATCGACGCTAATGATAGGTAGGCCGCGGCGTTGGAAGCGCTGACGAAGATTGCTCAGATAGAGGAACTGATCGTTGCGGTCGGGGCAAAAGTCGGTGGAGAGTTTCTTGTGATTGACGCGCAGGGAATAGCCCATTTGATGGAGGAGACGAGCGACGGTGTTAGGGCTAACACTGACACCGAAGTCGCCGAGCGCCATGGCAATCTTCTCGGTGGTGCGCCGAGACCACTTCAACCCGGTGATGGGATCGCCCGCGGTATCGTATTCCAGCAGGAACTCGATCAGTGTGACGATGTCGGCAGTTTTTTTTCGACTGATTTGCGTCCGCCGCCGGAACGGCGCGTGCCGCCCGTCGATACATTCTGAGCGAGGAGTTGTTGGCGTCCGCGAGCGATGGTGTGCGGGTCCAGGCCGAGGAATTCGGCCAGAATGCTGTCGCCTCCGTGTCCCAGCTTGATGGATTCCAGCCCAGCGAACAAGCGCCGCTGCTGCTCATCCAGCAGGCTGTAGAAAAGCAAGATGGCCGCTTGCAGTTCATCGGGAGATACCTGAAGAGCGGAGGCATCGGTCAGCAGAGGAACCGATTGGGCGGTTTGCCTGGTGCGGAGTTGATCGCGCGCTTGCCGGCCATCGGCGGAGGTGTAAAGGAATCGTCCGGCCACCTGGGAGCGGCGCAGACGGTCGGCGCGCACAAGATCGTGGAGGGGATCTTGGACCTCAGCATGGAGAACGTCGGCCAGTTCATCGGCGAACCAGCCGTTCGGGGATTGGTTGACGAAGGACTCGAGGGTGGAGACGAGGGTGCCATAACGGGAAAACCAAACTGCATCGTAGGACCAAAGGCCGACGTCGTTGAAGCGGGCGGCTTCGCGGAGGGCATAGTAACGGCCGCGATGGGTATAGCTGGAGAGGTAATCCAGGAGTTTGAGCTTTCGAAAGACGGTGAGGTCGGCGCTGGTACCGAGAGCCGCTTTGAGTTCGGGCAAAGTAGCGATTTTATGGCGCAGGAGATGCTTGCGGAGAGCTTGGGGGGCAAAAGAGAGAGGGCGCATAATGTTAGAGTTCCGACTCCTCGAGGCTTTCAATCGGAACTATAACACAATCGGTGAAACGAGGGGAGCCGGACTGCGATTGCGATTCCCCATTGTTTACAGAGCTCGCGCGCAGTATAGAAGTTCGCCGATGGCGACCGTCAAAGCGTCCAGTAATGATTTCTTTCCGATTTACGGATACTAGTTAATTTTGCGCCAACCCT
>DATNMQ010000141.1:0-9958 GCA_035602465.1 Candidatus Sulfotelmatobacter sp. | reverse complement strand
CGAGCCGCTGGGCTGGCAAGCTCAAGGCCCACCTGGTCCCTCATATGTCTTGGTCAGGTCCAACGACGACGAGTTCCTGATTTACAGCAACGAGACGGGGGTCGTGACCGAGTTTCAGCGCGACGTCAAAGTGGGGCGCTGTTGATGTGCGGCGGGAGGCGCCCCTGACTCTCGGATGCAGAGAGCGGAATCACCGGCGGTTACTGATTTTGTTATGCGCGCGCAGGCACAGTCCCGTGGGGGGCAACCTCGTCACGGAAGGAGTGGTTGCCGATGCTGAACTTGATCCTGGTCACCGTGACCGGGGAGGCTTCCGAGAAGTCGAACCCGAAAGCTGTGACTGCATGACCTGGTGACGCCTCCTGGCTGAGAGCAGTTGGTAGCAAGAGGTGACCTGTTAAGCATCTGGCGGTCTGGGGCGTGTCTCAACGAGCCGGATCGATCTGTTAACCGCAAGGGTCTTAGGATTCGGTTGAGCCCGCTCTAGCGCCGATACACTCGTATGACAACGACATGCACCACCCCTCCCGTCAGTGACGAGGGTCCCGTCGTGACCTCCTGGAACAGAAGGGTGGAGCCCGAAGGCGGAGTGTCGCCCGGTGTAAGAACGAGCAGATCGCCAGGCTGCGCCGCTGCGATGTCGCTGGGCGACTCGATGAGACGCACGTCGACGCTGCCGAGTGGGTCGGCGAGCCGCGGATCTGGCAGCAAGTCCACGAGCGCGTCTTCCGAGCCAAGGTTGTGAGAGACGAATACGGTATGGCCCTGCGCAATGGAGTGCGCCCGTGCGATGGCGTCAAGCCCGCCGGTTTCGAACGACGCGGCGGCCCGGTTCGGGTAGGCAAATGCGTAATCGACGTAGTAGGGGACGGCCACGAGCATTACGCACCCCCCAGCGACAGCCATCCGGGCACGATCGATACGCAGCCAAGGGACTAATGCCTGCCATCCATATGCGAGCAGGACGAGAAGGAACGGCAGTACGACCACATCGCGTCGGGCGCTCACTCCCACAGCCAACGCTGGGGCGGCTGGCGCGATCAGGGTGCCGAGCAGTGCGATCATGGCGAGGGGCTCACTTCGCCTGCGGAACGCGGCGATCGCTCCGAGAACCAGGGGCACCGCTGCAGTCGCGAAAAGCAGTCCTTCGAATCCAGTGGAGTGGCGGAGGTTGTCGTCGCCCCGGATGAACAACAGGACAGGCCCTTGATACTGAAAGTAATCCACCAAGGCCTCGCGAGCGCCGCCGATTAGGCCGCCGTGGTTGAAGACGCTCACGGCCCCCAGCCGGGCGGTGGCAGCGCTCCCAGTGGTTAAGACCATGATCTGAGCGAGCACGACCGGCACCGCGAACGCGGCCAGCCGTGCTCCGTGCAGGGTGCGACGAAACGCGAACACAACTATCACGAGGAGCGCCAACGTGAAGAAACGGGCGGGCTGTGCGGTGAAACATGCCGCCCCGAGCGCGATGCCTGCCACCACGCATGAGCGAAGGCGGCGCTCGCCCCCGGCCGCGAGGACCGCTAGAGAAAGCACGTAACAGAGGGGCGCCAGAAGGTCCGCCTCCAGCATCGTGCGGCCGAGGTGGAAGAACCATGGTTCGAACGCCGCCTCAAGCACGAGGATCAAAGTGACCGCGAACGATCGCGTGAGGCGCCATCCGAGCCAGCCTGCCGCGAACGCCAGCGCGATGCCTCCAATGGCGTTGGGCAGCCGGATCACCCAAGGGGTCAGCGGCAGAAACGAGGTCAGAAGCGCTTCGATGTACACGCCGGCGGGACCCTTGTAGTCCCCCGACGAGCGGAAGAATAAGGGCCAGTGCGTGCCGAACTGGTCAGTTCCGAAGTGTGCGATGGTCCAGCCGTTGTAGCCGAATCCCGCCTCATCGCTGAACAAGCCAGGCGGGGCGCTGCCGAGACCGATCAGGTGGCTTGCGATAACCGTGCAGGCGGTGGCGGCACCAAGGATGCAAAAGCGCTGGCGCAAGACGCCGAGAGTATCAAGCGTGTCGCGCTGTTAAGCATCTGGCGGTCGGAGCGACCGCCGATTACTCTCGAATGGATGCGGCCGAAGCTTTGGCATTACGAGCGCATGGCCAGCGCGATGGGTTACCAGCTCGTCGCGGGCGTGGACGAGGTCGGCATGGGCCCGCTCGCCGGCCCCGTGGTGGGCGGCGCGGTGGTCCTGCCCATTGGTGTCCGCATCCCAGGACTCGATGACTCGAAGCTGCTGAACGCCGAGCAGCGCGAGCGGGTCGACGCGCTGATCAGGCGTCGCGCGGTCGCCGTCTCCGTTTGCGCGGTCGACCATGGGCAAGTCGATCGGCTCGGCCTGCTCAAGGCCCGTCATCTCGCGACCGCCGGTGCGGTGGCCGGGCTCGGCGTGAAGGCCGAGTACCTGCTGGTCGACGCGTTCGACGTCCCGGACTCGCCCCTGCCGCAGATGGCAGTGGTGCGCGGCGACAAGGTCTGCGCTTCGATCATGGCCGCCAGCATCGTCGCCAAAGTAGCGCGCGACCGGGCAATGATCGAGTACGACAGCCTGTATCCCGGCTACGGTTTCGCCGACCACAAGGGTTACGCCACGCCGTCGCATCGCGCCGCGATCCGGCGACTTGGCCCGAGCCCCATTCACAGGACGACTTGGGCGCCGTTTCGCGTCTCCGAGCTGATCGGGCAGCAGAGCTAGGCAGGGCCGGCGAGAGGGCCGCCGCCGACCTGCTTCGCAAGCGGGGCTACGAGATAGTCGGGGCGGGATTTGTCGCCCGGCGGGGGGAGCTCGACCTCGTGTGCCGGCGGGGGCGCGAGCTGGTTGTCGCGGAGGTCAAGACGCGCAGCAGCGACGCGTTCGGCACGCCGCTCGAGGCCGTCGGCGCGCGCAAGCGGCGGGCGCTGATGTCGGCGGCGGCCGAGTATCGCGCCCTGGCGGAGTGGCGAGGCCCGATCCGGTTCGTCGTCGTCGGCGTCACGCCACGGCCGGATGGCGGGCTGGAGGCGGAGCTCATCGAAGACCCGTTTGACTGACAACACTGGATTGGGTAGCTTTTGCGCAAAACGCACCTATTTCGCGCGTCCAAAGGAATGTTTTGCGCAAAACTCCCTGAAGTGCCGCCGCGGCTACCTCCAGTGGCGGTCCAGCTCCGAGGCGTACTTCATGCCCAGCGTGTCGGCGGAGGTCAGCAGCCAGTTGTCCAGCCGCCGCGTGCCTCGCGGCCTTTCCTGCGAGACGAGCAGCTCCTGCATCAACCCCTCCAGCTCCGGCTCGTTGAGCATCACGTCGTTAACGAATCGCCCGATCAGGCGCGCGACAAAGATCGCGCGGCGCGGCGGCATGTAGATGAAGCGAGGATGGCGGCCCACCGCGATGGCGATCGACTCGACCATCTCGCTGTAGAAGATGATGTCGGGCCCTGCCGCGTCCACCGTCACGTTGTCCACCTGCTCGGCGGCCCACGTGGCGATCTCCGCGACGTCCTCGCCCGCCACCGGCTGCAGGCGGTAGTCACCGCGGCCTGGGATCCCAAAGGCCGGAAGGCGGCGAAGCAACCACGCGATGTTGTTGATCAGGATGTCGCCCGGCCCGAAGATCAGCGTCGGGCGGATGATCGCCCACGCGAGGCCTGATTCGCGCACGGCGGTTTCGGTGCGAGCTTTGCCCGCGTAATAGTCGAGCGGCGAATCCGCCGACGGGTTGCTTACCGAGATGTGCACCACCTTGCGCACGCCGGCCTCACGAGCGGCGCCGAGGAGGATGCGGGTATTGGCCACGGCGTCGCCGAATCGCATGCGGCCGCGGTGAAACCGCACCCAGTAGGTGTTGTAGAGCACGTCCGCCCCTCGCAGGCTCTCCACCAACGCCGCGCGGTCGGTGAACTGCAATGGCGCGACGTCGACCTTGATGTCCTCGGTCCCGGGCCGGCTCGGATGGTTCGTCAGCGTTTTGACCCGGCGTTCCTCCGCGAGCAGTCGCCGAGCGATGAACTGGCCTGTGAAGCTGAAGGCGCCCGTGACGACGTCGAAGGGCGGCGAGTCCATCAGAAGGGAAATCGCGTCAGGTCGTAGGCGGCCGAACCCGGCTTGACGTGCCCGGTGATCACCACCCGCGGACGGTGACGCACGGCCTCCGCCGGATGCACCTCCGGCCGCAGGCCGTTGAAGATAGGGAAGCGAAGAGTTCCGTCAGGCGACCACTCGGAGTAGCGGATGCTCACCACCAGCTCCGGCCGCACCCAGTGGACCGGCCGAATCATGATCGGCGGCGGCTCCAGCGGCGAGTCGTCAGTAGCGAGCTCCGCAAGCGAAGCGCGAATGACGCGTATCGCTTCCTCGTCGTAACCGCCGCCAACGGTGCCGCACGGCAGCAGGCGGCCGTCCTCGTGGTACCCGACGACCAGCGCGTCGAACGGTTTATCGCCGGTCCAACCGATGACCACGAAATCGTCCGACTTGACCGCCTTCACCTTCAGCCAGAAAGGACTGCGCTGGCCTGGCACGTACGGGCTCAGGCGATGCTTGGCGACCACGCCTTCGAGGCCACGTTCCAGGCACGCCTCGAAAAGCTCGACGCCGTCCTCCTCGATGTGCGCGGGCACGAAGAGGTGGCCGCCGGCCTCGACTGCTTTCGCCAGCCGCGCCCGACGTCTGATCACCGGCTGGCGCAGCTGCGGCCGGCCTTCGAGGTAGAGCGCATCGAACGCGAGATATGCGGTCGGGATCTCGTCGCGCATGCGTGCCCCGCCCGCGAGTCGCTGGCGCAAGCGGGGGTAATCCGGGCGCCCGTCGCTGTCCGTCGCGACGAGCTCACCGTCGATCACGCTGCCCGGAGGCACCCGCTTGGCCGCCGCGGCGACCTCCGGGAGGTCGGCAGTGATGTCCTTGAGCCCGCGGTCCTGCAGGCGCACCCGGCCGTCCGCGTCGCGGAACAGGACGCAGCGGAGCCCGTCCCACTTCACCTCGAAGACGTATTCCGCGGAGCTGAAGGGTGCCTCCGCCGAGGCGGCCTGCATAGGCCGCACCTCGTCAGGGAAGCTCTCGAGCTCGATCTGAAGCTGGTCGGACTCTGGGCCTTGCACCTGGGGCTTCAGATTAGGGCCGCGGCTACGAAGCTTTACGCCGTCTCCTGGTCTCTGCCGCAGGCTTTTCGCGCGAGGCGCGCTGCTTCTTAGCCTGCTCAACCGACGCGCGCAGCGCCTCCATCAGGTCCATGACCTTGCCGGGCTGCGGCGCCTCAGGGGCTTCGATGACCTCGCCTTCCATCTTGGCCTGGACGACCTTCATGACGGCCTCGCGGTAGTTGTCCTTGTACCGGCTCGGGTCGAAGCTGTCGGCCAGGCTCTCGATGAGCGCTTTTGCCATCTCGAGCTCCTTGGGGTTGATCTTCACGTCGTCCTCGAGGCCCTTGAGGCCCTCGGTCGAGCGGATCTCGTCCGGCCAGTGCAGCGTGTTCATGATCAGGCCCTTGCCGTTGGGATGCAGCGCTGCGAGGTGCTCCTTGTCTCGCAGCGCGATCTTGGCGATGGCCATCCGGCCGGTCGTTTCGAGCGCGCGGCGCAGGAGGTGGTAGGGCTTCTTGCCCAGCTCCTCCGGTTCGACGTAATACGCGCTGTCGTAGTAAAGACCGGGCTCGACGTCGTCCACCGGGACGAACTCCTCGATGTCGATCGCGTGGGCGGTCGGCAGCGGCAGGTTGTCGAGGTCCTTGTCGTCGATGATCACGTAGCGGTCCTTGCCGACCTCGTATCCCCGCTGGATCTCGGCGTAGGCCACCTCGTGGTCGCCTTCGGGGCACCAGCGCTTGTACGAGATGGGGGAGTGGTGCTCCGGGCACAGCTGCCGGAACGAAACCTTGGCGCTTGATTCGGTGGCGTTGTAGAGGCGGATCGGGATTGAAACCATTCCAAAGGAGACGACGCCTTTCCACATCGATCTGGGCATGGCGACGAAGTTTACCTCCTGAATACCTCGTTGGCTACCTTTCGTAGGCTCACGCGCCCACGTCCCGCCTCTGCATCACAAGTATCGAACTTCCGATCAGGGCGGTTGCGATCAGCAGCATGATCGCCAGGCTCCGCCCGTCGACCCCGGTCGACAGGGGTGTGCCGAAGAGTCTGAAGGCCGACAGCTCCTGCACCCACAACGGAAATTTGAGGAAGGGCCCGACCTCGGTGTCGAGATAGCTGGCGAAGGCGATCGCGCCCAGCAGCCCGACCGCGGCTCGCGGCTGCCAGGCCGTCACCACCGCTCCCGCCGAGGCGAAGATCAGCGCGAACGGGACCAACATCAACGAGGCCGCGATGACGTGCTGCTGATTGAGGTCGATGCCCTGCGAGCGAGACGCGTAAAAGACCGCGACCCCGCTCACGGCCGCGACGACGGCCGCACCCACGGCCAGCGTTACAAACCTCTCCACCACCACGCCGGCGCGCGACCGCGGCTGGCTGAGCACGATCTCGAGGCGGCCGTCGGTGTCGTCCGCCGCCCACCGTGCCACCTGTGTGATCGCGAAGCCGGCGAAAAGGAGCTGGGCGAAGCTGAACCAGACAAACCCGAGCACCGCGGGAAAGATGTCGCCGTGCACGATTGCGCCGAAGTAGGGAAGGAGCGCCGGCACGGCAAGAAGTGGCTGGATCGTCGTTTTCGTCAGCGAGACAAAGACCACTGCCAGCACCGCCATGCCCGCGGTCCAAGCAATCAAAGCAACCCTTCCGTCGTAGAGGTCGCGCACCACGGGCAGCCGCCACCACGGCGCACTCGACGCGTCGTAGCGAGTGGCGTGGGGCAGTCCCGGGACCTTGAGGAGTGACGCTCCAAGGTCGCGGCGCGCGAACGCCGCGGCGGCGGCTCCAGTCGCCAGGAGCGTGATCGCCAAAAGAACGACGACCGACCTCGCGTCGAACGTCCCGCCAGGGGGCAGCGGCTGGTTGAGGTCGTAGTACCGAAATGGCGATAGCCGTCCCACCGTGTCGAGCGACGGGAACGTGCGGCTCAGGCTGTTGACCAGAAAGAGCGTGAGAAGCACGATGCCGGCCGCAGCGGTGGCCGTGCGTGGCGAGCTCACCTGCGCGACGAATAGCGCGATCGAGTAGCAGCAGAACGCGAGCACGGCGAGAAGCAGAAGCTCTTCGAGCACGCCGATCGAGCTGAGCGTGTCGTGGTGCGCAAGAACGCCCGCGACAAAGCCCGCCACCGCAGCGAGCGACGCCAGCAGCGCGCCGATCGTGAACGCGACGATACGTGCGGCGATCAGCTCGATGCGCGACGCGCCGGTGGCAAGGGCCGCCTCGATCACGCCCCGCTCTTCATCGACGCGCGACATGCCGGTGGCCGAGGCGAGGGCCCAGACGCCGAAGATCAAACCAAGCGCGTGGAAACCGCGCCACTCGACATACCCGCCCACCGTCTCCGGCCTGATGGGGGGAGGCAGGACGGCGGTGAAGTGCGTCGCCAGGGTGCCGATGGTGGCCCCGAATGCGGCCTGTTGCGCCAGGGTCTGGCCGGCGATCGTGTAGAACGCGAGCGTCTGGACGAGCGTCGAGATGAAACCGAGCGCCGCAAAGCCGGCGATCCCCCATCGGCCGAGTCTCAGGGCCAGGAGGAGCGAGCTCATGGGTTCAGGGCTTTCGGTTTCTGCTCGCTGAAGTAGCTGAGGAAGATCTGCTCGAGGCTCGCGGATCCATCGCTCCGCAGATCGTCGAGCTGCGCGACTCGCACCAGGGTCCCGGCGCGGACTATGCCCACCCGGTCGCACACGCGCTCGACCTCCGACAGCACGTGGGAGGAGAGGAAGATCGTCGCGCCGTCGTCGCGCGCCTCGCGCAGCAGCGTGTAGAACTCCTGCTGGTTCAGCGGGTCGAGACCGCTGGTCGGCTCGTCGAGGATGAGCAGGTCGGGCCGGTGCATGAACGCGAGCAGGATCGCGAGCTTCTGCTTGTTGCCGGTCGAGTACTCGCGAAACCGGCGGCTGAGATCGAGGTCGAAGCGCTCCGCGAGCCTGCGTACCGCGGCCTTGTCCACGCCGCCCCGCATGCCTCCCAGGTAGGCGACGATCTCGCCGCCGCGCAGGCTGCCGAACTGCGGGACGTCTCCCGGCAGGTAGCCGACCTTGCGCTTGACCTCGACCGATTCGCGAACGCAGTCGAGGCCGAAGATGTATGCGGAGCCGCCGGTGGGCCGGATCATGCCCATCAGCAGGCGGATGGTGGTCGTCTTGCCGGACCCGTTGGGGCCGAGGTAGCCGAAAACCTCCTGCGGCGAGACCTGGAGGTCGAGGTCGAAAAGCCCGCGATGCGACCCGTAATCCTTGGTCAGCCTGGAAGTCCGTATCGCAGCGAGGGCCATTTCGCGCAGCATATAAGGCGCCGTGAAGCTGGGAGACATCGAGCTCCATCTCCTCGTGGCCGATCGCTGGAAGGCGGACGGCGGCCTGATGTTCGGTGTGGTCCCGAAGATCCTGTGGGAGAAGCAGAAGCCCGCGGACGAGAACAACATGATCGACTGCGCGTGTGTCTGCCTGATCGCGCGGATGAACGGTCGCGTCATCGTGTGCGAGACCGGTATTGGAAACAAGTTGAGTGAGAAGCGCGCGCAGCAGGTCCGGCTGCGCGAGCCGGAGGGTCTGCTGCTTGCTCTCCGGCGCCTCGGCATCAGGCCGGAGGAGGTGGACGTCGTGGTCACGACACACCTGCACTGGGACCACGCCGGCGGAATGACACGCAGGGATGAGCTCGGCGCGCTCGAGCTGACGTTCCCGCGTGCCCGTCATTTCGTCCAGCGCAGCGAGTGGGATTTCGCGGTGCATCCCGACGTCCGGAGCCGGCCGAGCTACATCATCGATGACTTCACGCCGCTCGCCGACGGCCACCATGCGGTCGAGTTTCTCGACGGGGACGCAGAGGTGTTGCCCGGGATTCACCTCCGGCACGTGGGCGGCCACACTCCGGGAAGCCAGGTGCTTGTGCTGCAGTCAGGAGAGCTGGCCTGCGCGGTCACCGGTGACCTCGTCTGCCAGCTTCCGCACCTGCGCATCGCGTGGAACATGTCCGCCGACATCGACCCGCTGCGGACCTTCGAGCAGAAGGCGCGACTTTTCGAAGAAGCCGAAAAGCATCGCTGGCTGCTCGTCATGAGCCACGAGCCGGATCAGCCGGCGGGTTACCTGGAAGAGGGCGGACGCTGGCGGCCGGAGCCTCGCCTGGTGTGAGCTTCAAGACCGCCGACGGCCGCAAGCTCACTTATCGCAAGCTCGGACACGGGCCGGTCCTCGTCTGCCATCCGGGCGGCCCCGGCTTCTCTTCGACGTACTTCAGCGATCTCGCCGGACTCTGGGAGCAATTCACGCTCGTTCTCCTGAACCCGCGCGGAACCGGTGGTTCCGATCGGCCGTCGGATCCGCGGGGGTATCAGATCGACGACTATGTCGCCGACCTCGAGGAGCTGCAAGACCACCTCGGTGAGGAGCGCATCTTCTTGCTCGGCCACTCGCATGGCGGTGTGGTCGCGCAGGCTTATGCGTCGAAGCACCCGGGACGAGTACGCCGGCTCGTCCTGGCCTCCACCTTGGCCCGCTTTTCCTCTGAGCACGAACGCGCGATGCAGGCCGGCATGGAGAAGCGGTCCAACCAGCCCTGGTACCAGGATGCGCTGGCCGCACTTGAGGAAGAGCAGGCGGGCGAGTTCGCGACCGACGAAGAGATGGCAGAGCTCGTGTTTCGCGAGCTGCCGCTCTACTTCGCGCACTACGGCGCGGTCGAGGCCGGCTACCTGGACACCCTGAGGACCGAGAAGCTCAACGCCGATACGCTGCGGCTTTTCAACAAAGAGATCTTCAACACCTTCGACCTGCGGAGCCGCCTCCCGAACATCACGACCGCGACGCTGGTCATCACCGGCGACGAGGACTTCATCTGCGGCCCGCTATGCGCGAAGGAGATCTGTGCCGGCATACCGGGCGCGCGCATGGT
>DATNMQ010000126.1:0-2280 GCA_035602465.1 Candidatus Sulfotelmatobacter sp. | reverse complement strand
CAACCATGTGTGCCGATGCCTGCTCTTACATGATCGCCGCCGACACGGTATACGTGAACGTTGGTGGCGGCTGGAGCTAGCGCTTCCCGGATAACGAGGCGGATATGCTCGCTTGCTGCAAACATGGCCCCCAGTCTTAATCAATTCCGTTATTTCTGCGCGGTCGCGGAGACCGGGCATTTCGGTCGCGCGGCGCGGCGCCTGAACATGTCCCACCGGACTTAAACAGCGCTTTGGAGAAAGTCGAGTAGATTTAATGGCTTACGGACGAACGCCGTGGTCTTAGCACCACGGCGGCAATGTCAGGGCCGGGTTAGGCGGCCGGCTGCGGAGTAGTGAGGGGGAGTTCCTGAAGGTTGGGCGGCAGGGCGACGCCAACCGCCTGAAAGAGCTTACCAGCGACGCCGGTGGTCGGGGTGCGCAGCAGGAAGCGCTTGCCATCCTGCTCAAGCTCGATTTCCTGCAGCCGGTCGAGATCGCGCAGGATGTCGTCCCATTCGGCTGCGATGTTGTGCCGGTGGAGGCGATCCTCGAGTTCCTTGACGAGCAGCAGGGCAAGGAAGGAGCAGAACACGTGGCCGCGAATGGCCATGTCGCTGCTGTGGTAGATTGGGCGAGTGGCAAGCACGGCCTTGGCCTGGCGGAACAACTGCTCGACCCGCAGTAGGTCGCGATAGCGCAGCATGACCTGAAGCGGGGTGAGCTTGGTGTTGGTGCGCAGCACATAGAGCCCGTCAAAGCGCGCGTCTTCGGCGACCCGCGTCTCGTCGACGGCGAAGTGCTCGGCCGAGACGGTCTTGAGATAGCGGCGGAAACCGCTGTTGCCGACGAGCGCCTTGTCGCCTTGGGCGAGCTTGGCGCGCAGCCCGTCGAGGATGGCACTGCGCTGCTCGGCATCGCGCCGCGCCTCGGCGAGATTGCGACAGACGATGTACCGTCGGTTGCCGATTTTGACCTGCTTGGCCTCGAGCTCGGTGAGCTCGCCCGAAACCCGCGGCACGACCAGCGGGACAAAGGGCGTCTGATCATCAATCACGGTGCTGCGCACTTCGGCACGGCTGCGCTCGCGCACGCCGAGGACGTATTCGAGCTTGCGTTCCTCCAGCGCGGCAATGCTCTGGGCGCTGATCATGCCGCGGTCGGCGACGACGCAGATGCGGCCGACGCTAAAACGAGCGCGCAACCGGTCGACGACCGGCAACAGGGTGGTGACATCGGCGGTGTTGCCGGGCCACAGCTCGCAGCACAGCGGCCTGCCGTCCTGATCCATGACCAGCCCGACGATCATCTGATGGAGATCCGGGCGGTAGTCTTTCGAATGGCCGCGACGACCAAGCTCCTCGCCGCCCCGTCCCTCGAAGGACAGGCTGGTGGTGTCCATGAAGACGACGCTGAGTTCGGCGAACAGGTCGCGCCGACGGGCAAACAGCCCCTCTTCCACGAGGTCCTTGCGGCAGCGCGGCGTCAGCTCGCTGGCTCCAGCTTGATCGGCGAGCGGCTCGCCGAGCCAAGCCATGGCGCGGTAGAGATGATGCAGCTGAAGGGCCTCAGTGCCCTCGATCCGGTAGTCGGCTCGCCACTTTTCCGCAGCGCGGTCCGAGCCCGACACAAACAGCCGGTGGAGCACCGTCAGGAATACCGCGCGCTCGGCAGCAAACTCGAACTGCCGGCCTGTGGCCAGCTCTTCTAACACTGCGCGGCAGCCGACCTCATGCCACAGCCGCTCGAACAGCAGCGCCGGTCCAATCCGCTGACACCTTGCATTGGGCGGGGCTTCGCCCTCGACCAGCGACAGCACCATCGAACGCTGCGCCAGCCGGACGACGGAGCGCGCCAGCCGGTCGAGATCACCGCGCGCAACGACCACTTCCTTGCGCCCGAGATTGGCGATGATGCGCTGCTTGGTGCGACCCTCCTCGCGTACGTTCTCGACCAGGTAGACGTAGGTGTAGGGGCCAATGCGCTTGTCGCGAGCGAACATACCCTTAGCATCTGAGGATCGTACCCATAGTCAAGCGATATAACATACTCCCCACTATAATTTAGCACCGCACTCTTGGCTCGGCTTTATCAACCTCCAGCATTTCTGCCATTCTCGATGGCGAAATCCCGTCCGGCTGTCCAAGTCGGGTCAGAGAGGCGCTTCAGATCCTCAAAGAAGTCTTCCTTAAGGTTGGGCCATAACGAGTCTTGCCCCGCCATCCCCCAATGTAGATCCGTCACGTGAAGCCAACTAAACGTAGTCATGATCCCTCCCCCTACGAAAGTAAGGCTTCAGCC
>DATNMQ010000108.1:0-1745 GCA_035602465.1 Candidatus Sulfotelmatobacter sp. | reverse complement strand
TGTTTTACTACTTGTCTTTCCCCTTTTTGCTCGTTGTATACCTTTCTTTTGTCTTTGCGCTAAAGCGCCCGGAAACACGGCTCTGCGGAGCCCATACCCTCTCCACAGAGATTTTCTCTGTACAGTAATCGCCTCGCTCAGAGGAATATGGAACACCTGGCAGGGTGCTGCCCACAAACGGAGGCGGGAGAACACTGCAGGGAGGAGGCCGCTCGGCCTCGGCGTCCAAGGGCCTCTTGGACTTGTTTCTGCTGGATAGGATTGCGGGCATCCGCAGTAAACACATCCTTCCCTCGAAAATTTTTTCTCATTTCTCCAACTGTTAGTTGGCTGATATGGAAGCCCCCTGTTTTGTACGCCGGGACCTAACAGGGCCATAACACGCACAAAAAATCGCTCTCAGCTCGGCTTCACTTAACACCTACCTCTCCTCCCCCGAGACCTCCCCCGAGTCGAGACCTACACTTGAGCGATTTTAAATCGAATATAAGGGTTCTGGGTAGGAAGGACAATGGCCCAGTTTCTTTATTTCGACTGCGACGGCCGGCGCCGTCGCATGCACAAGCTTTTTGCTTGTGCTCAAGGCATTCTTGCCCTTGTCGGATCCAAAGGGACTTCGGAATCAAGCACCTACGGATTGATCGGAGTGATCACTCGTCAGTACCCGTACTAGAAGAGTCAGTGTTAGGACCTCCGGGTCCCTCTTCGCTCAACGACAACGACCGCGCTAGGTTTTTCCCTATGAGGTTTTTCCTATAGCTACGACATCTGCTGTTCCATCACCTTGGTTACCGGAGGTTATGGTCGTGCCTGGGTCATGTACTACACATAAGCGTGCCTGGGGCATACCGCAGGGTGTACCTGTGGGCGTGGATGTGGCGGAGGTATACATGGGCGTGCCTAGGGCAAGCGGGTGAGCGCTTGTCACCCTGGGGCGGGTGTGTAACTGAAGCATATAGGTACATGTGTACCTGGAGCGCGAAGACAGGGGGGTCGTGAGATAATTCTGGTCGGAGGAATAAAATGCGCGACTTACGTACTTAGTACGTGTACCGGCTCGCATTTGATGCAATGGGCTTGTACTTGACTTTGCCGCCTTATTACTACGTGTAGTAAGGCATCGACACCCGCTCGGGTTGGGTTTATTTGTACCTAGTATAGATAGGCCAGACACGCTGCCGGGCGCCCTATGCCCCTCGGGAGGCGAGCCTTCGGCTCAACCGGGCGTTAAATACAACACACACACACACACACGCCAGTCTGGTGCTAAAAGTTGCACTGTGTACAATGTCATTTTGTATCCACATTTTCCCGCTAAGGTATGTATGAACTGAAGTTCAGCCGTAACATCCAGCACCCTTATATACCTTTCCTTCATAGCACAAACTGAAACAAACAGAAACCAGAAGAACATGCTGCTGACAAATACAAAAGATCCAGATAGAATTTACCAGAAGACATGGTGGCAAAACATTACAAAGCCACAGAACACAACTGGAGCTAACGGAAACTAATGGAAACCAATGGAAACCCATAGACGAAGTGTCAAACAAATCGGAGACTAGAATCTTCTACAATATTCCGGTGACGTAACGTGAGGACACGGTTCATGCTGACGCCTAGGAAGTACTGGAAGCTAACGGAATGTGCTGGAAGCACCTAGGGCAAACCAAGAATCCAAGCACAACAAGGAAGGTTGATGTGTCAAGGATATCGTAACAAGGTGATGCGGAGCCGCACTACTC
>DATNMQ010000105.1:0-45206 GCA_035602465.1 Candidatus Sulfotelmatobacter sp. | reverse complement strand
TGGTTCTTGGAAAAGAACCGATGCCCGCCGATGTCGAACCGGTAGCCCTTGTACTCCACCGTCCGGGCAAGGCCGCCCACCTGCTTCGGGTCCTTCTCGAGCACGGTGACAGGCACGTCACGCTTCAGCAGCTCGTAGGCTGCCGTCAACCCGGCCGGGCCGGCACCCATGACGACGACGTGTTTGCGTTCGCCTTCGGCGATCAAAGTGGCCAACAGTATCCGACCGGTATGACTAGTTCAGCGGTCCTTTACTGCGGATTTGGGCGCGGAAGCGGACAGCTCGCCTAGTTCAGCGGTCCTTTACCGCGGATTTGGGCGCGGAAGAGGACTCCGTCCCCTTCCGCGGGCCATCCCTTGGTTCACAGATGACGTTGGCGGCGCTTGGAAGCTCACGCTCAGGTGGCGGCCGGAATGAATCCGGCCTGATCACGACGCTCGCTATTTGAGTTCCTATCGGGATACGAATCGGTGACTAGGTCGGCTTAGTTCAGCGGTCCTTTACCGCGGATTTCGTCGACCTTGACCAGGGCGTCGCGCAGGCCCTTGATCCAATCGGCCTGGTGCATGCCCACCAGCCGGACACACCACGCCAGAGCCTCGCTCCGGCTCCGGGCGACACCCCCGGCGACGAGCGTGTCCAGGATCGACCGCTCGTTCATGCGCAGGCGGGTCATGACCGGCACGCTCAGCGTCGTGAAGATCCGGGTTTCGTCACCGCACCTGGCGCCCCAGGCAACCTTGCGCCCGAACTGGCGCTCCGCCTCGCGGGCGATCCGGACCCGGTCATCACGGGTCTCCTCGCGGAACCTCTGGATCCGGGCCGCCCTGGCCGCCGCGATCCCCTCCTCCGACGTGCCGGCCGCCAGCTCGACGTCGGGTAGGGTCCCCACGACCAGGATCTCCTCGCCGTCCGCGTCGACCTCGGGTGGTCCGACAAACCAGGCCTTGGGCACGCGGGACGTAAACCAGGCGCTGACGTCCTCGGGCATCGATTACAAGATTACGCCCGAGGACGCGCATTCGCCCTGGCTCCGTCAGGCGGCAGCCTCCGCCGGCTTCGGGCCGACGAAACGGATCTCGTCGACGACGATCTCCGTGCGGTAGCGCTTCTGGCCGGATGTCGCGTCCTCCCATGTGCTCGTGCGCAGGCGGCCGTCCGCGTAGATCAACCGGCCCTTCTGCAGGTACTGACCGGCGAACTCAGCCATCTTGCCGAACGCGACCAGCCTGTGGAACTCGGTCTGCTCCTTGCTCTTGCCTTCGTCGTCCTTGCCGGCATAGGAGTGCGTCGCCATCCGCAGGTTGGCGACGTAGGTGCCGCTTGGCGTCGCCTTCACCTCCGGGTCCGCCGACAGGTAGCCGATCAGAAGAACCTTGTTGACCATCGCATCACCTCCGTGAAATTGATTCAAGGCTAGGTTTGCCAGGCCCGCGCGCCAACCCAGCCTGTTAAGAAATCAGCCACAGCGCCGGGTCGACAGCCGTGCCGTCGACGTCGACCTGGAAGTGGACGTGCGGCCCGGTCGCGAGGCCGGTCGCTCCCACGAGTCCAATCAGCTGGCCTGGCGAAACCGAATCGCCAGGGCGCACCCGAAACACGGACAGGTGGCAGTAGAGGAGTCGGACGTGCGGGCCGGCGGCCACGACGACATAGTTGCCCGCGCCGAAAGAGTCGAAACCGAGTGACGCGATGCCCTCGGTCGCCGAGTGCACCTCGGTCCCAAGCGGAGCCGCAAGGTCGACGCCGGTGTGGATGTGACCGCCAGGACAGAACGGGTCGAACGGTTCGAGCTCGAGGCTCGTGCAACCGAACGGCTGGCTGATGACCGCGCCCACGACGACCGCTTGCAGCGGCAGCCTCTCGTGACTCGGCACGTGCGTCGCGGCGGTGAGCATCACGACGACCGCGCCCGCGACAGCACCCGCGATCCGGATCATGCCTTTGCCAGGGCGTGGCCGAGGTTGTGAAACGCGGAGTGCATCGTCGACTCCAGCTTGTGCGCCGCCTTCTCGGCGCCGCCCATCGCGCCGGGCACCTTGAACACGATCAGCAGCGAGGCGAGGGCGAACAGGTGATGGATGGGGCTGATGCCGTCGTGCTCGAGCGCGAACCCGATCGCAAGGACGAACAGCTGCGCCGGCTGCATGATCAGGTTGGTCGCGAAATGCGAGGCCCACATCTTCGCGAGGTGATGGGTCTCCGGAAGCATGAACACGAGCGCTGCGATTGGCGCGGTGACGGCAAGGACCATCAGCACCGCGTAGCGCACGAGATAGGAGATCGCGAGCACTCCGTAGCCAAGCGCCAACCCGCCTGTGGTGATGACCTCCCACGTGCCCGCGTTCGGGTCATTGACGAAACTCGCCTTGAAGGTCGACAGGTCGTCGTGCAGGCTGAACCCCTGCAGCGCCAGGCACATCGCATTCGTCGCCGCGACGCCCATCTGGAAGAGGGGCAGCGCGAAGTTGATCAGCGCTGCGGCAAGCAGCAGGCGCGGGAGCAGGATGCGCGCCGTGTACTGGGTGAAAAGGCCGTGGCCCCACATGATCCGGTACGACGCCCACACCGCGATCACGACAAGTGCTGCGTCGGCGACGAGCTGCACCTTCGGCTCGAAGCGCTGGATCGTCGCGTTGGTCACGAAGTCCCCGCCGGTTTCGAAGTCTGTCGTGCTCAGGACAAAGTTGAACCAGACCTTGAGCAGCAGCCCCACGCTGTCGTCGAGCAGCCGCGCCACGATGAGGTTTGGGTGGACGATCGTATAGAGGTAGCCGTCGATCCGGCCCAGCTCCTGATAGAGCAACGCGATGCGCGAACCAAGGTCACCCATCGATCAGTGCGATGGCACCGAGCTCGTCAGGATGCCGACCAGCGACCCGGCGACCTCGACACCGATCGTGCCGACGACGATGCGCTGGATCCACTGCTTGGCCGCCAGCGCGGATTTCGTCTCGACGGCGGTGATCTTCCAGATGAACGCGAAAATAAAAGCCAAAGCGCCGATCGATCCGACCAGCGCCTGGCCGATGTGAATCCAGGTCGTGATCAGGTTGGTGATGGGCGTGATGTCAGGGTCCCCGGCGAGAAAAACCATTTGCGCCTCCAGGATCTTTTCGCGGCACGCTACCGCCCAGGAAGAGGCGCGGGAACCCTGGTTGTTAAGGCGCGAAGGCTCAGCTCGCCTCGGAGGTGTTCGGGCGTTTCATGGTTAAGCTGTCCAATAAGTCAGATGGGCTGGAGACCGGGGCTCAACCTTGACCGCTTTTCGACCCTCGCCGAGGCCGAGTTCAGATGGCTTATCGATGAGTGTGGATTCGTCGTCACGCGAAGGACTCGGATAGGCAGCCGGTACGCCGGTGTGGTCTTGACCAACGCCACGTCGCACGTACGCATCGGCTGGGAACCCCAGGATTTCTCCTACCTGCCGGTTGACCTCGGCTCCCTGTCGGCAGCTGATGCCGTCGGGCGCCACGCACCCGGTGAGCGGTACCCCTTGTGGTTGGTGGTGTGGGTTCGTTCGCAGGACAAGTCCGCCTCGACCGCCCTTGAGAATGCTCGGGGCGAGTCAAAGCCTGATGTCGAAGCCGCACTCCGAGCCGCATCGCGAGCCCTGTGGCGCTACGGAAGAGACATTCTTGCTGGCGACTTCACCAGTTTCGGTCTACTTGAGGCAGCCTTCGACGCCTATGTCGGTGCAAATGCGCGAAAGCTCGAATGGCCGGATCCCCGTTCTCTGACACCGAAGAAGATCGGGCCTGACTAGATAGAGCTGGCCGATGATGATTTCAGCGCCTGGGCCAATCGACTTTCCTTACGACATTGCGGCGGTTCTGATCGGCATCGTCCTCATCGTGGTGGCGATCTTTCAATTTAGGAAAGATCTGGCGACTCGCTCGCCGGAGGACCTGCTCAATCGACGCCGGAACTACTTTCCCCTCGCGCTGGTGCTCGGCATTGCCGTTTTTCTGATCCCCGACGTGGTCGTTGAGACTGTTCCATCGCACCACATCGACGAATACGTCGACTACGCACTGGGCGCAGCTGCGCTGGTCTGGTTGATGTGGCCTGGTCTGCGCTTCCGCCCCATCGCGATCTGGCCGGCGATCGCCGGCCTGGCGCTCCTGACCAACCTGACCGGCATCCTCATCGAGCACAACGAGCCCGACGACGTCGGCGGCGACTATCTGACCTTCAGCCTGATGGCCGTCGGTATCGCCATCCACATCCTCAGGCTGCGGCGCGGCGCCTCTCGCCCTTAGGCGCGGCGGGAGCCAACCCTGGCTTCGACTCCGTCGAGCAATATCTCCAGGGCCGAGGCGGATTTGCCCTCCGGCTCGGGCTCGGCGGGCGGCGCGCTGACGCGCTGAACCTTCGGCGTGTAGGTGTCGAGCTTGAGATCCACAACACCGCTGCTCACCTCGAGCTCGTAACGGTCGGGCGCGCTCGACGCGCCCTCGCTCTGCCAGTCCAGGTCGAACACGGCGACTTTCGTCGAGAAACCGTCGAGCTCGTGGTCGAGGAGGAGCAAGCGGCCGTGGCCTAACCTTTTCCTGTGGCGAAGAAGCTGGCCGAGTACGAGGCCAAGCGCGACTTCAAAAAGACGCCTGAACCAGACGCCCGGGTGCCCAAAAAGGCAACCCGGGCGCCTCGGTTTGTCGTCCAGGAGCACCACGCCCGCCGCCTCCACTGGGACTTCCGCCTGGAGAAAGACGGCGTCGGCGTCTCATGGGCCGTCCCCAAAGGCATTCCGCCCGACCCGAAGAAGAATCATCTCGCCGTCCACGTCGAGGACCACCCGCTCGAATACTTCAGCTTCGCGGGGGACATCCCGACGGGCAATTACGGAGCAGGTCACGTCTCGATCTGGGACGAGGGGACGTACGAGCCGATCAAGTGGTCGGACCGCGAGGTGATGGTCGTCCTGCACGGCAAGCGGCTGCAGGGCCGCTATGTGCTGTTTCGGACCAGGGGCGAGGACTGGATGATCCACCGCATGGATCCGCCCCAGGACCCCGAACGCCGGCCGACGCCGGAGAAGATCACGCCGATGCTGGCCAAGCTCGTCACGAAGCTGCCGACGCCCGATGACGCCTGGGGATTCGAGTTCAAGTGGGATGGCATCCGTGCGGTCGCATTCGTCGAGGGGGGGCGGGTGCGGCTGCAGAGCCGCAGTGGCGAGGACATCACGCCTCGGTACCCCGAGATCCATCCGATGGGCCGAGCGCTCGGCTCGGCGGAGGTGATCCTCGACGGCGAGATCGTCGCGCTTGACGAGAAGGGCCGGCCGAGCTTCGAGGAGATCCAGCAGCGTATGGGCCTGACCGATCCCAACGAGATCCGCCGAAAGCTGAAGCAGGTGCCGGTCACGTACATGCTCTTCGACCTGCTCTGGCAGGACGGCCACTCGGTGATGGACAAAACGTACGTCGACCGCCGCCAGGCGCTCAGCCGGCTCAAGCTGACCGGGCCGTCGTGGCAGACCCCGCCATTTGAGAAGGGCGGCGGCCAGGCGATGAAAGACGCCAGCGCCAAGGCCGGCCTGGAAGGTGTGATGGCCAAGAAGCTTGACTCGAAGTACGAGCCGGGCGGGCGGAGCGGCGCCTGGCAGAAGATCAAGAACCGCAACCGCCAGGAGTTCGTCATCGCCGGCTGGCTCGATGGCGAGGGCAAGCGGGGCGGCTATCCCGGCGCGCTGCTCGTCGGTTATTACGATGGCGGCAAGTTCGTTTACGCCGGTAAGGTCGGAACCGGATTCACCGACGCGATCCTGGAGGAGCTCAACAAGAAGCTGAAACCCCTGGCCACCAGCAAGAACCCGTTCGACGCCGGCTCGCCGCCGCGCGCCGCGCACTTCGTGAAGCCGAAGATCGTGGCCGAGCTCGAGTTCGTCGAGTGGACGCGCGGGGGCCAGCTGCGCGCGCCAGCGTTCAAGGGTTTCCGCAACGACAAGACCTCGCGCGAGGTGGTACGGGAAGGTGGCTAAGGAAACCGCGGTCGAGGTCCAGATCGAGGGCCGCACCCTCAAGCTGACCAACCTCGAGAAGGTCCTCTATCCGGAGGTCGGCTTCACCAAGGCGCAGGTCATCGATTACTACACACGAATCGCGCCGGTGCTGCTGCCACACACACGCAACCACCCGCTGACGCTGAAGCGCTACCCCAATGGCGTCGACGCTGAGTTCTTCTATGAGAAGAACTGCCCCAAGCACCGGCCGCCGTGGGTCGAGACGGCGACGGTGTGGAGCGGAGGCAACAACCGCGACATGTACTACTGCCTGTGCCAGGACCTGCCGACGCTGGTGTGGCTCGCGCAAATCGCAACACTCGAGTTCCACACATCGCTCTCGTACGCCGACAACCTGCCCGAGCCGCGCACGCTTGTATTCGACCTCGATCCCGGCCCGCCCGCCACCATCGTGGAGTGCTGCCGGGTCGGGATGATGCTGCGCGACCTTTTCGCCGAGCACGGGCTCGAGTGCTTCGCGAAGACGTCCGGCTCGAAGGGCCTGCAGCTCTATGTGCCGCTGAACACCAAGGTGACGTACGTCGAAACCAAGGTGGTTTCGAAGGGGCTCGCCCAGCTGTTCGAGGAGAAGTACCCGAACCTCGCCGTGCACAAGCAGCTCAAGGAGCTCCGCACCGGGCGCGTGCTGATCGACTGGAGCCAGAACGACCAGTACAAGACGACCGTGAACGTGTACTCGCTGCGCGCCCGCGCCCGGCCGACCGTGTCGACGCCGGTGTCATGGGACGAGGTCGAAAAGTGCCTCAAGGCGAAGGACCCAAGCGTGCTCGTGTTCGACTCGGAGCAGGTGCTCAAGCGACTCGACAAGCTGGGCGACCTCTTCGAGCCGGTCCTCAAGAAGAAGCAGAAGCTGCCCCGCTCGCTTCTCGAGGCAACCGGCGGCGCACCGGCGGTCGAGAAGATGGCCAACCGGCGGCACAGCGGAGGTCGTCGGTATCCGCCGCAAAAAGGACCGCGAAACACGCCGGAGTGAGAACGTAGATGCGTCCGCGTGTCGTCATCGCGGGCGCAGGATTCGGTGGCTTGACCTGCGCTCGAGCGCTGAAGGACGCACCGGTGGAGGTGCTGCTCGTCGACCGCAACAATTACCACCTGTTCACGCCGCTTCTCTACCAGGTGGCGGGCGCCCTCCTTGATCCGGGCGAGATCGCCCGGCCCGTCCGCCAGCTCATCCGCCCTCTTCGCAACGCAGACTTCCGCCAGGCCGCGATCACCGGCGTCGATTTCGAGCAGCGCCGCCTGCTCACCGACCACGGTCCAATTCCGTATGACTACCTCGTGCTGGCCACGGGAGCCCAGAGCGACTTCTTCGGCAACGCTTCGCTGGCCGAGCACACGATGGGGCTCAAGCAGCTGGACGAGGGATTGGCTCTGCGCAACCGGATCCTCTCCCAGTTCGAGGCCTCGCGCTGGACCGACGACGCCGCGCAGCGGCGCACGCTCCTGAGCTTCGCGGTCGTGGGCGGAGGTCCAACGGGCGTCGAGATGGCGGGTGCGATCTCGGAGCTGATCAGGCTCGTCCTGCGCAAGGATTACGGCGACCTGGACACAAACGAGGTCAGCGTGGTGCTTATAGAGGCAGCACCCTATGTGCTTGGAGCCTTTGTGCCGGCGCTGCGGGCGGCCGCACTCAAATCGCTGAAGCGAAAGGGAATCGAGGTGAGACTGTCGACCAAGGTCGAAGCCGTGACCGACAGCTGCGTCCGCATCGCCGGCGGCGAGGAGATTCCCGCCGGGACGGTGATCTGGACCGCGGGCGTTCGCGCATCGGACGTCGCCAGGGCGACGGGCGCTCAGCTGGTGCGCCAGTCGCGCCTGAAGGTCGACGACACGCTGCAGGTGCCGGGTCATCCGGTGGTGTTTGTGATCGGAGACATGTCGGGCGCGCGCCTGGAGGCAAACAGTGACACCCTGCTGCCGATGCTCATCCCGGTTGCCATGCAGGCGGGCAAGCACGTTGCGGCCTGCATCAAGGACATGGTGAACAACGGCGGAGCGCACGCCTTCCGCTACAAGGACCCCGGCATCATGGCCACCATCGGCCGCAACTCAGCAGTCGCGCAGCTTGGCGCGGTGCACCTTTCCGGATTCCTCGGATGGGGCATGTGGCTTGTCGTCCACCTGGTCAACGTGATCAGCTTTCGCAGCCGCCTCGTCGTCCTCGTGAACTGGGCGTGGGATTACCTCTTCTATGATCGCCCCATCCGGCTCATCGTGCGGGCCCGCCAGTGACGCGGATCATGGCGTCGGTGACTGCGGCATTCCTGCTCGCTTCCTGCGGCGGCAACCAGGCGCCGGCCGTGGATGCCGCGAAGGTCCTTCGCGACGGCGGCGCCGCGATGAGACAGCTGAAGACCGTCAGCGCGACCCTGAAGCTCACGAAGGGCACGATCACCCTCCAGGGCTTCGCGCTGGTGAGCGCAAAGACGGCCGTGCGCCTCCCCACCGACAGCGACACGACCTACACGGTGAAGCAGCAAGACATCACGTTTGCCGTCCAGGTGGTCATCGCGGGCGCTCACGTCTACGTGAAGCTTCCGTTCTCCACGTTTCAGGAGGCGCCGCCAACGCAGGCCGCGGCTTTCCCCGACATGGCGAAGCTGTTCGACAGCACGACGGGGCTTCCGGTGGTGATCCCGGCCGGCGCCACCCCGAAATATGCCTCGACCGACCAGGTCGACGGCACGAGCGCATACAGGATCTCGACCAGCTATTCGGCGGACCAGGTCCACGGCCTGCTGTCCGAGCTCAGCTCGAGCGGACCCGTCAGCGCGAGCGTCTGGGTCGACGTGTCCGACCACCTGATCCGCAAGGCGGTCCTCGACGGGGCGTTCGGCGACGGCGGCACCCGCGCCGTGGTCGAGGTGGACATCACCGGGTTCAACTCCCCGGTCAGCATCACGTCACCGCCTCCCCCGACCCCCACGCCGCTTAAGTAGACGGATGACCAAGCGCGCGGTGCTCGGCCTCGCCGGAGCCGGGCTCTTCGTCGCCGCGCTCGACGCCTACGTCGTCGTCACGCTGCTGCCCGCGATGATGGGCGACGTCGGCCTGACGATCGACCGAATCGAGCAGGCCACACCGATCGTCACCGGCTTCCTCGCCGGCTACGTGGTCGCGATGCCTCTGCTCGGCGCGTACTCCGATGCGCGCGGCCGGGTTCCCGTTTACGTCGCCTGCATCGCCGCATTTGCGGTCGGGTCGGTGATGACGGCCACAGCCGGGCTGTGGACGTTTGCGGATCTCGGCTGGCTCGTCGCGGGGCGATTCGTCCAGGGGCTCGGCGGCGGGGGCCTGGTCCCGCTCTCGCTCGCCCTCGCCGCGGACCTGTACACGCGCGGCCGCTCGCGGACCATCGCCCTCGGCTCGGTCGCCGCGCTTCAGGAGGCCGGCAGCGTGTTCGGCCCGCTCTATGGCGCGACGCTGGCCGCGGCGGCGGCAGGTCTGGGCGGATGGCGCTTCGTCTTCTGGCTGAACCTCGCTCTGGCCACGGCATGCGGGGCGGCCCTCGTCCTGGCGGCTCGCGGCGGCACCACCGCGGGGCAGCCGGCCGCTGCCTCGATCGACTGGCGCAGCGCGGCGCTGCTCGGTCTCGGCCTCGGCTCGCTGGTCCTCGCCCTGTACCCGGACGACCCTGACCACCGCGCGACGAACGCACTGCTCATCCCCGCGGGAGCGGCCGCGATCGTGCTGATGGCGGGCTACGCGTGGCGGCAGATGCGCACGCTCGAGCCGCTGATCCCGCGCGAGCTGCTGCGAAGCGGCGTCTTCATCGGCGCGACCGTCGCCAACCTTCTGATCGGCGCGGCGCTGATGGTCGCGCTCGTCGATGTGCCGATCCTCGGCAGGCTCGTCTTCACGCTCGATCAGCTGGGATCGGGCCTGCTGCTCACGCAGTTCCTCATCGGCGTTCCCATCGGCGCGGTCGCGGGCGGCTGGTTGGCGGGGCGGATCGGAACTCGCCTCACGGCGGCGCTGGGCATCCTCGTCTCCGCGGTCGCGTTCCTTCAGATGTCAGGCTGGAGCGCCACGGAGCTGAGTCTGCGCGTAGGTCCGCTGCGACAGGCCGACGTCGCGCTGGCCCTCTGCGGCCTTGGATTCGGCCTGGTCATCGCGCCCCTCACCGCCGCCGTGCTCGGACTGACCCGGGCCCAAAGCCACGGTCTGGCGACAAGCCTCGTCGTGCTCGCCCGGACGATGGGCATGCTCATCGGCCTTTCCGCTCTCACCGCGTATGGGCTGCACCGCTTTCACCAGATCCTCGGCAACCCGGTGCTTCACGGGACTGACGTGCACAGCCGCGTCCTCGAGCTGGAAAACCTCGTGGCGGCCGCTTTTCTTCAGGAGTACCGCGAGATCTTCCAGATCGCGGCCGTTCTGTGCGTGATCGCCGCGGCGGTCAGCGCTTTCTCGCTACCGCGAGCAAGTAGGAGTGGTGATAGCGGAACGCGTCGTCCGGGTCCCCAAGGCTCGCCATAGCCGCTTCGACCTCGGCCTCCAGCTCATCGCGGTAGCGAGGCCCGAGGGAGCGTATCAATGTGTGCGGCAGCGGTCCGGCGCCCGCCATCAGCTCCGTCCACTCTCGCGCGTCGCGCGTCCGCCCGCCCGTGACCATCTCCGTCATCCTCGTCATGTCGAAGCCGGCCGCGTGAAGGATCTGGGGCAGGACGTCCGGCTCGCCGAACCTCGACCGCTCCGAGCTGTATCGCGGAAGGCTCAGGTAGTGACGCCTGGCCAGCGGGCCGAGGCCCTGGAAGAAGAGGTCCTGAGCGCGCGTGTTGAGGCTTCGCCGCTGGCACGAAAGCGCGAGCCGTCCCCCGGGCCTCAGAACGCGGTACGCCTCGGCGAGCGCGGTGGTCGGGTCGGCCAGGTAGGCAAGAGCCTCGCCCATCGTCACCAGGTCGAAGGTGTGCGGTCTGAAGACCAGATGCTCCGCGGCCATGCCGAGAAACTGGAGGTTCTTCTCCTTTCTCGCTCGCGCGATCGAGAGCATGTTCTCGGACAGGTCGATCCCGATCACCGCGCCAGGGCGGACCCTCGGCGCGACCATGTGGGCACAAAGACCGGTGCCTGTCGCCACGTCGAGCACCTCCTCCCCCTTCGCGGGCGTCGCCAGGTCGACCAGGCGAGACGCCACACGGCCGTGCTGGCCGCCGGCCCACGTGTCGTACACGGGAGCGATGCGATCAAAGAAGTCGACCATGTGGTCGACCATCTCATCCGACGAATCGGGGTCCATCAGAGCCACGAAACCGGATCCTTAATCGTGTTCGACGCCTGGTAGCACGGCTGTTACGATGCTAGCTCCCTGAAATCCTGGTTCGGCCCGTTGGGGGCGCAAGTCCCCACGGTTGGCAGAGTTGGGATGTAAGTATGGAAAACGGAGTGGAGGATTCCATGGCTTCAGCTGAAAAAACCGCGGTTCAGGCAGGTACGGCGCAGAACGGCGGGAATAACGTGGTCAGTCTTGGCCCCCGCGACATCTTGCAGGGCCGCCTCGAGATCCAGGGCGACCTCAAAGTCGCCGGCAACGTCGAGGGCGACCTCAAGGCGAGCGGGGACGTTACCGTCGACTCGACCGCCAACATCCAGGCCGCCATCGAGGGCGCCAACGTCAACGTGCGCGGCCAGGTGACCGGCAACGTCACCGCCCGGAAGCGCCTCACCCTCGGCGGCTCGGGCCGGCTGAACGGCGACGTCAAGGTGAGCCGGCTCACGGTCGAGGACGGCGCCACGCTGAACGGCAACGTCACGATGTCGTCCGAAAAAGGCTGAGCTAAGTCAAGGCCTGAGCCCCGGCGTGTTCGGCATGCTGGACCGCCGGCAGGACGACCGTCTGCACGTAACGCCGCGCCGCGTCCATGGCGCTGTGGACGATTCGCCACTCCAGCTGTGCGAGCAGCGTCTGGTCGCGGTTGAGCTGGGCGAGCCTCTGCTGCCAGAACCCGCTGTCAACGTTCAGCCCGGGCAGTGGACCGCGCGAGGAACCCGGGCCGGTGGCGGGGAGATCTGGCAGCGGCGACGGTGATGCCCCGCCGGCGTCGCCGGGCAGCGTCATCGGCGAGGCGAAGCTGGGCCGGATGGCCGACGCCACCACGTTCCAGGCGACCACCGCGAGGGCGCCGACGATGATCAATTCGACGACGACCATCCACATGAGGGGAGACCGGATCAAGTTGCGCATGAGGCCACGCTAAGGGTCGACGGGCGCGGAAAAAACCCTGCCTGTTAAGGCCGCAGAGTGCGCAGCGCCGCGAGCCCGCGCTCGATCGTCTCGAGTCGTTTCGGGAAGCTGAACCTCACATAACCACGGCCGAGCGCCGGGTCGTGGTAGAAGCTCGACGCGGGAACGGTCGCGACCGCTGCCCTTTCGATGAGGCGTCGTGCGAACGCCACGTCGTCGTCCGTCCCATATAACGCGATTCCAGCCATCACGTAGTACGCGCCGTCCGGAGCCAGGGGGTCGAAACCGCACTCGCGCAGGCCGTCGACGATCGCGTCGCGCCGCTCGCGGTAGTCGCCGAGCAGCTCCACATAGAAGGACGCGGGAAGCTCGAGGGCCGACGCGATCGCGATCTGCAGCGGATGCGCGGCGCCCACGGTGAGGAAGTCGTGCACCTTGCGTATCCCCGACGACAGCGAAGCCGGCGCGATCAGCCAACCGATGCGCCACCCGGTGACCGAATAGGTCTTGCTGGCGCCGCTGATCGTGATGGTGCGGTCCGCCATCCCAGGGAGCGTTGCGATGCTCACGTGGCGGCCGCGATAGACCAGGTGCTCGTAGATCTCGTCCGTGATCGCGACCGCGTCGTGCTCGACGCACAGCGACGCGATCAGCTTCAGCTCGGCAAGCGTGTATACCTTTCCCGTCGGGTTGTGCGGCGTGTTGACGACGATCGCGCGGGTCTTTGCGTTGAACGCTCGACGAAGCTCCGACTCGTCGAACGACCAATCGGGCGGGCGAAGCGCGACGAAGCGAGGCACGGCGCCGCTGATCACGCAGTCGGGGCCGTAGTTCTCATAGAACGGCTCGAAGACGATCACCTCGTCGCCCGGATCCACCGCGGCGAGCATTGCCGCCATCATCGCCTCGGTCGCTCCGCACGAGACGGTGATCTCAGTTTCGGGATCGATGCTGCGCCCCCAGGCCGCGGACTGCTTGTGCGCGATCGCGGCCCGCAGGGCGGGCGCGCCCCACGTCGTGGCGTACTGGTTGAACCCCTCGCGCAGCGCGGCGACGGCCGCGTCGAGGATCCTGGGGTCGGGGTCGAAGTCCGGGAATCCCTGCGCGAAGTTGACGGCCCTCTCCGGACCGTTGAGCTGGAGGTTGAGCCACGTCATCTCCCGGATGACGGACTCGGTGAAGCTCTGGGCTTTGAGCGAAAGCCTCTCCAAACGGGGTCCCCGCGAAGTCACGGCGAAGCCTCTGACTTCGTGGGGTGATCAGTGGCCGGGATCGGCACGCTCCAGGCGAAGTTCCGTGCTCGAGCACGAGTAGCACCGCGCCGGCCGCTCCAGGCTGCGCTCCCACCATCCGCAAACCGCGCATGTCCAGCGCGTCTTGGCGAAGAAATCGAGCACGTCGGACCGGCTGAGGAGGCCGACCATCTTGCCGCCTCTGATCACCGGGACGCGGCGGATGCGCTCCCCGATCAGGAGGCGCGCCGCTTCGTCGATGCCGGTCTCCTCCGTGACGGAGACGACACGCGGGCTCATGATTTCCCGGGCCGTCTTCCCCTTCTTGGAGAAGACATCAGTCTCGGAGACGATCCCCACGACGTGGCCTTCGGCGCCGAGCACAGGCGCGCCGGTGATGCGCTTGGCGATGAGCGTTGCGGCGATCTCTTCGATCGGCGTGTCTTCGCGAAACGTGATCACGTTCCGCGTCATCACCTCTTTGACCGGGATCATGGGGTGCCGAGCAGTGTAGCCACCGTTCGAAGGTTCGCGTTCCCGCCGCTGAGGACGAGCCCGGCGCGGCCGCTGGGCAGCTTGCCTGAGAGATAAGCCGCGAGCGGTAGGGCGCCCGTCGGTTCGAGCGCCAGGTGCAGGCGCGACCAGGCGATTCTGACCGCTGCGCCGATCTCGTCCTCGGTCACGGTGACCACCTCGTCCACCAGCCGGTTGACGAACATGACCTCGAAGTTACGCTCGCCGATTGCCGTCGTGCGGACGCCGTCGGCGAGCGTCGTCGGCGCGGCAGGCAGCGTCTGGATCGAACCCGTCTTCCATGTCCGGAAGGCGTCGTCCGCCTGCGCCGGCTCGACGCCGATGACCTTGATCGAATAGCGATGGTGCTTGGCCGCGATCGCCGTGCCCGACAGCAGGCCGCCGCCACCGACCGGCGTTGCGATCACCTCGAGGTCGGGCGCATCCGCAAGCAGCTCGAGCGCGACCGTGCCCTGGCCGTGGATGACGTCCCAATCGTCGAAAGGATGGACCAGGGTGAGACCGCGCTCCGCCATCACCTCGCGCAGCCGCTGCTCGCGGTTGGCAAAGGTGATCCCGTCCTGCATCACCTCCGCGCCGAGGGCGCGGGTTGCCGCCACCTTGGCGGGGTTAGCGTCCTCGGGGATCAGGATCAGCGCGGGCAGGCCCGCGGTCGCCGCGGCCAGGGCGAGCGCCTGCGCGTGGTTCCCCGAGCTCACTGCGATCACGCCCTTCGGCCGCTTCCCGCTCGCGATCAAGGAAAGCACCGCGTTGAAGGCGCCGCGCGGCTTGAACGAGCCCGTGACCTGGAAGCATTCAGGCTTGAGTCGCAGGTCCGGATCAAGGTCGGCCTTCAGCGTCGGCGTCCTGCGGATGTGCGGCCGGATCCGCTCCGCCGCGAGGCGAACCTGCTCCGCGTGCTCCTCCAGGAACCGGCTCAAGCGGCAGCCGTGTCGTGCTCGGTCGCAGGCTCGAGTCGCGGCGAACGTCGCAGGTTGCTGAGGACGATGCCGGCCAGGATCACCAGCATGCCGGCCACGACCGGCACGCTCAGGCTCTCACGCAGCAGCACGACACCCCAGAACACGGCGGTGACCGGGACGAGCAGCGTCACGCCCGCCGCGCGAACCGCGCCGAGAGTGTTCATCACGAAGTAGTAAAGGACCCAGCCGACGCTCGTGGCGAGGACGCCAAGGGCGACCACTGCGGCGACTGACGCGAGGTGGAAGTGAGCCTGCGGCAGGGTGGGCGCTGCGAGCGGGATCGCGATGAGCACCGTCGCCACCAGCTGCCCGAGGCTGACTTCGAAGATGCTGACCTCACGCATCTTGCGACGCTGGTAGATCGCGTTGATCGCGTACGACAGCGACGCGACGACCACCGCCATCGCGCCGAAGAAGTTGCCGGTGACGCCGTGCGCCGAGAGGTCCGGGTAGACGAGCACGACGACGCCTGCGAATCCGAGCAGCACCCCGATGTAGTTGACGAAACTCGGGCGCTCGGACGGCACAACCCAGTAGACGAGTGCCGCCGTCCACAGGGTAGTCGTGGCGTTGAGGATGCTGGCCAGTCCGCTGCTGATCCGTTCCTCACCCCACGCGATGAAGATCCACGGGATCACTGCGTTGGTGACGGCCATGAAGCCGAACGAGAAGACCCGGCGGCGCCACCCGGCGCTGAAGAGCGGGCGACCCATCGCGCGGACGATCACGGCGAGACCGAGCAGTCCGAAGGTCGAGCGAGACAGAAGCACCATCTCGGGGCTCATGTCTCGCACGGCGACCTTGATCGCGAGGAAAGAGCCGCCCCAGATCAGGGCGAGGCCGATCAGCGCCGCGTAGGGCATCATGCCGCGTCGGGATTCAGACACGGGTCGGCCACTCGTCGGTGGAGAGGACGAGGGTCACGGGACCGTCGTTCTCGATCACCACGCGCATGTCAGCACCAAAGCTGCCCGTCCGCGTCTCTATTCCGCGCTCGCGAACGCGCTGCACGAAGACCTCGTACATCTGCTCGGCGCGGGCAGGATCGCCGGCCTTGAGCAGGCTCGGGCGGCGGCCCCGGCTCATGTCGGCGAAGAGCGTGAACTGCGACACGATCAAAGCCGCGCCCCGTACGTCGACCAGGCTCAGGTTCATCTTCCCCGCCTCATCGGCGAACACGCGCATTTCGACGACCTTGTCCGCCAGCCGCCGCACGTTGTTCTCATCGTCATCCGCCGCCGCACCCACCAACAACACAAAACCGTGCCCGGTGGTTGCAACGTGCTCAGTACCGGCGGCCTCCCAGCTCACGGAGCCGGAGGCCACGCGCTGCACGACTACTCGCACCTAATCACCCAGACGGATGGCGGTTGCAGGCCGGGTTCATCCCGGCCGTCTCCGGACGTTCAGATTCCAAACGCCTCCCATCGTTGCATGGACTCCAAGCAGGAGGGGGTCCCGCGGGGGAGGACGGCAGTCCTCACCCGCGCCTTTAGTCGATCTTTGGGCCGAAGTGCGGCTCCGCTTGAATGAGTGAGTCGATGTAGCGGAAGCGGTCGTGGCGATGCTGCAGCAGCTGCGCCGACGGCTCGTCCAGCAGCGGCTTCATATGTCGCCACAGCGCTTCGTCAAGCGCCCGGGCCGCCGCGTCATAGTCCGCGCTGGCGCTTCCCTTAGGCTCCGGCACGACCTCCTCCACCACGCCCATCCCGACGATCTCGCGCGAGGTCAGCTGCAGCTGCTCCGCAGCCTCGACCTTGCGCGAGTTGTCGCGCCACACGATCGAGGCGGCCGCCTCCGGCGAGGCGACCGAGTAGATCGAGTTCTCGAGCATGATCACCCTGTCCGCCACTCCCATGCCGAGCGCGCCGCCACTTCCGCCCTCGCCGATGACGGCCGCAACGATCGGGACTGGAATCCGAAACCACTCCATGATCGCCTGAGCGATCGCGGCCGCGATTCCTCGCTCCTCGGCGCCCGCCCCGGGATAGGCGCCGGGCGTGTCGATCAAGGAGACGATCGGGAAGCCGAACTTCGCCGCGTGATGCGCAAGTCGCAGTGCCTTGCGGTATCCCTCGGGATGCATCATTCCCCAGTTCCGAGCTACGCGCTCTTTGAGGCTGCGACCCTTCTGGTGGCCGAGGAACATCGTCGTGCGGCGGTGCCACGTGCCGATCCCTCCGACAAGCGCCGGGTCGTCCGCGGAGAGGCGGTCGCCGTGCAGCTCGATGAAGTCCGGCGCAAGGCGGCGGATGTAGTCGAGCGAGTAAGGGCGATCCGGGTGCCGCGCCAGCTCGACGATCTCCCAGACGCTCACAGATACATCTCCAGGAGGTGCGCCAGCAAAGGCCGGAGCTCAGTCCGTGGGACGACCATGTCGACCTGTCCGTGCGCGAGCTGGAACTCGGCGCTCTGAAATCCGGGCGGCAAGTCCGCATACGTCGCCTGCTTGATCACGCGCGGACCGGTGAAACCGATCGCCGCGCCGGGCTCGGCGATGTTGATGTCACCCAGCAGCGCGAGAGAGGCGGCCGTGCCCCCGAACGTCGGGTCGGTGAGGACGGAGATATAGGGGACCCCCGCTGCGTGCATGCCCCCGACCGCCGCGTTGACCTTGGCCAGCTGCATGAGGGCAAGCACGCCCTCCTGCATGCGAGCGCCGCCCGATGCGGACACGAGCACGTAGGGGATGCCTGATGACGTGGCCTGCTCCATGCCGCGCGCGAGACGCTCGCCCGCGACGATCGAAAGCGTTCCGCCGACGAAGCCGAAGTCGAACGCGGCGAGCCAGATCGGACGCCCGCCGAGCGTGCACGTTCCGGTGCGCACCGCCTCGTTGAGGCCTTCCTCGAGTAGCGTCTCGACCGTTTCCTGGTAGCGCTTCGGCACGGTCCAGTTCAGCAAGTCGTGAGAGCGGACGTCCGTCCACCGCTCCTGCCAGGTGCCGCTGTCCGCGATCAGCGAGATCCAAACGTCGGCGCCCAAGCGGAAGTGGTGACCGCATTGCGTGCAGACGAAGTTGTGCTCGCGCAACTCGTTCACGTCCAGGGCGATTCCGCAACCCGGGCAGTTGGTCGGCAGCAGGATATCGGGCAGGCGGCTGCCCTGGATCGCAACCTCGCGGTGCGGGTTCTCGGCGATCAAGAGTGTCCGACCTCGGAATTCCGCCGCAGATTCGCGTCATCGGCGGCCGGAGCCAAGGAAAGGGTGGCGCGGCTAGGAGCGCATCCGTGCTGGGGTCCCCGCGCCGTGGGTAGCGGGGGCAGCGACGCAGCGCCGGGTCCCTTGACGCCGGCTTCAGCGCCGAAGGCGCCCGGCAGCCTAGGACGCGAAGATGCAAGGAACTTCCGGGGGCGGACACTCACAGTGAGAGACCTCCGTCGACCGCGATCACCTGGCCGGTGATGAAGCCCGCGCGCTCAGAGCAGAGAAAAGCGACCATCGCGGCAACGTCCTCCGCCGTCCCCTCGCGCTTGATCGGCGTGAGCTTCACGAGCTCGCCGACCATCTCGTCGGTGAGCGAGCCGGAGGTGAGCTCCGTTCGCACGTAGCCCGGTGCGACCGCGTTGCACGTGATGTTGCGCGACCCGTATTCGCGCGCGATCGACTTCGTAAAGCCGATCAAGCCTGCCTTCGCCGCGGCGTAGTTCGACTGGCCGGCGTTCCCTGTCAGCCCGACGATGGACGAGATGTTCACGATGCGGCCCCAGCGCGCACGCATCATTCCCGACATGATGGCAGCCTTGGTCGTGGCGAACGCCGACAGCAGGTCGGTGCGGATCAGGTCCTCCCAATCCGGCGGCGACATCTGGATCAGCAGCTTGTCGCGCACGGCGCCCGCGTTGTTGACCAGCACGTCGACACGGCCTAGAGCTTTGACCATGGCCTCTACCTGCGCCGGATCGCCCACGTCCGCTTTATGGGCGATCGCGTTGGGAAGCGAGGCGGCGGTTTCCTCGGCGGCAGCCTTGTCGGAGCGGTAGTTCACCACCACCCGCGCGCCCATCTCAGCGAGCGCCACGCTGATCGCGCGGCCGATGCCCTTACCGCCCCCCGTGACGAGCGCGGTCTTGCCATCGAGGTCTGGCATCAGGCCGTGGTCGGACCTGCGTAGTCGATGAACAGCTCCTCCGCGTTCCAGGTGTCGACGCCTGGAATGTGCTTGGCCGCCAGACTCGCCAGCACCCGTCCCGGACCCAGCTCGACCACGGTGCGAACCTTCATGGCGCGCATCGAGACCATCGTCCGCGCCCAGTCGACCTGGCGCAGCATCTGCTGCCGCAGCTCGTCGTGCAGGGCTGCCGCCGTCCGCAGCGCCTCGCCCGACGCGTTGGCGAGGATCGGGATCGACGGAGCCTTGAACTGCAGGCGGTCGACCGCCTTGCGAAAGGCCGCCGCGGCGGCCGCCATCAGAGGCGTGTGCGCTGCGAGGGGGATGGTGAGGATCAGCGCGCGGCGAGCTCCGGCCGCGAGAGCCAGCCTCTCGGCCTCATGGATCGCGGGCATCTCGCCGGAAAGGACGAACTGCACGTCCGCGTTGCGGTTGGCGATCCAGAGCTTGCCGAGGCGGGCGGCCTCCTCGCGGATGCGCTCGACCTCGGCCTCGTCGAGCCCGACTATGGCGATCATGCCGACGTGCTCACCCGCGGCTTCCGCCATCACGCGGCCGCGCTCCTTGACGAGAAGCAGGGCGGTCTCCCACGGGATGGCCCCTGCGGCGGCGAGGGATGCGATCTCACCGAGGCTGTGACCGGCCGTGACGCTGACGTTCTCCAGGCCGTAGCTCTCGCGCCACACCTCGTAGGCAGCCCAACACACCGTCATCACGCACGGCTGGATGACATCGGTGCGGTTCAGCTCTTCGACCGGGCCCTCGAAGCACAGCTTCCGGACCGGCATCCCGAGGACCTCCTCGGCGCGCTCGAACACCCGTCGTGCGGCGGGGTAGCGGTCGTAGAGGTTCTTGCCCATGCCAGGCTTCTGCACGCCCTGGCCGGGAAAGAGCAGCGCGATCGGCCCTTTGAGACTAATCATCAGTTCTTCCTTCTTGGGGAGGGAGAGCAGGCGCGCTTGCCCGGCCGCCAGGCCGGGTCGGCTTTGCCGACGCGACGATGAGAGGGAACCCGCGGTTCCCTCTCATAGTTACATCCACTTGAGGAGCGTGGCGCCCCACGTGAGGCCAGACCCGAAGCCGGCGAGCAACACGTGATCGCCCTTCTTCACGCGCCCCTTGCGGATCGCCTCCTCGAGCGCGAGCGGGATGGACGCGCTGGAAGTGTTGCCGTACTCGTCGATGTTGATGGCGACGCGCTCGAGCGGCAGGCCGATCCGCCGCGCCGCGGCGTCGATGATTCGGAAGTTGGCCTGGTGCGGAACCCACAGGTCGATCTGGTCGAGTCCGACACCCGCCTTCTCGCAAACCTCGTTCGCCTGCCGGATGAAGATGTCGACTGCGAACTTGAACACGTCGGGTCCGACCATGTCGATGAACGGCGCCGGGTCCTTGGCCGCGTAGGCGCCCTTCTCGATGTTGCCGGCGGTCACCTGCGCGTAGCCTCGCCCGTCGGAGCCCAGACACCAGCTCAGAAAGCCGGCGCCCTTCGGGGCGGCACGCACGACCGCTGCTCCGGCCCCGTCGCCGAAGATGACGGCGGTGCCGCGGTCCGAGTAGTTGAGCATTCGGGACAGCACTTCGGCGCCGACCACGAGCACTGTGTCGGCGCGCTCCGTCGCGATGTAGGCGTCGGCGATGGAAAGCGCGTAGACGAAGCTCGTGCAAGCCGCCAGGGTGTCCCATGCGACGGCGCCCGGGGCGTCCAGCTCGTTCTGGACGCGGCAGGCGACCGACGGAAACGGCCCGTCCGGTGAAGACGTGCCGACCAGGATCATGTCGAGGTCCTTGGCGGTGATGCCGGCCGCGTCGAGCGCCGCGCGCGCGGCCTTGGTCGCGACCTCGAAGGTGGTCGTCCCTGGCTCCGCGATATGGCGGCGGTGGATTCCGGTGCGCTCGGTGATCCACTTGTCCGACGTGTCCATCATCTTCTCGAGATCGAAGTTGGAGATGATCTTCTCCGGCGCGTAGACGCCGACGCCCGCGATCGCGCTCGGCCGACCCTTCGCCTTGAATGAGCGAAGAGGTACGGCGTCAGACCTCGTGCGGTAGCTGGTCGTGATGGCCATGAGCGCTATGCCTCCAGCCGCTCGGCGGTCTTCTGCTCCAGGAACTTCCACAGGTCGGCGATGGTCTTCATGTTCGCGAGCTCCTCTTCCGACAGCTCGACGTCGTACTTGTCCTCGATCGCGGCGATCAGCTCGACCAGGTCGAGCGAGTCCGCGGCCAGGTCGCGCTGAAAGCTCTTGTCCATCTGGACCTGGTCCGGGTCGATGCCGAGGATCTCCGCCGAGAGGTCCTGAAGTTCTTTGAAGTTGAGCTGGGCTGCCATGGGCAATCCTTCCTCCTAGTTGGTATCGGCCGCGGGGGCTCTCTTGATGACGAGGGTCGCGTTGTGGCCGCCAAACCCGAACGAGTTCGAGATGGCGACGTTGACGTCCGCCTTGCGCGCCTTGTTGGGTACGTAGTCGAGGTCGCATTCAGGATCCGGATCGTCCAGGTTGATGGTCGGGGGCAGCAAACCGCGATTGATCGCCAGCACGCAGGCCGCCGCCTCGATCGCGCCTGCCGCGCCGAGCAGGTGGCCGTGGACCGATTTGGTCGAGCTGACCGCGAGCTCGCGCGCGTGGTCTCCGAAGACGGCCTTGATGGCTTTGGTCTCCGCGACGTCGCCGAGCTTGGTCGAGGTTCCGTGGGCGTTGACGTAGCCGACTTCGTTCGGGTCGACGCCGCTCTTCTCGAGAGCGCGTCGCATGGCCCGCATCGCACCCTTGCCCTCCGGCTGCGGTGCGGTGAAGTGGTACATGTCCGCGGTCGCGCCGTAGCCAGCGATCTCCGCGAAGATCCTGGCGCCGCGCTTCTTCGCGTGATCCATGTCCTCGAGGACGAACATCACCGAGCCCTCGCCCATGACGAATCCGTCGCGGCCGAGGTCGAAAGGCCGGCAGGCCTTCTCGGGCTCATCGTTGCGCTCGCTCGTCGCCTTGATCTGGCAGAACGCGCCCATCGTGAGGGGGGTGATCGTCGCTTCCGAGCCGCCCGCCAGCATGGCGATTGCGTCGCCGCGCTTGATGATCTCTGACGCTTCGCCTATGCCGTTGGCGCTCGACGCGCAGGCGCTCACGATGGCAAAGTTGGGTCCGCCCGCGTGGGTGTGGATGGCGACGATGCCGGCCGCCATGTCCGCGATCATCATCGGCACGGTGAACGGGCTGATGCGCTTCGGACCCCGCTCCATGAGTGCGGTGTGGCTCTTCTCGATCTCCTCCATGCCGCCGATGCCCGAGCTGACGATCACGCCCACGTCATCCGGGTTCATCTCGGCCGGATCGAGGTTCGCCTGGGCCAGCGCCTGTTTCGACGCGGCGAGGGCGAACTGGCAGTAGCGCCCGATGTGGCGGGCGGTCTTGCGATCCATGTATTCCTCGGCGTTGAAGCCCTTGACCTCGGCCGCGATCTTGGTGTCGAAGTTGGTCGTGTCGAAGCGCGTGATCCTGCCGACGCCGGAAACGCCTTCGATCATGTTCGACCAGACGGTTTCCAGGTCGTTGCCGATCGGCGTGATGAAACCCATGCCGGTGACGGCCACGCGACGATGCCCGTTTTCAGATGTCATGTATCCAGCATAGGGACGCAAGGGCCAATAGACAGCGTTGCCAGGTGGCAAAACCTGGATGAGTTCTTGGACACCGAGTCCAAGGATGCGTCTACAGCAGCTTTTGCATGTCGAGGGCCATTTGCAGGCGAAGACGGTTGGCAGGCAACTCCAGGTCGCCACCCAGCAGTTCGCGCAGCTTCTCGAGGCGGTAGAGCACCGTGTGGCGGTGCAGGCTCAAGGCGGCCGCCGCGTCCTTGACGCTCCCGCGGGCCAGGTAGGCCTCCAGGGTTTCGAGCAGCTGGCCCCGGTTGCGCACCTTCGGATCCATCAGGCGGCCGAGGGTGTGGTTGACGAACCGTTCGGCGAGCAGCGGGTTCTGCGCCAGGACCAGCTGGGGGATGACGTCGTCGTGGCCGTGGACGACTGATTCGGGCCGGAGCTTGCGGCCGGCCTCGAACGCCTGCTGCGCTTCGAGGTACGAGCGGGACACTCCATGCAGGCCGACGTGGTAACCGCCGATGGCAGCCCGCACTCGGGCTCCCAGGTTGCCGGCACGCTGCGTCACCTGTGCCTGGAGCCGGGTCACGAATTCACGCGCCGACTCGCCGTCGGCGAGCGTCTCGGTCGGCCACAGCACGACCAGGGTGCTGGGGTCGGTGGCAAGGAGGAGGGTGCCGCGCCGGAGGTCGAGCGATTCCGCGACTTCCGACAGGGCCTGCCCGCCACGTTCACCGTCGCGATTGCCCATGACCAGCTTGCACACGACCGCCACGTAACCGGTGGCGATCAGAGGTGTGTTGATTGCGAGCGCCTGGCGCTGGAGCTCCAGCTCGGAGTCGAAGTTGTCGCTGATGAGTGAGTGGAAGAGCCGCGCGTGCGCGCGAGTGCCGCGCTGCATGTGCTGCTCTCGCGCGTGGAGGTATGTCTTCGTGACCTCCGCCGCGACCTGGTCGAGCGCGGCGAAGACGTAGTTGGCGATCAGCATGATTCCCTCGGGAGTCGCCTCCGGGTGGCCGTGCGACGCGCGAAGGATCTCCTCCCACGCGACGCGAGCAGCGATTCGGTACGCGGCGAGGATCGGTTCCACGGACTGGCTGCTGCGCGCCTGCAGGATGCCGAGCTGGGCCACGCGACGGAGCTCCTCTTGGGTCGCCGGCCGGGCCTGCCGAGCGGTGGCGAGGAACAGGTCCAGGCCCGCCTCGCAGGCGCGGGCGATCGCGTCGCGCTGGGGTGGCACGCCGGTGGACGCGTCCCAGCGCACGACCCCTACCACCGCACGGGCCATGTGCCTGGCCATCCCGGCGCGGCGCGCCTCGAGCTCGGCGATGAGGGCCGGTGGAAGCTGGGGCGCCACTCGGGCCGACTTGGACCTAGGGGCCACTTTTGCCATCGGGCACGACTATACGGACCAGCCCACAGATGGACACGACGTCGAAGGGCCTGTTAAGACACTATTGGCGCCGACGCCGTCCGGCCCGTATTCTCGCCGGCGTCGCATCGGGACCCCCCGGGTGGGTGGTTTTGGGTGAGGGCCGGTAGGGCTAGCTGTGTTTCTTGACGAAGGCCAGGATTCGCCGCCAGGCGTCGTCGCACGCGTCCTTCCACTCCGCGAAGCCGCGGTCGAAGAAGCTATGCGGCGCGTCTTTGTAGATCTGCGTCTCGTGCTCGACGCCTGCCTTGGTGAGGGCCTTGTCAAAGTCGCGCGACACGTCGAGCGGCGTCGCCGCGTCCGCTCCCGCCACCATCAGCAGCAGTGGAGCTTTCATCTCCGCGATGTACGGCTCGCTTCGGCTGGGCCGGCCGTAGAAACCGATGGCGCCGTCCAATTCCTTCTGCATGGCGGACTGGTTGTACGAGTTGGATCCGCCAAAGCAAAAGCCGACGGTGAAAACGGATTTCACGGCGCCGCCGTCCTTCGACCTGAGGTAGGCGATCGCCTCCGCGGTGTCGGCCGCAATGCCTTCGGGCGTGGTCTGCTGAACGTGAGGCATGAAATCGAATCCGTCGCCTCTGTCCCCGATCCCGGCGGTGCGGCCGAAGTAATCGATCGCCACGGAGTCGATGCCCGCCTCCGCAAAGCGCTGCGCGAGCTCCTTGTAAAAACGATGGAGACCACGCACGTCGGGCAGAACGACCATCCCGGCTCCGGTCGGTTTCGACGCCCGCGCAAAGTACGCGGCGAACTTCGTGCCGTCCGCCGCGGTGAGGACGATCTCGCCATGGTCGGCGGCCGCTCCACTGATCGGCGGCAAGGGTGGTCGGGCTTCATCTCCGTAGCACATAAGGCGATTCTCGCTTAGTCTGAGACAGGAATGAAGATCGAAAGCCCCGCATTCACGATGGACGACGTCAACGCGTTCATGCACGCATACCGCGATCGCGACCGGAACGTCCTGGCGGACCGCCTCCAGCGACTCTCGGATCGCCTCGCCGAGCTAGGCCCACGGGTGCGGCCGCAGCAGGGCGATGGTGATGGCTGGAATGCCCACGAGCTCCTCGCCCACATCGCGGTCGTCTCGAAGTTCTACGGGGTGCTGGTGCACAGGATTGCCGGCGGCAAGATGCCGGATTTCAACCTTCTCGAAGCGGTGAACATGCGCGATGCCGCGGGTCAACAGATGGCGCAGACGCCACCGGCCGAGCTGCTGGTCCAGTCGCTCGCGGACCACGCGCGCACGATCGACACGCTGCGCACCGCAGACCCGCAGTCGCTGCAGAAAGCCGCTCGAATCGATGCCGGCACGACGATGACGGCAGAAGAGGTGGCGCGCCTCCCGCTCGTGACGCACCTCGAGATGCACATCGACGAGCTGGAGAAGATGCTCGACCGCTAGCTGGCTACCTGGGCGTACCCCCGCTTGCGCAGCTCGCGCCGGATCGTCTCGGCCGCACCATCCATCATTGCCGGGTCTGGGTCGGGGTCCTGGTTGCCGAAGTCGAGATCGTGGACGCCGCGAATCGGCACCACGTGGAAGTGGCAGTGCGCCACCTCGAGGCCCGCGACCAGCATGCCGATGCGCTCTGGTTGGAAGCCCTCCATCTGCGCACGACCGATCGCCTGCGCGACCTCGGCCATGCGGCCCAGCAGGTCCGGCTCCAGGTCGATCCAGTGATCGACCTCACGGCGGGGCACCACAAGTGCGTGACCGGGCCGCAGCGGCCGGTTGGTGAGAAAAGCGACGCACGCGTCGTCCTTCCAGACGAATCGCGCCGGGAGCTTGCCTTCGATGATCTGGGTGAAGATCGTGGCCATCAGACGCGAGGCTCCCACTGAAAGAACCGCGCGCTGACCACGACGCCGGCAATCCCCCATGCGCCGAGCACCAGCAGGTCGTTCGTGTGCAGCCCAGAGCCGCTCAGCTGGAAATACGAGCCGATCAGCGCGTCGGCAAAGTGCCGCACCGGAAAGATCTTGCCGACGATGTCCAGCCACATCGGCGGATTCTGCAGCGGGATGAAGACGTTGGAGACGAAGAGCAGCGGCAGGATGGTGCCGTTGACCACCGCCGGCGCCGCATCGGCGTTCGGAATGGCCGCGGTGACCGCGACGCCCAGGGCACAGAAAACCGCCGACCCGATGACCAGGGTCAGCGCAAACGCCGGCAGTGTCGTGGTGGGCAGCGTCGCCCCGTAGAAGATGGCGCCGAACGCGGCGCAGATCCCGACGAGGAGGATCGCGATCACCACGGAGTGGAGGACGCGAGCGGCCATGTAGCTCCACACCGGCAGCGGCGAACCGTGTATCCGCTTGAGCGCGCCCGAGTCGCGTGAGAAGCTGAGCGAGATCGCGATGTTCGTGTAGCAGGCCGTGATGACCGAAAAGGCCGAGATCGCCGGCACGTAGAAGGTGGCAACACGAACGATTTGCCCTGGCGCCACTTCCACCTTCCCATTGCCGAAGATGACCGTGAAGATGACAAGGAACATCAGCGGGAAGATGAGGGTGAAGAACAGCGAGGCGGGATTGCGGACAAACGCCAGGTTGATGTACCAGACCTGCCGCAAGGCCAGCCTCACGTCCCTCACGATTCACCACCCGGGGCGCCTGCGTCCTTGGTGATCTCGAGGTACACGTCCTCGAGCGAAGGACGCGTCACCTCGAGCCCGTCCAGAGAGACGTTCGACTGCACCGCCCAGGAGGTCAGCTCGTGAAGCATCCGCGTTGGGTCTTTGGTTTCGAGCTCCACGACGTCGCCTGCCAGCCTTGCCTGGGAGCGCAGGGATTCCGGCAAGCGAGACGCGTCCGCGATTTGAAAGCGGATCAGCGCCGCGGCGCTCGATCGCCCGGCCAGCGTCTCCGGAGATCCCTCGGCGACGATCTCGCCCGACGCGATGACCACGACGCGGTCGGCCAGGAATTGAACCTCGTCCATCGAGTGCGAAGTCAGGAAGATGGTCTTGCCCAGCTCGGCCAGGCCCTTGATCACATCCCACGCGTTGCGCTTGGCCCCGGGGTCAAACCCGGTGGTCGGCTCGTCCAGGAACAGGACCTGTGGATCTCCCGCGAGAGCGACCGCAACGTCCAGCCTTCGCTTCTGGCCTCCGGACAGCTTGGTGACCCTCGAGTCGCGCTTGTCCGTCATGCCCACGAGCTCGATGACCTGGTCGCGCTGCCGGGGGTGTGGGTAATACCCGCGGAACATGTCGACCGTCTCCGCGACGGTCAGGTACGGATCCACGCCCGTCGTCTGGAGGACGATGCCCATCTGCTGCTTGAGCCGTCGATCGCCGGTCGCCGGGTCGAAGCCCAGCACCGAGACGCGCCCGCTGTCGCGGCGCCGGAATCCCTCGAGGATCTCCACAGTCGTCGTCTTGCCCGCACCGTTGGGACCGAGCATCGCGAAGACCTCGCCCTCGGCGACCGTGAAGCTGATGCCGCGGACGGCCTGCAGAGGGCCATAGGACTTGCGAAGGTCGGCGACTTCGACGGCGTTGGCAGGCATCTGGCGACGATGCTAGCCCAAGCTTGACTGTCCGCCCGCGACGCCCCAGAACCGCGGCGGCAGAGGTTGGCCGAAGGCCCCCGCGTATCGGTGCGCGAACTCCTCTTGGGTGAAGTGGTGCTCGATGGTCCCAACATGCTCCACCGCGTACGTCGCGGCCAGCGATGCGACCCGACCCGCGGTGCCCAGGTCGAGACCTCGCAAGAGCCCCGCCACGAAGCCCGCTCGATAGGCGTCGCCCGCACCGGTGGGATCGGATTCGTGCTCGGACGGCGCCGGTGGGATCTCCACGGTGCCCCCTCTCGTATCGATGCGAGATCCCTGGCGGCCGAGGGTCGTGACGACGATCTCGGCCAGCTCGAGCAGGCCAGCCATGTCTCGTTTGGTGCGCTGCTGGATCAGCTCGAGCTCGTAGTCGTTGCCGATTACGATCCATGCGCCGTCGGTGCTGTCGATCACCGCGTCGCCTTCCATCATCGGGAGCTGGTGCGCCGGATCGAAGACGAATCGGATCCGGCGTTCGCGGCATTCCGCGACAAGGCGGTGCATCGCTCCCGGGTCGTTGGGCCCGATGATCACCGCTTCCACTCCGGACGGCGCGTCGTCCAGGCCGAGCATCCCGGCTCGCCACATCGCGCCGCCGTAGTAGCCGGTCAGCTGGTTGTCGTCCATGTCGGTTGTCGTGAACCCCGTTGCGCTCAGCTCGCCCTCGAGCAGGCGCAGGCCGCTGCAGTCGATGCCCTTCGCGGCGAGCCAGTCCCGATACTCCCGGGCGTCGTCGCCGGCGGTCGCGAGGATGGCCGCCGGATAGCCGAGGAGGGCCAGGTTGTACGCGTAGTTGCCGGCCACGCCTCCCTTTCGCTTCTGGAGGTCGTCGACAAGGAAGCTCAGGTTCAGGATGTGGGTCTTGTCGAGGAGGATGTGATCCTTGAACCGCCCCTTGAAGGTGAGGATGTAGTCATACGCGATCGACCCGGTGCACAGGACCATCGACCTCGTGAAGGCTACTTGAACCGTGAAGCGTGACGCCGCCGACGAAGAGCTGCCTCCGGGCGGGGAGCGGACCGGCGATGTTCGATGGGAGGCATGGTCTCCCTTCGAGGTCGCGGCACGGCTGCGCGCCGTCGATGCTCCGTGGGCATTCGCCGCAGGCTGGGCGCTAGACCTTTTCTCCGGGACGCCGTATCGCGAACACGAAGACACGGAAATCGCGGTTCCGGCTGCTCACTTTGGGGCAATTCGCGCAGCGCTCGCGGCGTATGAGTTCGAGATCGTCGGTGCCGGACGGCGATGGCCGATATCGGACGGTCGCGCGATGGCCGTAATGCACCAAACCTGGGTGCGCGACCCGCGGAGCGGAGTCTACAAGCTCGACGTGTTTCGCGAGCCGCACGACGGCGATACCTGGATATGCCGGCGCGACGGCTCGATCCGGCTGCCATACGCGGCGTTGGTGCGGCGAACGCCTGAGGGGCTCCCATATATCGCGCCCGAGGTCGCGCTTCTCTTCAAGGCGAGGCTCCAGCGCGACAAGGATGAGGGGGATCTAGACAAGGTGTTGCCGCTGCTCGACGACTCATCAAGGGCATGGCTGGCCGAGGCACTGGAGCGCGTCCACCCAGGGCATGCCTGGATTAAAAGAGTCAGCCCATAAAAAAGGGCGCCGGTTACGGCGCCCTTTCGGTTGTTGGTCTGGCTATGCGGCGCGGCGGCGCGTCGCGCTGCGGCGTGCGCGGCGAAGAGGAGCCGGCTGCTCGGCCTGGCGCCGGGGCGCCAGCTCGCTTGCCTGCTCGAGCCGGGTCGCGGTCCGAGCGATCGTCTTGAATCCGCCGTTGAAGATGCGGAGCGTGCGCTTGGCGACGCCTCCGACTACGTCCTGGCGGCGGGCCTGGACCTTGACGAGCTGCAGGCCTTTGATCGCCACCTTCTCGGGCAGCTTTCCGTTGACCTCGACCCCGAAGAGGGTGACCTTGTCGGGGATCAATGCGTTCAGGCGCTTGTTGATCCGGCGAACGGCCGGTGTGCCCTTGCGCTGAAAGCTTCTGACCTGCCTGCGGGCGGTGCCGATGGGGTCGGACGCGACGTTGGCGGCCGACTTGGCGGCGCCCACGGCGAACTCCTCTACGTTGGTTGCGGTGTCGGCGAATTCTGTGTTCATCTCATTACCTCCTAGACTTACATGACGCAGTATAACGCATCGCGTCAATGAATTCAGGAAGGGGGTCTGAGCCGCTCGATCAGGGCCTGGGCGGGGGCTCCGAAAACGTCGTAGTGGGCGACTCTCCTGCGCTTTTCGGGCTGGATCCACTCGGGCCGAAGGCCATGCTGTCTGCCCCATTCCTCGAGCACGGGACGCAGCCCGATGACATGCAGGAACGGTTTTTCCCGGATCATTCCGCGGATCGTGGAGCCGTGATACGAGTCGAAGTTCCGATGCACGGCGACGCCGCCCGCCTCGGCGAACTCGATCGCCTCTCTTACCTGCCGGCGCTCAAAGTACTTTTCGTGCATCCGCGCAGATGGGTCGATAGATGCACAGCGCGCACGGCCGCTGGGCGTGCTCTGGCCCGAGCTGAAAATCACCGGCGGCGATCCGCGCGGACGCGGCGAGGACGCGCTCCTCGACAAGCCCGTCGTCGGGCGTGATGTCGCGCAGCTCGCCGCGCCGCATGTCGAACAGGAGAAGCCTCGGATCGCCACCCCCCGGGAGAAGGCCGCGGCGCGCCGCCAGCCCGTAGAGGCGCAGCTGTAGGGAGTAGGCCTCGATCAACGCGTGATCGAGCGTCGCGTTGGTCTTGAAATCCACCAGCGAGGTGCGACCTTCGAACTCGCACACGCGGTCGACAAGGCCGCGAACTCGCGCGGGGCCCATCGCCATGTTGAAGCCCACCTCGACCGCGAGCGTGCGAACCGCCGCGAGCGGATGCGCCAAGTATCGCTGAAGCATCTCGCGTCCCAGGTCTGGTCCCGAGTACTGAGCCAGAAGGTCGCCGCCGGTGTTGTGCCACGCCGCCAGCGCGGTGTGCACGGCCGACCCCAGCTCGCTCGAGCCGGCGGCGCGAACAAATCGTGGTTGCAGCTCATCGGGAGGCGCGGGGACGCGCCACACGTGGCTGAAGCGATACCGGACCGGGCAGAGCTCGAAGTCGTGCAGCTGCGAGAAGCTCAGCTCGACCCCAGGCGCGGACGCGGACTCGGCACGGCCGCGCGCGAGCGCCTCGCTCTCGCGGATTTGCTCGAGTTTGTCCAGCACCGCCGCGACTGCGAAGGGGTCGTCATGGACCTGACCGTTGGCGGCTCGCGGCACCGGCAGCTCGAGCTGTTCGGCCTCCACGACGACCGCCGCATCGGGATGCGCGAGCGCCCAGCTCAGGATCTCGGCGAAGTGGTCGTGCTCGTCGAGACCGTTGGCTCCGACCTCTTGCGGCGTCGGTTCGTCGCGCGTCGCCGTCACGTAGAGCGAGTCCTTGGCGCGCGTGAGCCCGACGTACACGATCCTCCTCCGCTCACCGATGGCGAGGGCGACCGCCGGCGCGCCCGGCGAGGTCTCGACGTACCGCGGATGCTTCTCTCCCCGCCAGTTCTTCATCACGAAGCCGAGGCTGTCGGGGTCGAAGAAGAGGCGCTCGGTGTCTCGCGGCCTGGGAGGACGAAGGTTGACGAGGAAGACGACCGGGAACTCCAGTCCCTTGGCCGCATGGATCGTGAGCAGCGACACGGCGTCGACTCCCGATCCCTCCTCGGCGGCCTCGCCAACCGGCAGCTCGGCGTCGATCACCTGGTCGAGGTGGCGGACGAAATCCCCGACCCCCGCCAGCGCGAGGTCGCGCTCGAATGTCCCCGCGAGCTGGAACACCTTGCGCAGATTGAGCAGCGCGCGCGGGCTTCCGTCGCGCTGGGCGCGAAGTTCCGCCCATCTCAGATATCCACTCTCTTCGAGCAGGCGGTTGAGGATGTCGGCCACGGTTAGTGCGTCTCGCAGCTCCCCGATTCGATCGGTCAGCTCGATGAGCCGCTGCGCCTGCGCCGCGATCCTCGGCTCCATCTCGGGAAACCCCTCCCGGCTCGACTCTTCGAAGCAGTCGCGCAGCCGCATCCCCTTGCGCTCGAAGCGGCGCGAAGCCAGCGCGTACATGCCGCGGTCGGGCAGGCGCACGATCGGCCCCTGCAGGATGCGCACGAGCGCGCCGTCGTCCATCGGGTTCTCGGTCAGCCGGAGCAGGGCAAGCACGTCCTTGATCTCCTGCCGGTCGAAGAAACCCGAGCCTCCGCTCGTCACGTAGGGGATACCCTGCCGGCGAAGCTCGTCCTCGAACTCGCGCGGGAGCATCCGCACGGAATGCGACAGGACCGCGATCTCGCGAAACGCGCGCCCCCTGACGTGCAGGCGGCGGATGGTCTCGGCCACCGATCGCGCCTCGGTGCGCGAGTCGGGAGCCATCAGCACGCTGACCGGCACGCCGTCGCCGGCACCTCGCGTGGCGACCAGGTCAGGCTCGGAGGCGAAGTCTGCGTCGCGCCTGATGAAATCCGACGCGCAGTCGAGGATCCCCTGGTACGAACGGCGGTTGTGCGTCAACGGCAGGCGGCGCGCGGGGAACCGGCTGCGGATGTTCTCGATCTCCGCGTCGCGCCAGCCATAGATGGATTGCTTGGCGTCGCCGACCGCCGTCACGTTGCCGAAGCCGTCGGCGGAAGCCAGGCGGATGAAATCGAGCTGGATGCGGTTGGTGTCCTGAAACTCGTCCACCAGCAGATAGCGGAAACGTTCGCGGCAGCGCCGCCGAAACTCGGGCACGCGCTCGAGGGCGTCGATCACCTCGAGGATCAAGTCGTCGAAGTCGCGCAGCCCCTTGGCGTGAAGCGCGTCCTCGTATGCGCGGTAGACGGTGAACAGGACCTCGATCGCCTCCAGCTCGGCGCGCGCAGGATCCGGTCCGCCGGATCCGTTCGAGGCCGCGGGCCTTCCGCCCCAATGGTTCGCATGCAGGTCGACGGCGCGGCGATGAAAACGCTCCGGGCCGATGCCCCGGCCCTTGAGCTTGAGCAGGAAGCGGAGACCCGAGCGCAGCAGGTCGTCGAGGTCGTCGACGGACAGTGCCGCGAACGAGTCGGGATCGAACGGGGCCGCCGCGCCGCTGCGCAGCTTTGCGACGAGCTCTTGCTCAAAGAGGCGCTGCGCCGTCTCGTCGAGGACGCGGAGCTCTCGGGGCGCACCCACCAAATACGCGAACTCGTCGAGCAATCGCGCGCACACGCCGTGGAATGTCCCTATCCACACGTTGTCTAGTGCGCCCTGCGCGCGCCCGGCGGCACCATCGAGAATCTGAGGCCCGAGGTCGGGCCGCCGCGCCGCGAGCTCGAGCGTGATCCGCTGCCTCAGCTCCTCGGCCGCCCGGTCGCTGAATGTCACGGTGAGGATCTGGTCGGCCGGCACGCCTTGCTCGACGAGCCAGCAAAAGCGTTCGGTGGCGGTGAACGTCTTGCCTGTACCGGGGCCCGCGGCGATGAGGAAGGCGCCCTCGGGCCCGGCGTGCGCGGCCGCGGCCTGCTCGGAGCTGAGTGTCGCAGGCGCCTTCGTGCGCGTGGTGCTCATTCCGGCGGAGCGCCTCCATAGGGACACACGGCCGCGTGCGGGCAGGTGCCGAACCGCGTCACGCAGGTGCCCGGGAGCTCTCGCGGCGCGGGCTCGAAGTGGCCCCCCTTGATGCGCTCGATCGCTGCCATGACCACGCCGCGGCTGCGCTCCAGATCGTCCACAGTCAGCGGCTTCTCCCGGTATTCCTTCAAGCCGGCGGGGCGGCCGACGCTGAATATGTCCTGCCGCATGCCGCCCCACACCCAGTCCTTGGGATACCAGAGAGAGAGGAAGCGCGGCTGAAAGCCGAGCGGCTTGCCTTCTTCGTCCACTCCTTCCTTGCAGGCGATGTAGTAGAGCGCGAGCTGCACGTCGTGAAGCTCCGGCCCGAAGTACATGTCGTACGCGAAGCGCATCGGTTTGCCCGAGCCGGTCTTGTAGTCGACGACCTCGACCTCTCCATCGCCTACGTCGTTGACGCGGTCGATCTTGCCCACGACCTCGACTCCGTCAAGACCCTCGCCGTTTACGGCGAGGCGGAGGCGGAAGCGTTTTTCGACCGCCAGCGTGCGGAGCCGGCGAATGAGTTGCATACCGGTGACCGCCTTGATGTAGTTGCCGAGCAGCGAACGGACCTGCTTCTCCTCACGCTTCCGGTCGAGCACTCCCTCCATGCGCGACAGGTATCCCTCGAGGTGCAGCTGGAGCGAGGCCTCGAGCCACTGCCGCTGCTGCTCGGCTTCGAGCGGACGCCATTCGTCCTCGTGCTCGTGGAAGTCCTGCAGCACCTCGTGCAGAAATCCACCGCGCTCCATCGCCACCGACCTCGGCTCGTCGACGAGGCCCGGGTGATGGTTGTACCAGTACAGCCGCGGACACTTGAGATAGTCGTTGAGCGTCGTGGGGCTGAAATGGTCGATCAAGACGGACGCCGGGTTGCGCTCGCCGCCGTATGGCTCGAACGGCTCGCCCGACTCGGCGCCGGTCAAGAAGGTGATGTCGAGTCCAAGCGCGCCTGCTCGGGTCAGTGTCGCTTCATTCAGCGCCGCCGGATGCGAGGCGAGCAGCACCTCGGCTTCGCGCGACAGCAGCACGTCCGCCGGGTCGAGGCGAGAGGACGCCCTGGTGAGCTCCCTGACCTGTGCGTCGGGATCGGCCATGTCGAGGAACGCGGACCTGCCCGCCTGGCGCAGGTATGCGTCGGCGTACGTGATGTACAGGCGCCGCCGTGCCCGCGTCATGGCGACGAACGCGAGACGCGCCTCCTCGGCGAGGTGGCCGTCGGGGTCAGACGGCCACGACGGCATGAAGCCGACCTTGAATCCTTCGAGCCACGAGCGATCCTCGGCGTCGAGCAGCGGGTGCGGCCGCGCCGCCAGCGGAAAGATTCCGTGTGCGAAACCGGAGCAGAACACGACCTCGAACTCCAGCCCCTTGGCCTGATGCACCGTCATGACCTGCACCGCGTCGCGCGTCCCGGCGCCGGCCTCCGTGTCGTCGGCCGCGCCGGCGAGCAGGCTGTCGAGCGATCCGGTGATGTCGGCGAGGAGCGGCTTGGACCCGTGGAGCCGCTCGTGCACGACCTCGATCGATTCCAATCCCTCGATCGCCGCCCGCAGGTCCGCGATCGCTTCGGCGCGCTGATCCGCCGGGAGGTCCAGGTCGAGCAGGCGGCGCATCACGCCATCCGCGATCAGCACCTCGTACGCGAGAGAGGCGATGGGCAGCGTGCGCGCGCGGTCGACCAGCCGGTGGCGCGCCATCATCGCCCGATGAAGGTTGTCGAGCTCGTCGTCCGTGAGAAACGGCATGAACTCCGGCTCCGGCCGCGTCTCCGCCGGAGCCGCATCACCCCACGGCAGCGGATAGCGGTCAGGGTCGCGGGCGACCAGCGCGTACATCACGCGGTCGATGACCTTCTTCAGCGGCCGTCCCCGCTCCAGCGCAAAGGCGCGAAGCCGGCTCACGGTCCGCGGACCAACGCCGCCGACGCTGGAGGCGAGCGCGCCCTCGAACGCGTCGGGGTCGTCCGGGCGCCGCAGCGACTCGAGGTATCCGATCAGGAAGCGGACGATCTCGTTGCGGGCCGTCGCCCCCCATCCGCGCACCTCATAAGGAAGACCGAGCGCGCGCAGCGCCTCCTCGAAGGGCCCACCCAGCGCCGTGGTGCTGCGCAGCACGATGGCGAAGTCGCGCAAAGCGAGGTCGGGCCATTCGGCACGCAGCCGCTTGATCTCGCGCGCGCAGAAGAACGCCTCGTCGACGGGGTCGCCCTCGCGCGCCACGACAAACGCGCCATCGGTCGGAGCCGCCACGCTGCGCAGCAGGCGCGCCGCGCGGCCGGGCTGCGTCGCACCCAGCAACCGCTCCCCCGCATCGAGGGCCTCCTGGGAGCAGCGCCGGCACACGTCGAGGTGCACCGTCGCCGCACCGTAGACCGCGCCAAACTCATGGCTGAGGAGGCGCGGAACCGTGCCCCGGAATCCATAGATCGACTGGTCGGGGTCGCCGACGACCACCAGGCGGGGGCGCCTCGCGGGCGGCGCGATGAGCTGCAGCAGCTCGAACTGCGCCGGGTCGACGTCCTGAAACTCGTCGACCAGGATGAGGCGGAACTTCGAGCGCAGGCGCTCGCACAAGGCCGGATTCGACTGCAGCAGCTCGATGGCGCCGGAGATCAGGTCGCGGAAGTCGAACATGCCCGACTGCTGCATCCGCTGCTGATAGGCCTGGTAGACGCCCGCGAGCACGCGCAGCCGCTCGCCCGCGCGCGCCTCGGCCGCGAGAAGAAGCGCCGAAGGGTGCACGAGGTTCTGCTTCATGAGCGCAACGAACGCAAGGAGGTCGTGGGCGAACGCATCCGATTTGCGCACGCCGTCGAGAGAGCCGAGCGACGAAGGGTCGACGTGCGACAGCACCTCACGCATCACGACCCATTCCTGGAATCCGTTCAGCAGCAAACGATCGCGATCCGGCGCGTTGTCGCGCAGCAGCCTCGCGCAGAAGCTGTGGAAGGTGGAGATCCATGCCTCCCCGTAGTCGTCGTGGAGGCGCTCGTCGATGCGACGCGCGATCTCGTCCGCCGCACCGGTCGAGAACGTCAGGACGAGCACCTGGTCGCGTCCGGCGACGCCGCGCTTCACCGCTTGCTCGTAGAGGTCGACGAGCGCGTGAGTCTTTCCCGTGCCCGGCCCGGCCAGCACGCGAAGCGGTCCTTCTATTTCAGCGATGTCGAGTGGCACAGGTCCCCCTGGGGTGGCGCGGGCGACCTGATTATGCGGGGGCTCGCCTCCTCGAGTCAGCCCACGCCGTTAAGGGCAACCAGGCGGCGATCACGAGCGCGAGCAGCAGAGCGAGCTCGAGCCACGGCCACTGCCGGAGCTGCGGGCTCACCCCCTTCAAATAAAGGAAGGGGCTCGCGAGAACCCAGAGGAACGCAAGCGGGATGCGCCAGGCCAGGGTGGTCCGCTCCTCCCAGACCATCCATCCCGCGGCGGCGAGCATGCACAGGTCCGAGGCGTGGAGGTAGGGCGCGACCACCAGCGACCCGACGATCGCCAGAGGGATGACGAGACCGGGTGACTTGCGGAGCTTGTAGGCGGCGGCGAACACGGCCGCGATGATGACCACGCGAAGGACTGCCGCAAACGCCCCGGTCGCGGCCAGCGCCCCGTGCAGAGTGAGATCGTCCGCGCCCTTGGGCAGCGGGCCGCGCAGCTGGGTCATGTAGTCCGACATGCCGCTCGTGCCGACCGTCGCAAAGACGAGGAGGAAGATGACCAGCGACGCGCCCGCAAAGCCGGCGAAGACGCGGTAGCGGCCCGCGAAGAACAACGTGAACGGGACGAGCATCGCGGTGTTGGGCTTGAGCAATATCGCCGCGAGCGCAACCCCCGCCAGGAGGTCGCGCCTCTCGCGCGTCAATCGCCACGCCACCACCGTGCCCGCGGCGACGAGCGGGACCACCTGCCCGACGTTCACCGCGTGCATGACCCACCACGGAGCCAGCGCGCCGATCACTGAGATCCAGCGGCTGATGCCCTTGCTCACACCCGCCCACGCGAGGGCCGCGGCGAAAGCGCCAAACGTGAACAGGGCCCACACGACGTAGGCGACGTCGAAAGGAAGAGGGACAAGCGGGATGGTCACGAACGCCACCGTTGGCGGGCTGAGAAACGGCTGTGCCTTCTGACCGGGCGCAAGCTCGCGCTGCTCGAGCTCGACGACGGTTTGGTCGTAGATGTGGGACCAACCCTTTTCCAGGCCTACCTGCGACGCGGCGACGTAGGTGTGGAAATCGACGCTGATCGGGTCGTGTCGGATCCCGATGTCGAGCGCCAGGGCGGTCGCAACCACGGCGAAGCCGAGCACAAGCCAGCCTCTCCTGTCAGCAGCCACGTGTGATCTAGTGTTCAAGCCCTCCCCCGCTTGACTGTACCGGAGCGCCGTTAAAGCGATTCTTATGTTCCCGCAACGCATGCCCGCCGCGCAGCCGACATCACGTCTCCCAGCGGCCGTGTGGCCGGGGTTCGTGGCCGTGCTCGTGCTCTTGGCGCACGCGCCCGCCTTCTTCCACCGCCTGCTCGACGGCGACGAGGCGATCTACGGCTCGATCGCGGCCCTGATGAACACCGGCGGCGCCCTCTACGACTCTGGGGGGGTCGACAACAAGCCGCCCGGGATCTACTGGAGCTACGCGCTGACCTTCCGAGTGTTCGGGAACTACCAGATGACGGCGGTCCACGCGATCGGGCTGCTGGCCATGGCGGCGACTTGTGTCGTCATCTTCTTCTTGGTGCGGCGGCTGGCGAACGCCCGAATCGGAATGCTCGCCGCGCTGTTCTATGGCCTCCTGACAGCGGCTGGGAATCCGAGGCTGCTGGCCTCGAACACCGAGATCTTCATGATGCTGCCGCTCACGGCATCCGTCCTTTTCATGTTCCGCCGCGAGTGGCTCTGGAGCGGCCTGCTGCTCGTCGCCGCCGGGGCGTTCCGCCAGTCCGCGGCGATCAACCTGATCCTCGTTGCGGTCGGGCTCTGGTGGCTCGAACCACCGGGCAGACGGCTGCGCGCGGCCGGGCTGTTCGCCGGTGGGCTGGCGGCGGGTCTCGCGGGCGGCGCGGCCCTGATCGCGCTGACCGGTTCGCTTTCCGGGTTCTGGCGCTGGACGATCGAGACACTGACCGGGTACGCCTCTACCAACTGGACACCCGGCCTGGTCTGGTTTCGCGCCAAGGACAGCATCCTGCCATTCGTCATCGACATGGCCGTCTTGTGGATCGCGGCCATTGCCCTCGCGACGCGGTGGCGAAGCATCGACGTCACGCGCCGGCTCGTCGCCGTATGGCTCGCAGTCGCCATGGCCGGATCGCTGGCTGGGGGACACCTTTCCTGGCACTACTTCATCCAGGCGATGGGGCCGCTTGCAGTCCTCGCGGCGCTCGCGTTCGAGCATTTCCACCTGCGACGAATCGTCGCCGCGGCAGCGGTCGCGGGAATCGTGATCCCCGCCGTCGCCTGGTGGGCGTTCGACCTCACCGCCGACCCTCTCACCTACGACAACCGTCCGCCTGTGCCGCAGCACCAGGCCGTCTCGGACTACATCGCCGCGCACACGTCGCCGGGTGATCGCGTGTTCGTCTGGGGCGATTGGCCCGCCCTCTACATCGAATCGGACCGCAAGATGTCCAGCCGCTTCCCCGGCTTCCTGCGTGGTTTCGCACGCGGTTCAGGGCTGGCTCCCAACAACTGGGACACCGCGCCCGACGTGTGGCCCCTGCTGCAGTCAGACCTCAAGGCGAACCCACCCGCGCTGATCGTCGACACCGCTGCAGCGGGCTGGAGCGATTTCTCGATGTACCCGATGAGCAATTACCCGGTCCTCGCAAGCCTCGTGGCCTCCAATTACCACGAAGTCGCGACCGTCGACGGCGTGGTCATCTACGCGCGAAACGGGCCCTAGAGCAGCGCTTCACCTTGATCGGGAGCGCCGGCCGATCCCTGACCAGGGTCGCCTTGGCGGCCGGGTTCATCCCGGCCGCAACTTTGTCCGAAGCGCCGCCAGAGGGTGTCTGGTGGAAGGCCACTTAGTTAAGGCCGAACCGTATACCGGAATGGGAGCAGGCCCGTCGCGAAGCGACCGGCCGATGAGGGAAAACCATAGGGGTTTTCCCTCATACGTCAGACCAGGGTCGCCTTGGCGGCCGGGTTCATCCCGGCCGCGACTTGTCTGAAACGCCGCCCAGAGGTATGTGGTGGAAGGCTGCTTAGTGAAGGCCGAACCGTATACCGGAATGGGAGCAGGCCCGTCGCGAAGCGACCGGCCGATGAGGGAAAACCATAGGGGTTTTCCCTCATACGTCAGGTCGACGCGGGCGCTTGATCTCGAGGATCCGCGGCTCACTGGCGGCAACCGCTACGAGCCGGTCGAATACGTCCACCGGTGATGTGCCGTTGACCGGTTGCGCGAGGCGAACGTAAGCGGCCGCGCCGTCTTCGAACACGAAGGTTGGCGTGCCGAATATCCCGAGCTCGCTCGTGGCCTGGCGGTGGTCGCGTGCCAGCTCCTCGAGGATCGACGGATCGGCCAGGTCCTCGCGAAACCGTGCCATGTCGAGCCCCGAACGCTCCGCGACCTCCTCGACGACTGCCCGGTCATCGATGTCGAGCCGGCCGATATGGCGCGCATCGAGGAGCGGCCCGTGCAGTGCGTCGAATCCACCCTGGCGCCGCGCGGCTTCGGCGGCCTGGAACGCAAGCCGGCCCCGGACCTTCTCCTCAGCCGGCGCACCCCATACGGTCCAGCCATGATCATTGGAGTTCACCTGGGTGAGCGAGAAATACCGCCAGCCAACCTTGAAGTCCCGCTCACCTGAAGCGCGCACGCTATCGAGGAGCCCGGCCACTCGAAAGACGAACGGACACTGGTAGTCGAAGAAGACTTCGAAATTGATAGGTTCTGAGATGACCACCCAAACAGCTTCAACGCGCCTGCTGCTGACGCGTATTCCAGACAGCTGGGCATGGGTGCGCACCGACATCCTCATCCGGCTCGTGCCCTTCACCGCTGTCTATGCGATCGCGTACCGGATTTCGGGCGGCGGCGGCGGCTGGCTGGGGTTAGGTGTTGGAAATGTCGCTGCGCAGCTCGTCTTTGCGTTGATCGCGGCGCCGGTCATGTTCGCCGCGGCCGCCTGGGTGCAGCTCCGCCTGACGCGCCGCCGCGGCGCCCTGAGTGTGCCGGCCGCCGCCGGCGATGCCTGGTTTCAAGCCGCCTTCTACGCGCTCAACGGTCCGATCGAAGAGGCTTTCTTCCGCGGCCTGATGCAGGGCGGCATCGGCCACCTGTGGGGACCCGCAGTCGGATTCGCGCTCGCGACCCCCATCTATGTCGTCTATCACCGACTCGGCCGGTGGCCATGGCCCGATACGTTCGCCACCGCGCTGGTCGGCATCCCTTTCGGAATCGCTTTCTGGCTCCTCCCCGGACCGGCGTCGCTGCTCGGCGTCTCGCTCGCACACATCGGGGCCACGTGCGGATTCCTCGGGCCCGGACCCTATCTATTGAGAAAGATGCGATTCATCTAGTGGTGGAGTTGGATCGCCGGCAGCGCGTGACGCTCATCTGGGCCGGGGCCGCGGTGGTGCTCACAGCATTCGACGGTTCGGTGCTGGTGTTGGCGCTCCCCGCCATCGCCACCGACTTCCACGCCAGCACCCCGGCTCTTTCGGACCTCGGCTCGGTGCTCGCGATCGGCGCGCTTGGCGCCGTGCCGCTGGCGACGCTGGCGGATCGCTTCGGCCGGCGCCGCCTGATCGCCGTCGGTGTCGCCGGGTTCTCGATCGCCAACTTCGCGAGCGCCTTCGCCCCGACCCTCGCCGACCTCGCGTTTCTGCGCCTGATCGCTGTCTGCTTCGAGGTGCTGGTCGCCGGCGTGGCGACTGCGCTGATCGTGGAAGAGGCGCCGCGTGCCCGGCGCGGGCAGGCGGTGAGCGTGCTGGCGCTGCTCTCGGGATTCGGCACGGGCGTGACGGTCATCGCGTACCCGATCGTGGCGCCGCACTGGCGCTGGCTGTTTCTCGCCGGCGGCATCGGCCTCCCCATCGCCCCGCTCATCTGGTGGCTCCTGCCCGAAGGCAGGACGTGGCTTGGAGTCCGCGTCACGGGCTCCGCCATCCGACTTCTCATGCAGCCACCGTGGCGCAGGCGGCTCATCGTCCTCGCGGCGATGACCGGCCTCCTCGCCGTGCTCCTCGAGCCCGCGGGCCTTCTGTTCACCGTTTATGCGAGCCGGACGCTCGGCATGTCGCCGGTCGCGATCAGCACCCTGATCGTCGTCTCGGGCGTGGCCGGGGCGACGTGCTATCTGGCCGGCGGCTACCTCACCGACCGCTTCGGACGCCGCGGGCCCGCCATCGCCCTCACCATCGCCACCGGCGCCGCGACGAGCCTCAGCTTCGGCACGGGAGTGATCGGATTCTTCCTGGGCAACGTGCTGTGGAGCGCATTCGCCAGCGCCGAGACGCCAGTCTTCGGCGCGTGGTCGGCGGAGCTCTATCCGACGCGTGCCCGCGCGACCGCCGAGGCCGCGGGCGCCGTTGCCTCGTCGGTTGGAAGCGTTGCCGGCCTCCAGCTCGTCGCTGCCATTGCGCCGTCGACCGGGTTGGGCGGGGCGATCGAGCTGTGTGGCGTGGCCGCGATCGCGGGCGCGCTGCTTCTGTTCCTGCTGCCGGAGACGAAACAACAACCGCTCCCCGAGTAAGGTTTTGATCCCTAGGATCAGCGCAGAGTTGGAACGAGCACGCGCCGTCGTGATCGGTGGCGGAATCACCGGGGCGAGCGTCGCCTATCACCTGGCGAAGGCCGGCTGGAGTGACGTGGTCCTGCTCGAGAAAGACGAGCTGACCAGCGGCTCGACGTGCCACGCGGCTGGTCTGGTCACTCAGTTCAACCCGTCGCCGACGATGATGCGATTCCGCCGCTACAGCATCGAGCTGTACCAGGAGATCGGCATCTTCGAGACGGTCGGCAGCCTCCGGTTTGCCTCCAGCAAGAACCAGCTGATGGAGCTGCAGCGCGGCGTGAGCCGCGCGCGCGGCATCGGGCTCGAGGTGGAGCTCGTCTCGGCGGACGAGGCGGCGCGGCTGATGCCCGTGATCTCGCAGAGCTCGCTGTACGGCGCGGTATGGGTACCGGGCGACGGCCATCTCGACCCGCATACGGCGACCCACGCGCTGGCCGCCGCGGCACGCGACCACGGCGCCCGCATCCTCACGCAGAGGCGCGCCACGGGCCTCGAGGTGTCCGAGCGCGGCACGATTCGCGCGGTCGCGACCGCCGAGGGGCGGATCGAAACCGAGGTCGTCGTCGTCGCCGGCGGCATCTGGGGGCCGCAGGTGGCGGCGATGGCCGGCGCCTTCGTCGTGTCCACGCCGGTCGACCACCAGCACGCGGCGCTGCTTGCGGTCCCAGGCCACGAGATGCCACACGACATGCCGTGCTTTCGCGACCCGGACAACCTCGTCTACGGCAAGCCCGAGGCCGGCGGCATGGTGCTGGGCGGCTACGAAGCGGACCCCGTGGCGCGCTGGATCGACGGCGTGCCGTGGGACCACGCAGGCACATCCCTTCCCCCCGACCAGGCGCGCTTCGAGCCGCTTCTCGCAGGCGCCGCGCGACGTTTTCCGTTCCTCCACGAAGCGGGGATCGTCAAGCTCGTCTGCCATCCGGACGCGATGACGCCGGACTCGGGGCCGCTCGTCGGCCCTGTGCCCGGGGTGCGCGGTCTGTACATGGCGGCGGGGCTCTCGCTGAACGGATTCGGCGGCGCGGGCGGCATCGGGCGCTCGCTCACCGAGCTGATCACGGCCGGCGAGACCGAGCTCGACCTGTATCCGTACCGGCCATGGCGTTTCGGCCCTGTGCATCGCGACCACCGCTACGCGGCCGACCTCGCGCGCGAGTCCTACAAGTACTACTACCTCCTTCGCTACCCCTACGACTCGGACGAGTGGGGCCGTCCGAAGCGGACGAGCGCGCTGCACACGCGGATGCAGGACCTCGGCGCGGTTTTCGGCGTCAAGCACGGCTGGGAGCGGCCCGACTACTTCGAACCAGGACAGCCCTGGCGCCGCGCCGGAGCCGACCAGCGCGCGTTCGGGTTCGCGCGGCCGCCGTACTTCGACCGGCTCGCCGAGGAGCACCGGGCATTTCGCGAGCGGGTGGGCATCATCGACATGAGCTCGTTCGGCAAGGTCGATATCACGGGGCCCGGCGCATTGCCGCTGCTCGAGCGGGTGTCGGGCAACCTGATCGACCGGCCGGTGGGCTCGGTCGTCTACACACAGCTGCTCGAGAAGGACGGCGGCATCGCGGCCGACGTGACGATCACGCGACTCGGCGAGGACCGATTCCGCCTGGTGACCGGCGCCGGGTACGTGAACAGCGACCTCGGCTGGCTGCGCATACAGGTGCGCGACGGCGATCCGGAAGTCGAGATTCGCGAGACGTCGGACGAGACGTCGGTCATCGGCATGTGGGGCCCTCTCGCCCGCGACGTGCTCGGACGCGTCACGCCCGGCGACGTCTCGGAGGATGGATTTCCCTTCATGCAAGGCCGGATGATTCGCATCGACGGGTTCGAGGTCTGGGCGCAGCGCGTCACCTACGTCGGCGAGCTGGGCTGGGAAATCTACGCCGACCCCGCGGTGGCCGGTCAGGTGTGGGACCGCCTGACGGCGGCCGGACAGGGTCTCGGCATCACCCCCGGCGGCTATCGCGTGCTCGACTCGCTCCGCATGGAGAAGGGGTACCGCTACTACGGCACGGACATGGGCCTGCTCGACAACCCCATCGAGGCAGGTCTCGGTTTCTGCATCCACCCAGGCAAGTGGGACTCGATCCGTCGCGAGACGTCGCGGAGGCTCCGCACGCTCGCGGTGGGCGGCCAGCAGTACGAGCCGATCTACGGAGGCGAAGCGGTGCATTCCGGCGGACAGGTGGTCGGGCGATTGCGCAGCTGCGCGTACGGCTTCACGGTGCGAAAGAACCTGGCCTACTCGTATCTGCCCGTCACGATCAAGCCCGGCGCCGAGGTGGAGGTCGAGGTGTTCGGCCGCATGGTGCCTGCTACCGTGACGCGCGACGCAGTCCTCGCTAAGCAGGCAGTTGAGCACGCAGGCTGAGTGGGCGGCGTCACGCGTCGCGCTGTGGCGCGGCCGGGACCTCAGCATCACGTCCCTCTCGGGCGGCCTGACCAACGAGAACTACCTCGTCCAGTCGGGCGGCGACCGCTGGGTGATGCGCCTGCCCGGGCAGTCGACAGAGCTGCTCGCGATCGACCGCGCGAACGAGGTCCACAACACCAAGGCCGCGGCAGCAACGGGCATCGGCCCGCGCGTGCTCGAGCACATCCCGGATCTCGACGTGATGGTGCTGGAGTTCATCCCCGGTCCGACCATGTCCGCCAAGACGCTCCAATCAGCGGAGATGGCCGGGCGCATGGCCGAGTCCTTTCGCCGCCTGCACGCCGCCCCCCGCTTCCTGCAGGACTTCGACATGTTTCGACTCGTCGAGCACTACCTGGGCATCGTCGACGAGCACGGGGTCACGATTCCCGCGGATTACCGCGACTGGCTGCCGGCGGTGAGCCGGATCGAGGCCGCGGTGCGCGCCGGCGCGCTGCCGAGCGTGCCCTGCCACAACGACCTGTTGAGCGAGAACTTCATCGATGACGGCACGGCGCTGCGCATCGTCGACTACGAGCTGAGCGGCAACAACGACCCGTGCTTCGACCTCGGCAACACCGCCCAGGAGGCCGAGTTCGACCAGGACCTGCGTGCGGCCCTGTGCGAGGCCTACTTCGGAAGGCTGGACCGCCCGCAGCTGGCCCGCATGAACCTCTTCGCGCTCATGTCCGACGTCGGCTGGACGCTGTGGGGCGCGATCCAGGCGAAGATCTCCGCCGTCGACTACGACTTCCGCGGCTACTACGAAGGCCGCTGGGAGCGGGCCACGTCGGTCTTGAGATCTGACCG
>DATNMQ010000045.1:0-19794 GCA_035602465.1 Candidatus Sulfotelmatobacter sp. | reverse complement strand
GCTCGTCGAGGCGCGTCTCAAGGTCGAGGTCTATTCCGACCTGCGTCCCAATCCCGGGATCGAGGACATCGAGGCCGGCGCCCGCGCGCTCGACAGCCCGAGAGGCAGAGTGGTCCTCGGACTGGGTGGAGGGACCGCGCTTGACGGCGCCAAGGCCATCTCTCTCGCGTCTGAGAACCGAGGTCCGCTCCATGACCTCGACTACCGCAAGAAGAAGCGCAATCCCGGCCTGCCTGTGGTCGCGGTGCCGACCACCGCGGGGACGGGCTCTGAGACGAACTCGTTCGCGGTCATCGACGACCACGAAGCGCGCCGCAAGTTCTACATCGGCGATGACTCAGTCGCGCCGAAGGTTGCGATCCTTGACCCGGACCTGACGCTTGGGCTGCCGGCGCGCCCCACAGCGGCGACCGGCATCGACGTGCTGACGCACAGCCTGGAGTCGCTGATGGCGAAAACTCCGAATCCCTTCTCGCATGCGCTCGCTCTCGAGGCGATCGAGATGGCGGGTCGCTGGCTGCCCGTCGCGGTCGAGGACGGGAGCAACATCGAAGCTCGCGCGCAGATGCTGCTGGCCGCGCACATGGCGGGCCTGGCGTTTGCGAACACCGGTCTGGGCCTGGCGCACGCGCTCGGCCACACGTTGAGCGCCCGCCTCGGAACGGTGCACGGCGTGGCGCTCGCCGTGGTCCTTCCATCTGTGATGGAGCTGAATGAGGAGGCACGGGCGGCGGAGCTTGCGCAAGCGGCCGTCGCGCTCGGCGCGAGCGAGGCCCCGGCCGCGGTTCGCGACCTCGCGAAGCGGATCGGCATGCCATCGACCCTCACCGAGCTCGGTCTCACGCGCGATGGCGTGCCCGGGCTCGTGAGTGATGCCCTCGACGACGTGGTGCTGCGGAACAACCCCGTCCAGCCGACTTCGGAGCAGCTCTCCGCCCTCGTCGAGTCGTTGCTGTAGCTTTTTGGTCATGGACCGCGAATCCGCGATGCGCGACTTCGAGAAATCCCGCGGCGAGTGGGAGGTGGCGTTCGCGAAGGTGCCCGACGCCGCGCTGACGTATCTCAAGCCCGGCGACGATTACTCGCTCGGCGGCCTGCAGGTCCATGTCAACTGGGTCCTCGAGCATTACCGCCGCGTCCTGGACGGAATCGTGGACGCCGGCTTCGAGCAGATCGGACCTCAGGATCCGCCCGGCGCAGAGGATCAGGCCAGAGAAGGCATGAGGCGAGGATTGATGGACGAGGAGCGCGGCCGCTCACTGGACGAGATGGATGAACTGCATGGATCGGTCCGGGCGAAGTGCGCGGAGCTGCGTGACACGGATTGGTCGCGCAAGGCGCCGGTCGTTTACGGCGCGGGACAGGAGCCTTACCCGACGAGCCCGGACGACATCGTCGGCTGGCTTCGCGACCACTACCGCGAGCACGTGGAGCAAAGCGCCGACCTGATCGAGGAGTGGAGGGCGACGCGGGCTTAGGCGACCTTAGGCCCGGTTTGGGTGACCCAGAGACGCGGGTTGACGGGACTGGGAAGAGGGGTGACGGGGTCGGGCCTTGGTTGCGGGATTGGGACGTTGGGTGTACTTATTTTTGTGTTGAGGCTATTGACATTTAGCCCAAACGTCTGTACGATTTGAGGCATGGTCGAGCTGGAAGATCCGAGTGTCGATCTGGAGATTCCCGGGGTCGAAGAGTCGATCAAGCTGATCGGTTTCAGGCACTTCATGGACCGCCTCGAGATCGAATTTTCCGAGATGGCCGCCTCCTTCAAGCAGAGCAAGTACTGGGACTACGAAGGCTTCAACACCGCCGGCGACTGGATGCGCTTCAACTGTCACATGACCTCCACCGCGGCGGCGGATCGGATCAACGTCGGCGAGCACCTCTATGAAATGAAGGGGACGACCGCCGCGATGGACACGGGCGAGATCGGCTTCGCCCACGTCACAGTGATGGCCCGAACAGCGGACGCGGTCGGCAAGGCGTTCGACGAGTCTCAGCTCCTGCCTCTGGCGAAGGAGAACTCTCCCGGCAAGTTCCACTACAAGTGCTTGCACTACCGGCACTCGATCGATGCCCAGGCTTACGCGGACACGCAAGCAAGGGAAGCGGAAAGTCGCCGGCTCCGTCTGAGCACGGCCGAAGACGGCTCTTTGCTCATCAGCGGCTCACTCGACCCGATCGGTGGCGCCGTCGTGCGCTCGGCGCTCGAGCCGCTGGCTCGGCCTTCAGGCGCGTACGACCACCGCGATCCGGAACAGCGCTACGCCGACGCCCTGGTCGAGCTGGCATCGAACGGTGGTCATCAGAAGGTCCAGCTCCAGGTCACGACTTCGCTCGAGACCCTGAAAGGGCTCGCGGGTGCGCCGGCGGCGGAGATGGAGTTCTCGCTTCCGGTCTCATCCAAGACAATCGAGCGCTTCGCATGTGACTGCAGCGTGACTCGCGTCCTGCTCAACCAGAAATCGGTCGTGATCGACGTCGGTCAGGCGGAGCGGACGATCAAAGGTCCCAAGCGCCGGGCGCTCAACGCACGCGACCAGCACTGTCAGTGGTCGGGGTGCGAGAGGCCGGCGTCATGGTGTGACGGTCATCATTTCGTGCACTGGATCCACGGTGGCGGGAGCGAGTTGGGCAACCTGACCCTTCTTTGCGCTCGACATCACTGGAAAGTGCATGAAGGCGGGTGGCAGCTGGTCAAAACAGAAGAGGGTCAGATCCTTCCGGTCGCGCCGACTCCCACGTTCGGACTGCCTCGCATCCCTCCCTAAGGCAGTCGGTTGATCCACGCGGGCGTCGAGTACTTCGACGCCACGAGTTCCTCCGCGTCCCGCAGCTCTTCTTCGGATATCTCGCTCGTGCGCGTCGGGACCTCGCGAGCGAAATGCGACGCCATGTGCGCTTCCATCTCGTTACATGAAAGGCCGGTGAACCACGCCAGTGGCGAGACCGCTTTCTCCGCGCTGCGGATCCCGCGCTGGGCGACGCGGTCGCGGCCGATCCTGATCACGCGCGGTAGCAGGTCGACGTCCATGTCGTGCGCGATCGTCGTGTGGTGCAGCACGAAGCCACGCCGGCGAGCCTGGGCGGCGCCGCCGATCTTGCCGCGCGGCGAGATGATGTCGTTGATCTCGCGGTAGGCCGCGGGAATTCCGATCTCGTTGAACGCGCGAACGGCCCAACCGTCGAGCAGCGCGTAGGACTTCCGAAAGGTCACGCCCGCAACCATCGACTCCGGCACGTACATGGAGTAGGTGATCGTGCGGTCTCGCTCGCACAGCATCGTCCCTCCACCGCTCATGCGCCTCGTGATCACGAAGCCGAGCCTGTGCGCCGTCGCGGTGTCCACCTCGTTCATCACTGACTGATGCGAGCCGATGACCAGGGCGGGCTCGATCCAGCGCCACAGCCGCATCGTCGCCGGCCGCACACCAGTGATTACGCGCTCGAGCAGAACCTCGTCCAGCGCCATGTGCATGTGGGCCGAATGCGCTCCCGGTGGGATGAGATCCCACTGAGCCTTCCGCATCTCGTCATCCCCCACGGCTCTGCGAGTATTGCCGATGGCGCATTCGCAAGAAGCAGGCACGAAATCCCGTAAACAGGAATGGGGGTGCCATCACATTGAGCCCGACGCAGAGTCCGATCAAGCACGTGGTGATCGTCGTCAAGGAGAACCACGGCTACGACAACTACTTCGGAGCCTTTCCCGGCGGCAATGGGGTGGCTATGCCCGCGAGCCCCAACCCGCCGCCCAAAGACCCCGACCACCGTCACGCGGCGTGGCTCACGCGCGACAAGACCGCGACTCGCGCGGCATTTCCGGAGAAGGACATTCCTCACTACTGGAGCTACGCGAAGCAGTTCACGCTCTGCGACAACTACTTCACCGACGTGGCGGGGCCTTCGACGCCCAACCACCTGATGCTGATCATGGCCGACTCGCCGTTGGTCAACAACCCGTCGAGGAGCTACCGCAAGAATCCCGGTCCGCCTCTCTACAACCAGCCGTCGCTCCCCGCACAGCTCGACGCCGCCAAGCTCTCGTGGGGCAACTACAACGGCTACGCCTTCGAGTTCATCAAGTACACCGCGGGGAAGAAGCACACCTGGAAGCAGTTCGCCACCGACGCCAAGGCCGGCAAGCTGCCGTCCGTGTCATGGCTCTACGCGGATGGGGCTTCGAGCGAGCATCCGGCGGACACCCCCGCGGAGCGCGCCGCCGGCGCGGGAGATGTCGGCAAGGGTAGCCAGTGGACGGTCAGCCAGGTCCAGGCCATCGTCGGTGCGGGGTTGTGGCCGCAGGTCGCGATCTTCATCACATGGGACGACTGGGGCGGATGGTGGGACCACGTCACGCCGCCCAACGTCGAGAAGTGGACCGACGGCACCCAGTTCCGCTTCGGCGGCCGCGTCGGGTGCCTTGTGCTCAGCCCTTACGCGAAAAAGGGTTACGTGTCAAAGGCACGGCACTCACACGTCAGCCTCGTCAAGTTCTGCGAGAACAACTTCGGGCTGCCGTCGCTCAACAAGCGCACCACCGCTTCGGACGGTATGGAGGACTGCTTCGACTTCAAGCAGGCCCCTCTGCCGCCTCCTCACTAATGAGACTGTCGAGGCTGTCCAGGCTCTTCCAGCCGTAGGAAACCTCCTGCAGCAGGGCGGGCCCGATCGTGATCGGCTGCGAGCGGACGTAAACACCGCCCAAACGCTCATAGAAGCTGCGTGCGGTCGGGTTGTCACGAAGGACCCAGACGATCATGTCCTCCAGGCCCATCTCGCGCAGCCCCCGCGCCACGGCCCTCACGAGGGCATGTCCGTTTCCCCGGCGCTGCGCGTCCTCCAGGACGTAGAGGGCGTAGAGCTCGCCGGCGTAGCCGTCCTCGCCAGCCCGTTCGCGACCGCCTGACGCGAAGCCGACGACGTGTCCGTCCTCCTCGGCGACGTAGACGCGGCCCGCGCCCTCGGCGAGGCTCCGCCTCCAGCGGCCCTCGTATCCCGCTTCCGCCAGCGACTCCAGGAACTCGTCAGGGAGCAGGCCGCGATACGCCGACCTCCAAGTTGCCACGTGCACCGCAGCGATCGCGGCCGCGTCTTCGACGCCCGCACTCCGCACCATGTCAGCTCAAATCTAGTGCCCAAGCAGGGGTAAGCTGATCGCGGGGTCGCCATATGGAATTGCCAAGCAGCGATCCGGAAATCGAGTCCGACATCAGTGCGTCGCACCTGGGCGCCCGAGCACGCCGTGCGCTCGCATGGATGGGCGTGTCGGTGGCGGTCATCGCCGCAATCTCCATCGCGTACATGCGACCGCCCGCGCCCGAATCGGGTTCGGGCTCGGCGACGAAGGCGCTTTCCGCCGTGTCGAACTACCAGGTGTCCACGGTCGACTTCCTCAGCCCTTCAACCGGCTGGGTCGTGGCGAGCTTCGACTCCGGTGACTTCACCGTCCTCCACACGTTGGATGGCGGCCGGTCCTGGCACAGCCAGCTTTCGGGCCCGACACGCGGCCACGCGGTGTTCCTCAAGTTCTTCGACGAGTCCGTCGGCGTTTTCGCGCTGGTCGGAGCGCGCCCTCTCCTGTACCGCACCGCGGACGGGGGGCGCTCGTGGACCACCAGAGCCGCCCTGAGGGCTTCGAGCGTGGTGCTGTCATGGTCCTTCGTCGACTCGTGGCACGGCTGGATGCTCGTCAGCGAGGCCACCGCCACACCGTCCCCGGCACGGCTCTACCGCACCCAGGACGCGGGTTTGTCGTGGACCGACCTCGGCGTCCCGGTCCAGGGGCCGGATGTCGCCTACCAGGTCCAGTTCTCCTACCTCGCGACCGGCTGGCTCACCAGCGCAAGCTCAGGGCCATACGCCTACAGGTCGTCCGACTCTGGCGCGACGTGGCAGCGAATCCCGCTTGCCGCGCCCGCCGTCGGCTGGCCCCGGTCCGGACAGTTCTTCGTCACGGTGCAGCCCACGATCGGGAGCGGCCTCGTCGCCACCGTGGTCAACTTCGCGCCCGTCAAGGGGCGAACCGGCATCGGCGGGATCATCCGCGCGTATCCGCCCCTCGTTGTGCGCGCTTACGACGGCGGCCGGCCGCACACCTACACGTACTCGACGTTCAACGACCTGGTGACGGGTGGGCCGTTTGCGCAAGAGCAGGCGCCCAACCAGGTCCAGCTGGCATCGGTCGACGGAGGCGCCACCTGGTCCGCGATCCACGTGCCTTCGGCGACAGGCGCGATCGGCTACTTCAACACGCGCGATTGGTGGTGGGTCGGGTCGGGCACCATGTCGCGGAGCTTCGACGGCGGGGTGACCTGGTCGGGCGTGGAGGGGACGGGTGTCGTCGAACCTCTTCCGGGCTCGCTGCAGGTCCTAGATCAGAACCACGCATGGTTTGCGGCCTCGGAGCCGCTGCCTGTGCTCGAGACAACGGCCGACGGCGGCGCTCGGTGGAGGATGATCCTGCTCCCGCCGATGGAGGACCGGCCTACGCCTTGACGTAGGCGATCACGGCCCGCGCCTCGGCCACGATCTGGCCGTGCGCGTGCTCCACCGTCGCCTCGCAGAACGCAAGCCGTCGCGTGCGGTGGCGAACCGTCGCTCGCGCGATCAGCCGGCCAGGCTTGGCCGGCCGCAGATAGTCGACCTTCAGGTCCGCGGTCACCGTCGTCTCGCCCTCCTCGGCGACAGTGAAGGCAACCGAGGCCAGCGCCTCGTCGGCCAGCGTCGCGATCGCGCCGCCGTGCACGACCGTTCCGTGGGAGGTGGGAAAGCCGTGTCGGTCGGCCGTCATGTTCCCCTCGAGGACGAGCCTTCCGTAGCCGACCTCGACGATGCGAGTGCCGATGTTCGCCACCATCCCGGTCGTGGCCCACTCCTTGTACAGCTCGGGGAGCGCGCGGACGCCGTAGGGCTCTTCGCTCACGCGGTCAGGTCTCGATGCAGCTCGATCGTCGGCCGTACAAGTCGGTAGCCCATTTCGATGTTGATGCGAAGCATGGGCGCGTTATCTGCGTCGTTGTTCGTGCGCACCCTGCTGAAACCCAGCTCGATGGCCTGGTTCATCGCTTCGTATTTCAGCGCCCTTGCGATTCCCCGTCCACGTACCGCGGGCGCGGTGGCGGTCATCGCAGTGTTGGGCACGCCGCGCCGCGTCGATGGAAAGTCGAGCGCCGTCATGCCGACGATCGATTCGTCCTGGCGCGCGATCCAGTATCGGTCCTGGTGGATGGAGGGGTTAGCGAACCAAAAACGCTTCCAGGCGTCGAAGTTGAGCACCCGCCAGGGCGTGGTGGAGGGGATGTCTTTCTCGGCCTCCACCAGCATTCGATACAGCTTGGTCATCTTCTCCGGGTCGCGATCCTCGCTGAGGACCATCAGCCGGATGCCGCGCTCCCGCATCTGCTCGCGACATGCGGCAACGGTGCTCCGGATGTGGTCACGCCTCTCGACAAGGTCGAGCTCAGATGTGCGCGCACGGCTGCGCTCGCGGTAGCCGAGTCGATCGAGGAGATCGAGCTCCTTTCGAAAATCCTCGCGCTGGCGGATCACCGCGGTGATGACCCCCTCCTGTCGCATCCACTCTTCGGCCACTTTGACCAGCGTTTCGAATCGGGCCTCCGTCCACGCGTCTTCGCGCAGATTGAGCCTGATCACGCCGAAGCGCTTTGCGGTGGTCTCCCACGGGTCGTGGCGCGCCGACAGGAAGGCGACCGCCGCGCCGTCGTGCATCGCCACCCGGCGCATCGTCACGTCGTTCGCGTCGTTCATCGTCCACCAGTGACGGATGTTGCTCGCGTCGCGTGGCTCGTCCGGATCAGCCAGGGTGTCCAGCACAGCAACCAGCTCAGCGTCGGCGAGCGTGGCAGGGCGAAACTCCAGCCCGAAACTCTCCCCCGGCATCCGTTGACTAGAAGGTTAATCTCTGCGGGTTGATCAGCAGAAGGATGCCCGGGCTCGGCGGCCTGCGGGGTTCGCGTATCCGCTCCGTGCATCGCCTCGCGCTGTCGCCGTCGTGCTGGGGAATCTCCGACGCATCCGGCTGGGGCCACCAGATCGACCCGGACCGCGTGCTGTCCGAGGCGGCCGCGGTCGGCGAGGGCGTGATCACGGCAGGGCCGCCGGGATTTCTCCCCGATCGCAGCGACAAGGCGAAGACGCTGCTGCGGCGAAATCGCCTGCGCGTTGTCGCGGGCCAGGTGCATGCGATCCTCCATCACCACGAGACGCGGGGACCGGAGCTCGCCCACATCGACGGGCACGCGCACTGGCTCGCAGCGATCGGCGCGGAGACGCTTGTCCTCGCCGCAATCCCGGAACGGAGCCCTGAAGCCACCAACAACGCCGCCCTATCCCAGGCCGAGTGGGCGCACCTGCTCCACCTCGTCGGTTCGGTCGAGCACGTCTGCGCGCGGCACAAGCTGAAGCTCGCCGTCCAGCCACGGTTCGGCAGCACGATCCAGGGGCCGGAGGAGATCGAGAGGCTGCTCGTCGGGTCGGAGGCGGGTCTCTGCCTCGACGTGGCGCATCTCGTGATCGCGGGCGCCGACCCGGTCGAGGTGATCGAAGAGGCCGCAGGCAGGATCCAGCACGTGCACCTGAACGACGTCGACACCGACCTCGCGCGCCGGGTGAGGAGCCATTCCCTCGGCTACCCCGAGGCTGTCGCGCAGGGCCTTTACCGACCGGTCGGGGAGGGCGGCGCGAACATGCCGAGCATCATCGAAGCGCTTCGGAGGGCGAAGTACGGCGGCTGGTACACGCTCGAGCAAGAGATACGGCTGGCGTCTGCTGACGACCGCCCTCTCGGCCGCATCAGCAGGTCGCTGGAGTTCGTGCTCCCGCTCCTAACCTAGCCCGGCGTTCGTTCAGACGCGGCGGCCCGTGCCGGCCCAGTAGCGATCGCGCAGCCTGCGCTTGAGCAGCTTGCCCGCCGCGTCGCGCGGCAGCTCGTCGATGAAGTCGACCGAGCGCGGCTTCTTGTAGCCGGCGAGCCGCTCACCGCAGAACCGGATCAGATCCTCCGAGGTCGCCTCCGCGCCGGGGCGCAGCTGGACGACTGCCTTGACCGACTCGCCCCACTCGTCGTCCGGCACCCCGATCACCGCCGCGTCGAGCACGGACGGGTGCGCGTGCAGGACGGCCTCGACCTCGGCGGGGTAGATGTTCACGCCACCCGAGATGATCATGTCGACGCGGCGGTCGCAGATGAAGTAGAAACCCTCCTCGTCGCGATACGCGACGTCGCCCACCGAGAAGAAGCCATCGTGCAGGTTGGCGCTCGTGGCTTCGGGGCGCCGGTAGTACTCGGCGAGCCAGGTGTTGCGGACCATGAGCTCGCCTGGCTCGCCGGCGGGAGCGTCGCTGCCGTCGTCGCGGACGAGCCTGATCTCCTGGCCTGGAACCGCCGTCCCGCACGAGCCTGGCTTGCGAAGCTGATCCTCAGGTCGAAGGATCGTGTTGATCCCCGTCTCCGTCGCGCCGTAAAACTCCCACACCACCGGGCCGAAGGCGGCCTCGGCGCGCACCTTCAGCGCGTACGGACATGGCGCCGCGCCCAGGATGAGCGCACGCAACGAGCTCACGTCGCGCGGTCTGCGCTCCTGCGCGTCGATCAGCCGCCCAAGCAGCGTCGGCGCCATGAACGTCGTCGTCGCGTGGTGTCGTTCGATCAGATCGAGCGCGTCGTCGGCCTGGAACTTCGGCTGCACCACGACGGTCGCGCCGAGCAGAACGTTCAGCACCGAGAAGAAACTGACCGCGCTGTGGTAGCCGGGACCGCACATCAGGTGGACGTCCGACTGGCTGAGCTCGAAGATCGAGATGATCTGCAGCACGTTGCCGATATCGAGGCCGTTGGGCCTCCACGTCCCTTTTGGATGCCCTGTGGTGCCGGAGGTGTAGATCATCGACGCCCCGATGCCGGCTGCGAGCGAGTCGAACTCGTCCGAAGCGGGGTCGACCAGCTCGCGATAGGAGAGCCAACCGGGTGGGACGTGATCGCCAACCGCGATGAACCTGACGTCACCGGAGACATCGGCCTGCGCCGCGGCCATCGCCTCGACATGGTCAGGGCCCGCGGCGGCGATCCTGGCCCCGGAGTCGTTGAGCACGTACGCGATCTCGGGCCCGCGCAGGCGGTAGTTGACGGGCACGACGATCGATGCCGTCCGCCGCACGCCGTTGGTGATCTCCGCGCCCGCGATCGAGTTGTAGGACATCCACGCGACCCTGTCGTCCTCTTTCAGGCCGAGCGACGTGAACGCGTTGGCCACGCGATTCGCGCGCTTGCTCAGCGTCGCGTAATCGAGGACTCGATCGCCGCAGATGATCGCCGGCTTGTCCGGCATCGCTTCCGCGTGATTGGCCACGAAATCCAAACCGGACATGGTCCTCAGCTTAGGAATGTGAAGGGGTTGGAGTCACCTTGGGAGTCGGAGACGCTTTTGGCGTTGGCGAGGGTTTCGCCGAGCACAGCGTGTTGGAGTTGAGGCCGAACGTCGAAGCGACTGGCGCCACGCTGCCTGTGACGACGACGCGATACCGGTAGCAGCCCCCGAGCAGCGCCCACGTGTCGGATGCCGCCCAGTGGTGAATCACGACTGCCGCATTCATCGGCGGGTACTGGGCAAGGATGGCCGGAGTCGCGTCGGTGATCGATTCGATGGGCGAGCTCCTGGTCGAATCGAACTGCCAGACATACACCTTGGTCAGTGGGCGGTTGGCGGGCGTGTCGGCCTGCGCGGGAAGCGCCGTCGACTTGAGCAGCGCGTCGACCATTGCTTGCGGACCCAGACTCGGCTTCACCGTCGTGAAGGTCTGTGAGGGGATGGGCCCGGACCACGCGACGCCGATCACGTTCGCCCCCGGCTGGTACTTGGCAGCTGGCGCCGTGCCATCGGCGGCCGACGCGGCGTACATCTCGATCTCGCCGTTGACGGCCAGCGCAAGCTGCTTCCCGTCCGGGCTCCAGGCCAGCCCGTCGGGATGAGGCAGCTTCGAGTTGACGCGCCTGGGCGCCGCGACGACGCTGGGAGTTGCGCGAGGCGACGGCGAGGCCTGCGCACTGGGGCTCGAGCTCGCGCTCGAGCTTGGCGTCTCCAGGGGGAGCGCGGTGTTGATCGGCTCGATCACCGCGCCGTGATCCTGCAGCGCGACCGCCGCCATCGTGCCGTCCGCGGTGATCGCGAGCGGACCGTCGTCCGCTCCGAGCGTGAGCGGAAAGGGGTTCAGCACGCCCGCGTCCGCGTTCAGCCAGTACCATCCGCCGTTGCCGAACTCGCGGACCGCGATCAGCCCCGAGCTGCCAGGCGCGGCGCCCTCGGTGAAGAACGGAGGCTGGGTGGGTGGTTTGGCCAGCACCTTCAGCGGGGCTCCCACCTGCGTCAGGTCGAGGGCGTCGACCTCATATGAAGCGCAGCAGCCGACGGTCAGCCCCAGGTAGTGCCCGTTGGCGACCAGACCGATCGGGCCTTCGCTCTGCGAGTCCTGGTTGGTCGCGACGGGTTCGATCACGCCGGTGAACGGGTCGACCCGGAAGATCCAGTCATACGGCACGACGCCGGCGGTGGTGCGTCGCTCGGCTGGCCGGTCGTCGTGAACCGTGAAGTACAGCACCGGGTAGGAGGCCTCTGGCGTGGGGCCCCACACCGGCCCCGCCACGCGGAAGGTCCCCGGCTGGAGGGGAGCCACGATCGTGCCCTTGCCGGTCGCCGGGTCCATCACGCCGATACCCTGGTCCGCCGTGTACGCGATAAGACCTTGCGTCAGGCCGCCGGTGACAGGCGACGGAGAGTGCACCGCGGCAGGCCCGCTGCTGCTGCAGGCGGCGAGGAGCACGATCGCGAAGGCGTAAAGGAGTCTCTGCATGCGAATTGGCGATCTTACAGTTCGCTTCTTAGAGGGGTTTGTTACCCGAACGGCGGCAGGCGCGTTTCGGTACTGAGATGAGAAAACTCATTTTGCTGGCAGCCGTGGCGATGTTCGGGGCTGGGTGCGGGGCGACCGGCGCCGGCGCAGGCCCGAACCCGAGCCCGTCGCCATCCGACAGCTCGCCGATGCATTTCGACGTCACGGCGACTGAGACCGACAAGGCCGTGAGCATGCACGCCGGCCAGAAGCTCGAGGTCGTGCTTCACGGCGGCAATCAGATCACCTGGCAGCAGGTCAAGTCGAGCGACACGACGATCCTCGAGCCGACCGTCAACCCCGCGGCGACCGCCGTGCGCGGCGTCACCCTGGCGGCGTTCAGGGCCAAAGCGGCCGGCGAGGTCCAGGTGACGGCGGTGGGAACCGCAGTCTGCCCTGCGGGTCAGCCGTGCCCGATGTTCGCGATGCTCTACACCCTGACGGTGACGATCACGCCGTAGCCGGCGTGCTTGCGGCGCGGATGGCGGCCGCGATCGCGTCCAGCTGAGCGCGCGCCGGCGGATGCTCGTAGCTGTGCGGGAAGGTGAGGCCGAAGCCGTCCTTCGGGTAGCGGGGGATCACGTGGACGTGAAAGTGGGGCACGTCCTGAAACGCGACCTCTCCGTCCGCCACGAAAAGGTTCACCCCGGTGGCGCCCAGCGTATGACGCGCCACCTCTGCCAGCTTTCGCGCTACGCGGAAGGTCCGCATCGCCGCCGTCTCGTTCAGGTCCCCCATCAGGACGGCGTGCTCGCGTGGCACGACAAGCATGTGACCGTGGGTGATCGGCTGGACGTCCATGAAGGCGATTACGGAGTCGTCCTGGTACGTGAAGCTTGCGGGCGACTCGCCCCGCAGGATCTCGCAGAACACGCAATCGGCCATTTGCGGGGGAAAGCTTAAGGTGAAGGTCAGGATTCCGAGTCGGGTTGAGACTCGACCGCCGCCGGCTCCGGTTGGGCCGCCACCGCTCCGTTCGTGCCGGCCTCGGCTTCCAGGTGCACCTCTTCTGACCCGTTGGGCGATGCGGAGTCGCCGTTGGCCGCACCGACCTCGGCCGGTAGGCGCTGCCCACGGCGCCGTCGCCGGGCCCGCCGATCCCCCCGGTGCGGCCGCGACAGACGCTGGACCTGGGAGCGGATGCCCACCCGCTGGCAGGCCGTGACCACGGCGCCGACGCCCGCGACGAGCCCCTCTTCTTTGCAGTGCTCGAAGAGCGGCCCGAACAGCTCGGGAGCGCCTCCGATGACGGTCTTGGAGTCGCCGACGATCACAAGCAGCTTCTTCGCGCGCGAGATGGCGACGTTGACCCGGTTTGGGTCGTTGAGGAATCCGATCGCCGCCCGGTCGTTGGACCGGACCAGGGAGAGGATCACACCGTCCGACTCGCGGCCCTCGAATGCGTCGACCGACTCGATGTCCTCCGGCGGCACGATCCCCTTCAATGAGCCCTGGAGGCGGTTGACCTGCGAGTTGTACATCGCGATCACCGCGAGCTTGGCCTTGCGCACGCGGCGCCGGATGATCGAGGTGATGTCCTTGCAGAGCGCGACCTCGAACTCGTTGGCCACGGATCGCTGCGCGTCTCGGTACTCGTCCTGCGCGCCGGTGTCGACCCAGACGAGCTCCCGATCGAACGGCCAGGGCAGCGGCATCCGCGGGTGCGGCGCCTCATGGATCAGCTTGCCGCCGTAGAAGAGGTCTGAGACGACCCGGCCGATCGGCTCGCGCATGCGGTACTGGCGGGGCAGCATGATCTTCGAGCCGGCGGGGACTTTGTCCCAGATCCAGCCGTAAAAGCTGTCGTCGCGCACCAGCTCGTCGAGCGGCGTCGCGATCGTGAAGGTCGACGCGGCCTCCTCCATCACGGGCGGCAGCTGGTTCAGGTCGCCGATCATCACCCAGCGCTTGGCGAGCGGCATCAGCGCCAGCGCCTCGTTGGCGCGCACCTTGTTCGCCTCGTCGAGGATCAACCAGTCGAAGACCTTGAAGCGCAAACGCGAGTCGATGGTCAGGCGGTTGCACGTGCCGGCGACCAGGTTGTACGGCTCGAGGTCGTCGCCCTCGACCAGCGTCGGGCGCAGGCGACGGGGCACCTTGCCCGGTTCCGCGATGCGGGCCTGCCGGACATGCGAGAAGCCGAGCAGGCGCTCCTGGCCGGTGTCCACGGCGTCGTTCGAGTGCGAGGACAGAAGGATCGAGGCGTTCGGGTTGCGGCTGAGGATGCGGCGAATCGACTCCACGATTGCTGTGGTCTTGCCGGTGCCGGGCGGGCCCTGGATCAGGTACAGCTGCCCGGGCCTCATGCCCATCACACGGGATACAGCCTCAGCCTGCTCCTCGTTGGGATCGGGAAGGTGATGTGCCTTCTTGCCGTCGAGGGCGACGCGCGGCGGGCTGCCCAGCCAGCCGGTGTCGGCGAGCTCGGCGGCGAGGGCGCCGCTCCGGGGGCTGCCGATCTGGAGCTGACGGATGACCGAGCGCTGCGCCTCGAACATCTCGACGCTCGCGGTCGGAAGCACGATGCCCTCGTCGGGCAGCGGGTCGTAGCGGCGGAAGCTGACCCACAGGTTCGAGCCCTGGATCCGGTCGAGGGCCATGCCGCGGTATTCGGGGAACCCGGCCGAGCGCACCGTGAGCGAGTCGATGCCGCGGTAGATCCGGCCGTCGGCGTCGTCGACCAGGTGGAGGATGGCGCGGACGTACTCTCCGCCGCGCATGTCCTCACCGCAGTTCGGGCAGTGGATGCCGTTGGAGGTCGGCACCTCCGTCTCGCATTTGGGGCACTCGATCCACTGCTCGGTCGCCTCGTACCGGCGGACGGCCGCCTCGGCGAGCTTCTCACGGTAGTCCCGCAGGTGCTCGATGAACCGCATGGTCGAGTCGAGCAGGGGGTGGCTCTTGGCATGCTCGCGCAGGACGATGGCGGTGAAGCCCTCAAGGTCGCCGTCCCACTCCTTGACGACGTGCAGCTCCTGGAAGCTAAGCCGGAGGCGGTTCTTCTCCATCTCGTAGGCGCCCTCGAGCTCCTGCCAGTCGGTGATCTCGAGAGCGAGGCCCATGGGCGTCCGGCCGAGCTTGCCGGTGAGCAGGGTGGTGCTGACCTGGCCGATGAACTCCAGGGGCTTCTCGGGTTTGACGACCGTGTAGGTGCCGTCGATCAGCTTCTGCTCCTGCAACACCTGGCGCAGCAGCTCGGCTCCTCCGTGAGCTTCCAGTGCGAGCACCTTGTCCGCCGCCGGCGTGCCGGGGCGCACACGGATGCCGAGGCGGCCGGCCTGGATCTCCTCGCCCGGGATCTCCGGGTTCCAGAGGGGCAGGACGTCGCCGGGGATGGGCGTGCTCATACCAGGTGAGCCTTGGCAGTGATACGGGCTAGGAGTGTGTTGAGGATCAAGTCAAGTCAAAAAGGGGTCCCAAGCGGGACCGAGCACCCCAACGGGCAAGCCCTACGTTAGCACACCCTCGGGATGGATCAAGATTTGTGATCGCCGTGTGGAAGAACCGACTGAAGCCCTACGACCTGCTCTCGGAGGACGAGGTCAACACCATCCATGAGCAGGCGATGACAATCCTCGAGGAGATCGGGGTCGACTTCCTCCACGAGCGAGCGCGGGAGCTCTTTGGCGCGGCCGGCATGCGGATCGAGGAGAACCGCGTCCGGTTCGAGCGAGCTTTTGTAATGGAGCAGGTCGCCAAGACGCCGGCGACGTTCGAGCTGCAGTCGCGCAACAAGGCTCGCAGCGTGGTCCTCGGCGGCGAGAACGTGGTCACCGCGCCGGTTTACGGTCCGCCGTTCGTCACCGACCTGCAGGGTGGGCGGCGCGGCGCCAAGATCGAGGACTTCAACAACTTCGACAAGCTCGCTCAGGCGGTGGAGCAGATCCACTGCGCGGGGGGCACGACCGTCGAACCCGAGGACCTACCGCTCGGTACGCGGCACCTCGACATGGTTTATTCCCACCTTCGCTGGACGGACAAACCCTTCATGGGCAGCGTGATCTCGACCGAGGGCGCCCGAGACACGATCGAGATGGCTTCGATCGTCTTTGGAGGGCGCGAGGCCATCGAGAAGACGCCGGCGGTCATCAGCCTGATCAACGTCAACAGCCCGCTGCGCTACGACGACCGCATGACGGGTGCCCTCCTCGAGTACTCGGACGTGGGGCAGCCTGTGATCGTCACACCGTTCCTGATGGCGGGCGCGATGTCGCCGATGGGACTCGCGGGCACGCTGGCGCAGCAGACCGCCGAGGCGCTTGCCGGGATCGCGCTAGTCCAGCTCATCCGGCCCGGCACTCCTAGCGTCTACGGCTCCTTCCTCACCAACACCGACATGCAGTCGGGCAGCCCAGCGTTTGGAACGCCAGAGTCGGCGATGGGCATCCTCGCGAGCGCGCAGATGGCGCGTCACTACAACCTTCCGTTCCGCGGAGGCGGCGCGCTGACGTCGTCCAAGTCGCCGGACGCCCAGGCGGCCTACGAGTCGATGATGTGCATGTGGCCGACGATCCTCGGCCGTGTCAATTTCGTTTTGCACGCGGCCGGGTGGTTGGAGAGCGCGTTGCTCGCCTCGTACGAGAAATTCATCATCGACGTCGAGCAGCTGCGCATGTTCGAGTGGATCCTCGGCCATGGCTTGCCGGTCGACGAGGAAGGTTTGGCGATGGACGCGCTTCGCGAGGTCGGCCCGGGCGGCCACTTCCTCGGCGCGGAGCACACGATGCGCCACTACCGCACGGGTTTCTACCGGCCCTGGATCTCGTCCACCGAGAATTACGACCGCTGGCAGCGATTCGGCTCGCGTACTGCCGACGTGGTCGCAGCGGAGCGGTGGAAGCAGGTCCTGGCGGAGTACGTGGACCCAGGGATCGACCCCGGCGTGGATGAACAGCTGAAAGAGTTCATCGCCAAGCGCAAGCAGGAGATAGGCGACGACTGAGGCAAGGGCTCGGACGCGCAAGCGATCGATCGCCGTGTCGCGCGCAAGCGCGCGACTGAGCTACCTTCTGACCAAGATCGCCTCGGGCGCGCCGGCTCCCGCGAGCGGTTCGGCGGCCGCGGCGGTCGTCGCTACTGCCGCCGCGCTCCTGCAGAAGGTCGCGATCCGTACCAAGACCTGGCCCGGTGCTGGGGCGGCGCATGCGCGCGCCGAGGCACTGCGACTGCGGGCCGAGGAGCTCATCGAGCTCGACTCGCTTGCCTACCTCGACTTCGTCGAGGCGATCAAATCAGGTGGAGACGTCGAGGCGGCGCGCAAGAGGACGATCGACGTGCCCCGGGAAATCGAACGCTACGCGGTCGAGGTGGTCGACCTCGCGCATGAGCTGGAGCTCAAAGGCAATCCCAACCTTCGCGCGGATGCAGCTGCTGCCGCCATCTTCGCTCAGGCGGCGGGAACGACGGCCGCCATGCTCGTGCAGGTCAACGAGTCAGCTGCCCGGCCAGGCGCTCCAGGCCGCGCAGGTGATCGCGGTCGTGCTCCAGAGCGATCTCGAGGTACCGATCGACCGTCACGTCCCCGTACCGATCGTGGAGCCCGGTCAGCCGGCGCTGCTCCTCGCTCAAGGTCCTCACGAACTCGATAAGGCGCGCCCGGGTCTCCGCCCACTCTTCCAGCGCCGACTCGAGCTGGATGCCGCTGAAATCGGTGTCGTCGTTGGTGAAGAAGTCGAAGGTCGGGCTGTCGCCGGCCGCGATGGCGTGGATGCGCGGCTCGTAGCAATCGCGCTCGGTTGCCGCGAGATGCCCTGCGATGTCGCGCAGGTTCCATGCCCCGACCCGGGCCGAGGAGTCATCGGCCGCCATTCGCAAAATGGCGGTGACGAGCTGCAGGCTCGACTCGAGCTGTGAGAGGATCGGGTCGCTCACGACAACTCCGGGCTCATCAGCCGTGCGCGCGGGTTGGCCTGGGTCAGCTCGTCGACCAGCGCGGCCAGCACGTCCTTGGGCGCGCCCGCCCGTTCCTCGACCTTTCCCCAATGCCATCCGTCGAGGTAGGCGTCCATGTCGCTCGAGCCGTCCTTCATCGCGTAGGCGTCGATCGCCGCCTGGAAGTAGTCGGGCAGCATGCCCTTGGCCTGGACATCGCCGTCCCAGGCCTTCACCTGGGACGGGATGTGCTTCCAGAACATCACCTGATAGTTCGCCAAGTCACGCTTCCACTAACGCAGCAAGGCGGTCTTCGAGTTCCCCCAATCCCACATCGATGATCTCGAGTGGGAGCTCGAGGTACGCGGCGATCCCTTCGGCCTTCTCGGCCAGCTTTGGGTTTGGCACCTGGCGAAGGTACAGCAGGCCCTCGTAGTTGCCGAACACGAACGCCCTGAGCTCGGGGTCGCGGTCGAGGCCGAGCCCTCTCACGACCGCCCGGTCGAAGTTGCGGACCAGCCAGTCGGTCAGGAAGAACGTCGCGGGGCGCGACTCGGCGATCTGGTTGAAACGCTCCTCGCCCGCGAACATCTCGTAGCAGTGCGGCCCGTGCAGGCGCACGGCGCCGACCTCTTCGAGGAGCGGCTCGAGGCGTCCCGTCGTGCCGCACTCTCCGTACACCACCACGAGCTTTTCGTAGCGCGGCCGCAGGGCGTGCAGCTTCTCCCGTAGCTCGTCGACGATCCTTCCGGGATAGAGGTGCAGCAGCGCCGACACGCCGTAGACGTCGACGTCCCACTTGCGGCGGTCGATGATGTCCTTCACCTCACGGCCGAGCGCGCCGCAGATGACGAGCGCGGTGGCGCTCACGAGACGGGAGTCAACTGCGGGAACCCGAGCACGGCGACGAACGCGTCGTTGAAATCGGAGCGCCCGGACAGCTCGACGTATTCGATGCGCGCGGGAAGCTCGAATGCGACCTGGCGCTCGCGATAGGAGAGGAGCGCGATCTTCGCGCCCTCGCCGGCCGAGTTGCCCACCGCGATGATCTTGTCGACGTCCACGGGCGGGACGAGGCCGATGATCTTCGCGCTCTCCGGGTTCAGATACGACCCGAACGATCCCGCCAGCAGCACCTCGTCGAGGTCCTCCGCGCGCACCCCAAGGATGTCCATCAGCACCTTGATCCCGGTCGCGATCGAGCCCTTCGCGAACTGCAGCTCGCGGATGTCGCGCTGCGTCAGGTAGACGCCGTCTGCGAGGAGGAACGCGCGCACGCCGTCGACCTCGATCAGGCGGTCCTGCAGCGGGTGGCCCGGCACGTCCGACGATAACTTCATGCGGCCTGAGTGGTCCATCAGGCCGGCGAGCAGCAGCTGCGCGACGGTGTCGACGAGGCCCGAGCCGCAGATACCCGTGGGGGGCACGTCGCCGCCGATCACCTGCAGCGTCACCGAGTCGCCCAGCTGCACGCCCTCGATCGCACCGACAGTCGCCCTCATCCCGCATCGGATCTGGCTCCCCTCGAAGGCGGGGCCCGCCGGGGCCGCGGTGGCCAGTGCCCGCTGAGCGTTGCCCAGGACTATCTCGCCGTTCGTGCCGACGTCGACGAAGACGCGGAGCTTGTCCTCGCGCACCACGCTCGTTGCGAGCACCCCGCCGACGATATCCGCGCCCACGTACGCACCCAGCGCGGGAAGCGTCTGGATGTATCCATGGGGGTGGATGTGCAGCCCGACCTGGCTCGCGTCGACGTTCAGCGGCTCCATGAAGGTAGGGGTGAACGGCATCATCGAGAGCGGAGTCGGGTCGATCCCGAATAAGAGGTGCAGCATCGTCACGTTGCCGACGACGACCGCCTCGTACGTCTTCTCGGGCGTCACGCCGGTCTCTCGGTAGAGGTCGGCGAGGATCGAGTTCATGGTCGAAACGACCGCGTCCTGCAGCTCGCGGATCGCCTCGGGTCCATTCATGCCGTGGCTGATGCGCGAGATCACGTCCGCGCCGAACGGCGCC
>DATNMQ010000072.1:0-18540 GCA_035602465.1 Candidatus Sulfotelmatobacter sp. | reverse complement strand
ACGGTGCGCGACTTGCTGGGGTCGCGCTTGATCAGGCCACGGCGCTCGAGCTGGTTCAGGTGGTTGTGCACGGTCGAGCTCGAGCTGAGGCCCACGGCTTCTCCGATCTCCCGCACGCTGGGCGGGTAGTTCCGAACCCGGGTGACGTGACGGATGAACTCGAGGATCTTGGTTTGCCGGTCAGTTAGTTGGTCGCTCAATTTGATGTTCATCTCCAGATCGTGGTGGGGGGACGTTGACGGCATCCTAGCAAATCAGGAGTCCAAGCGCAAACTTTTGTTCGTCCTCTTGACAGGCGAACGGCCGTTCGCTACAGTGACGAACGTATGTACGCCGCCGGCCACGGGATCACACGATTGCGGGCAACCCGTGCCGGCGGCCTTCGGGTCCGTTTGCTGCCGGCGCTGGGCCTGGTCGTGGCGGCGACCCTCGGCCTGGCGCTGGTGGCGCACGGCGGATCCACCGCGGCGGAATCCACGGTCGTTGTGCAGCCCGGCGACACCCTCTGGTCGATCGCCGCGGCGCATTATCCAGGCGATGATGTCCGGGTACGTGTGGTCGATATCGAGCGAGCGAACGGCCTTGCAGGCCCGACGATCGAGGCGGGGCAGGAGTTGCGGCTGCCGGCCTGACCGGCCGTGACGCTGGTCCTGGTTACCCGTGAGGGCTGCCACCTCTGCGACGAGGCTCTCCGGCTGCTTCGGTCCCTTGGCCACGAACCTGAGCTGGCTGATGTTGACGCTGACGACTGCCTGCACGACCTCTACGACTGGCGAGTACCAGTTGTGCTGCTCGACGGCCGCGTCGTCGCTGAAGGCCGCATCACAGGAGAAAGCCTCGCCAAAGCGATGGGCAAGGGACCCTCGTGAGGCTAGCTCGGCGCCTCACTATGGTGCTGATAATATCGCTTTAAGACAGCCTAAGCTCCGGATAACCAGCGTGCGTTTTGCGCAAAACCGTCCTTTGAAGGGCCGTATTTGGTGCGTTTTGCGCAAAACGGTCCGATTGCCCTAGGCGGAGCGCTGCAGGGCCGGCTCGGCGTCCAGGCCCCGCAGGAACATCTCCAGCGGCAGCGCGGCCCCCTCGAAGTCGCTTTGCAGGAGCTCCAGGTCGGCCCCTGCCTGGCTCATGCCGGCGACCGCCAGCTCGATCGTCCTCAGCGACGCGGTGACATAGCCCTCCAGGGGCGCCTCGAGCGCCCTGGCGGCGTCTTCCCGGCCCCAGGCCAGCCGGACCTCCTCGGTGAGCTCCAGGAGCCTGTCCACGATCGTGCCGGCCAGGCGGCGCCCGAGCGGCTCCGAGCCGAGGCGGTTCGACGCCTCGCCAAAGGCGCGGATCAGCCGCCTCAGCTTGACCTGGGTCGCTAGCGTACGCATGTTCGTGGTGCTATCATACCGAACCCCTGTTCGAAGGGCAAGGGGGGAGTTGTTAAGCTCCACCCCGTGCGCCAGGTCCTCCTGACCGCCGGCCTCCTCCTCCCCCTCGCCCTCGACACCTTTGCCCTGGCCGCCGCACTCGGCGTCGCGGGGCTCGAGCAGCGGGACCGGCTGCGCGTTTCCCTTGTCTTCACAGCGTTCGAGGCGGGCATGCCGATCATCGGCATCGCCCTCGGCCGGCTGATCGGCGGCGTGCTGGGCACGTACGCCGGGTACGCGGGCATCCTCTTCTTGTTCGCGGCCGGCCTCATCCTCCTGCGACCTGGAAGGGACGAGGACGACGAGACCAAGCGCCTGCGCCTGTTGGCCCACGCCCGCGGCCTCGCCATCATCGACCTCGGCATCAGCATCAGCACTGACGAGCTGACCATCGGCTTGAGCGCGGGTCTGCTCGGCCTGTCGATCGCCGTCGCCGTGATCTGGATCGCGGTCCAGGCATTTGTCGCGGCCCAGGTCGGCTTGCGGTTCGGCGCGCGGGTGGGAGAAGCGCTTAGGGAGCGATCCGAGCAGGTCGCGGGCGTCGCATTGATCCTGGTCGCCGCAGTCCTCCTGGTGCTCAGACTGCTCAGGCTCTAGAAACTAGGGGGCGAATATCCGGCAGAGGCTTGCCGCAAGCGAGCCCGCGTCCACACCAGGGTGGGTCAGGAAGTAGCCCACGGCGTCGCTCACGCCCCCCACCACCGCCCGCCCGAACACGACCGGGTCCTTGTCCGCGTAGAAGGCGTCGTGGTTCATGGCATGCCGGACCTCTTCGGCCACGGCGTCCGCGAAGCGGGCCTGCAGCTCGTGCCGCACCTCGTCGACCCCCTGGCTGAGCCCGACCGACTCGACGATCAGCAAGCGGGCCACGGCCGACCGCTCGAAGCAGCTGTGGACGAACCGGCTGATACCGAGGCGGAGCCGTTCGTGATGGTCGTGCCCGGTCGCGGCGTCCGCCAGCACCTCGCGGATCAGGGATCCACCTTCCTGCTCCAGGACCGCCCGGAAGCAATGCTCCTTGGACTCGAAGAACTCATAGAACGCGGACTTCGAGACCCGCGCCTCGCGCACGATGTCGTCGACGGAGGTCACGTTGTAGCTCCTGCCGGCGAAAAGCTGCAGCGCGGCTTCGGCGATCCGGTGGCGCCGCCGCTCGATCCTCGCGTCCCGCCTCAGCTGAGCCGGCGCGAGCGACATGCCGGCTACGCGGCCGCCAGGGCTCGCGAGATGACGATCCGCTGGATCTCGCTCGTGCCTTCGAACAGCGTGTAGATCTTGGCGTCGCGGTGCCACTTCTCGACGGGGAAATCGCGGATGTAGCCGTAACCGCCGCAGATCTGAATGGCCTGCTCGGTCACCTTGACCGCGACCTCACCGGCCTTCAGCTTGGCCATCGAGCCCTCGGCCTTCTTGAAGTCGCCACCGTTGCGGCCCTCCCACAGCGCCCGCCAGATCAAAGCGCGCGTCGCCTCGATCTCGGTCGCCATGTCGGCCAGCATGAAGGCGATCGCCTCGTTCTCGATCAGCGTCCGACCGAACTGCTTGCGCTGCTTTGCGTAGTCGAGAGCGAACTCGAACGCCGCGCGCGCAATCCCCAGCGCTTGCGCGCCGACGATCGGCCGCGTGAGTTCGAACGTCTTGAGGGCGACGGAAGAGCGCGAGTGCTTGCCTTCGCGGCCGCGGGCGATCTTCTCGGCCAGCTTCTCGGTGCCGCCGAGCACGTTCTCAGCGGGGATCGTGCAATCCTCGAGGAGGACCTCCGCGGTGTGCGACGCGCGAATCCCCATCTTCTTTTCCTTCTTGCCCATGCGCAGCCCCTTGGTCCCCGGGGGGACCACGAAGCTGGCCTGGCCGCGGGTCCCGAGCTCGGGTTCGACAGAAGCCACCACGACGTGGACGTCGGCGATACCGCCGTTGGTGATGAACACCTTCTGGCCGTTGATCACCCAGTCGCCGTTCTTGCGGATCGCCCGCGTCTTCATCGAGGAGACGTCCGAGCCCGCATCCGGCTCCGTCACCGCAAACGCGCCGAGCGCCGGCTTGTCCGCGGTGCCGTAGCAGGCGGGAATCCAGGTCGAGATCTGGTCCGGCGTGCCCTGGGAGAAGATCGCCGCCACCGGCAGCCCTGTGCCCTGGATGGCCAGCGCGATGCCCGCGCAGCCCCAGGTCAGCTCCTCGGCCACCAGGGCCGGCATTATCCCCGTACCGTCCCCGAAGGTCTGCTGCAGGAAGTCGACGCCATACAGCCCGACCTCGGCCGCCTTCTTGACGATCGGCCAGGGGAACTCCTCCGCCTCGTCGTACTGGTGGGCGTACGGCCGGATCTCCTTCTCGGCGAAGGCGTGCACCCAATCGCGGATCTCTCGTTGTTCGTCGCTCAGCTCGAACGAAATCATGTTTGTTCCTGGCACTCCTGCTCTGATAACGCTCTGGTACTCGTACGTACCGTTTCCAATCGAAGAAGGTACGCCGCGGCGCGTCATGGTGTCAACGACTCAACGCGATTTGGGCGCCCTAGGGCGTCTTGGGCGAGGGCCGCAGCCCCTGGACGAACAGCCGGTAGGCGCTGAACACGAGAAAGGCGCCCCAGACTCGGGCCAGGATAGGCCCCGGGACCTCGACCGCCACGAGCGCCCCGAGCACCGCCCCGACCACTCCCCCACCTCCCATCCAGAGGGCCGGCCGCACGAGCACGTTGCCGTTGCGGAGGTGCGTGATCCCGCCGACGATCGCGGTCGGGATGATCACGACCAGCGAGGTCCCCTGCGCGACGGCTTGCGAGAGCCGAAAGCCGACGGTCATCGTCGGCACGAACAGGAGGCCGCCCCCGATGCCGATCGTCCCGCTCAGGAACCCGGCCCCGAAGCCGGCCACCACGGCGAGGACATCCCACCAGGTCATGGAAACAAGAGCTCTTTGACCCCGACCAAGCCCAGGACCAGCGCCACGCCGAACTTCAGCTCGCGTTCGGGGATCCGGCGCAGCAGGGTCGCCCCCACGTAGGCGCCGACCACGCTGCCGATGACCAGGAACAAGGCGATGTGAAAGTCGACCTGCGGTGAGCCCTTGCGGAAGTAGTAGATCGGGAGGGCGGCGACCGCGATGGGGATGATGGCGATCAGCGAGTTCGCGTTGGCGTGGCGCTGCCCCACGCCGGCCCAAAGCACCTGGAGCGGGACGAGGACGAAACCGCCGCCGACGCCCAGCAGGCCTCCGAGCACGCCGCCCAGGAAGCCGATCGCGGCAAAGGCGGCCGGGCGGCCTGTGCCTTCGATTATTCGGTTGAGCGGGGCGGCGTCTCGGGCTGGTCCGTCACGACAGAGTGGTGCCGGAACTGGACGTTCTGGGGCACCTCCGTCGCCGGCTGCTTTGCCTTCTTCTTTTTCTTGGTCTCGCGTCCCTGTTTGTCTCGTCCTTTAGCCATGGTGCCCAGTTTCCACGACCAGGGCCAGTTCGCGCAAGAACGATTCGACATCGGTGACCAGACCGATCGACTGCCAGCTACCTCGGTCGGCGAGCTTGGTGACCACCGCGGGGTTGATGTCGACGCAAACAGTGCGGACTCCGGCCGGCAGCATGTTGCCGGTGGCGATGGAGTGCAGCATGGTCGACAGCATGAGGGCGAGCTTGACGTCTTTCAGTGCGACCCGCATCCGGCGCTGCGCCTCGACCATCTCGGTTATGACGTCGGGCAGCGGGCCGTCGTCGCGCACCGATCCGGCCAGCACGATCTCCACCCCGTGGTCGATCGCGGACTTCATCACCCCGGATTTGAGTCCTCCGCTGGCGACCATCTGGCGCAGGCCGCCGGCGGCGCGTACACGGTTGATCGCGCGCATGTGGTGCTCATGGCCGTGCTCCATTGGTAGGCCGCTGTCGAGGTTGACGCCCAACGCGGTCCCGAACAGCGCGGACTCGACATCGTGCACGGCCAAGGCGTTGCCCGCGAACAGCACCTGGACGTAGCCAAGCTCGATCAGGCGAGACAGGTAGCGGCCGGCGCCTGTGTGCACGACGGCCGGCCCCGCGACCACTAGGATGCGGCCGCCCGCCTCGCGGATGTGCCGCATCTCCTGGGCGATGCCGGAGATCAAGACCTTCTTCGGCTTCTCGGCCGAGACCTCGCTGCCCATGAAGCTGAAGATCTCGGTCTGCCGCGATCGCTCCAGCGGCGTGACCCGGACGCCCTGATGGCCGACCACGACCTCCATGCTCGGCTTCGCGTCCTGGAAGACGATGCACCAGGCGCGGCCCGCCTTGCGGTCGACCGCGATCGCGGCGTCCATCTCGATCTTCTCGACCTGGACCCAGCCGCCGTCGAGGAGCACCTCGGTCGGCAGGTTGCTGGTCGAGTAGAAGCCTTCCGGGAACACGCCCTCCCGGTCGACCAGCTCGACCTGGACCGGTTTTTCATGCTCCGCGGTCGCGCCGAGCGCCCGGGCACGCTGCACGATCCGGTCGAGGAGCGCGGCCGAGCTCGCGTACACCTCCATGCGGCACACCGATGGGTCGGTCTTGTGCTGGCCTACCTTCAACTCTTCGATGGTGAAGTTGCCTCCGAGGTCCATGACCATGTCCATGACCTGCGGCAGCATCATCGAATCGATGATGTGGCCCTGCAGGACGATGCGGGCGGTGTGCTTGCCCTCTTGAAGGGGCCCCCGCGAACTCACGGCGAGCCGCTCCGCAGCCCGCTCCGCGGACTGCATCGCGGGTCCTCTGAGTTCGTGGGGAGATCGCTCATGCTCGGACACCTGCCGCCGCGTTGATCTGCGCCCTGACGGCCGCCGCCTCCCGGCCCGGGTTGGCGGCGAAGATGACGCTCCGGCTCGCGGCGACGAGGCACGACGCGGGATCGCCGTTGAACGCCGCCCGCACCGCTGCGTCGACATCACCGCCCTGCGCTCCGACCCCAGGCAGCAGGAACGGGAGCGTGCTCATTTTGCGGACCTCGGCGACCTGTGCCGGCGCCGTCGCACCGACGACGAGGCCGACGTTGCCGTGCTCGTTGAGGCGTTCGGCGAGCAGCGCCGCGTGGGCGTACAGGGGCCGGCCGTTCGCCTCGAGATGCTGCAGGTCGTTCGCCCCCGGGTTGGACGTGCGGCACAGCACGTACACCCCTCTGTCCGCATAGGTCGTGAATTCCTGCAAAGAGTCCGACCCGAGGTAGGGGTTCACCGTCGCGGCATCCATGCCCAGTGTGCTGAAGACTGCCCGCGCGTACGCCCGCATCGTGTTGTCCATGTCGCCGCGCTTGGCGTCGAGCAGGAACGGCGTCGCGGGCGCTGCGGCGCGGAGCTCCAGCAGCGCCTTCCAGCCATCAGGGCCGTACTGCTCCCAGAAGGCACTGTTGGGCTTGAAGCAGCACACGTGCTCCTCCGTCTGCCGGACGACCTCGAGGCAATGGCGCAGCGCGCCGGCTGCGCCGCCCTCGATGCGCTCGGGGTCGGGGTCGAGGCCGACACAAAGCATGGTTTGCCGTTCGCCGGCAAGCGCGCGCAGACGTTCGAAGTAGCTCAACCACCCAAATGGTAAGGACGCCGCGGAACGACAATTGAGGTGTGAGGATCGCGCTCGCGCAGGTCAACCCCACCGTCGGCGACCTAGACGGCAACACCCGACTGGTCATCGACTGGATGGGCCGTGCGCGCGAGCTCGGCGCAGACCTCGTCTGCTTTCCCGAGCTCGTCATCACGGGGTACCCGCCTGAGGACCTCGTCCTGAAGCCTGCTTTCGTCCGCGACAACCTGGCGCACCTCGAACTGATCGCGCGGGAGGCAAAGGACATCGCGGCGGTGGTCGGGTTCGTCGATGAGGAGGGCGACATCTTCAACGCGGCAGCATTCCTCCATGGCGGGGAGGTCAAGGCGATCTTCCACAAGGTGTTCTTGCCGAACTACGGCGTGTTCGACGAGAAGCGCTATTTCGAGCCCGGCCACCGCTGCCCGATCATCGAGCTCGACGGCGTGCGGATCGGCATGACGGTGTGCGAGGACTGCTGGTTCCCCTCGGGTCCGATGGCCTGGCAAGCGCACCACGGCGCGCAGCTGATGGTCAACATCAACGGCTCGCCGTACCACTACGGCAAGCGCGCGCCGCGTGAGGCGATGGTCGGCGGGCGCGCGGCCGACTACGGGGCCTACGTGGCGTGGGTCAACACCGTGGGCGGGCAGGACGAGCTGGTCTTCGACGGCAACAGCGTGATCTTCGACCCGTACGGGCGGCTGCTGGCGCGGGCGGCATCCTTTGTGCCCGAGCTGCTCGTCTGCGACATCGACACGAACGTCCAGGTGCACCGCCCGGTGGAGCAGCTGCGGCGCGAAGCCGAGGCCGCGGCGAGGCTCGACCTCCCAGTGACCGAGGTGCACGTCAGCGAAGCTCCTCGAGAGCAGGTCAAGCCGGCGATCGAACCCAGGATCGCGGAGCCCCTCGAGGGTGCAGCGGAGATTTACGCGGCGGTCGTCCTGGCCACCCGCGATTACATGGCCAAGCAGGGATTCGAAAAGGTCGTCATCGGTATGTCGGGCGGCGTGGACTCTGCCCTCACCGCAGCGATCGCTTGCGACGCGCTCGGTGCGCAGAACGTGATTGGCGTACGAATGGCGTCCCGCCACACGTCAACGGAGAGTCTCGAGGACGCCGGCCTCGTCGGTGAGAACCTTGGCATGCAGCTGATGGACTTCTCGATCGAGCCGCCGCACAAGGGCTTCGAGGAGATCCTGATGCCGGTCTTCGCCGGCACGAAGCCAGGCGTTGCCGAGGAGAACCTGCAGCCACGCATCCGCTCCACCATCCTCCACGCGCTCAGCAACAAATTCGGCTACATCGTGCTGAGCACGGGCAACAAGTCGGAGCTCGCGACGGGCTACGGGACTCTGTACGGGGACATCGCCGGCGGGTACGCGGTGCTGAAGGACATCACCAAGACGGCGGTCTACGAGCTGTGCCGGTACCGCAACACCCTGGGTCCGGCGATCCCGGAGCGCGTGATCACCAAGCCGCCGTCAGCCGAGCTCAAGCCCGACCAGAGGGACACCGACAGCCTGCCGCCCTACGACGAGCTCGACCCGATCCTCATCGGCTACATCGAGGACGACCTGAGCCCGGAGGAGCTGATCGCGGCCGGGCACAGGCCCGAGATCGTAGCTCGCGTGATCCAGCTCGTCGACCGCAGCGAGTACAAGCGACGCCAGGCGCCGCCCGGCGTGAAGATCACCGAGCGAGCCTTCGGACGCGATCGCCGCATGCCGATCGTCAACCGCTACAGCCCCAACGGCGTCCGGCGACCCGGGTCCGCTCGGTAAGCTCCGGCATAATTTCTATCGATATCCCGTATAGGTAGGAGCTATGGCTGGAACCTTTGACCTGGTCGTGATCGGCGGCGGCCCGGGGGGCTACGTCGCCGCTTTGCGTGCCGCGCAGCTCGGCGCGAAGGTCGCCGTGGTCGAGAAGGACCGCGTGGGCGGGACCTGCCTGGTCCGCGGATGCATCCCGACCAAGGCTCTCCTCCAGTCCTCCGAGCTGTACACCCTGGCCAAGGAAGGCGCTCCGTTCGGCCTGGTGGCGGACGGGATCGGCTTCGACTGGGCCATGGCCCAGAAGCGAAAGACGGCGGTCGTCGACCAGCTGGTCAAGGGCGTCGAGGGCCTGCTGAAGGCCGGCGGGGTGACGACGCTGAAGGGCAGCGCACGTCTGGCCGGCAAGGGCGTCGTGGATGTTTCCGGCGACCAGGTTCAGGCCAAGGACATCGTCATCGCCACCGGCTCCGCCATCGCACGGATTCCGCTCCCGGGCGCGGAGCTGACCATCGACTCGGACCAGATCCTCGAGCTCAAAGAGGTGCCGCGCCGCCTCGCCGTGATCGGCGGTGGGGTCGTGGGCATGGAGTTCGCCGCGATGTTCGCCGCGCTCGGCAGCAAGGTCACGGTCCTCGAGATGCTCCCGCAGGTCCTGGCGATGGTCGACTCGGACCTTGTCGCGGCCTACACCAAGCATCTCAACGGCCTCGGGGCCGACGTCCACACCAACAGCAAGGTCGCCGAGGTCGTGAAGCAGAAAAGTCGCCTGCAGGTGCGTTTCTCGACCGGAGGCGAGGGCGGCGCGGTCGACGCCGACCAGGTTCTCCTCGCGGTCGGTCGGGTGCCCTACACCCACGGCCTCGACGCGGAGAAAGCGGGAGTCAAGCTCGAGCGCGGTCGGGTCGTGGTCGACGAGCACCTGCGCACGGATGCCGACGGGATCTGGGCGATCGGCGACGTGATCGGCGGCATCATGCTCGCGCACGTCGCGTCCTATGAGGGCGTGTGCGCGGTGGAGAACATCGCCGGCCACAGGGGGGGTGCACCCGGATCCGGCTTCGCCGGGCCGGCTGCAACAGGGGGGGAGTCCCCCCCTCAAATCAAGACGCGTGTGCCTGACTACCACGCGGCGCCGAACTGCGTTTACACCGACCCCGAGATCGCCCACGTCGGGATCGGCGAGAAGGAGGCGAAGGAGAAGGGGCTCGACGTCAAGGTCGGGCGCTTCCCGTTCGCCGCCTCAGGCCGGGCGCTGACGCTCGGTCAGTCGGAAGGGTTCGCCAAGGTGATCGCCGACTCTCAGTCCGGGAAGCTGCTCGGCGCCCACATCATCGGGCCGCGTGCGACGGACCTCATCGCGGAGGCGGCGCTCGCGATCCAGAACGGGCTCACTCTCGAGCAGATCGATCTCACGATCCACGCCCACCCTACGCTGCCCGAATCGCTCATGGAAGCAGCCCTGGCCGCACAGGGGCGAGCGATCCACATCGCCAACAAACGAGCACCTGTCCCGTCAGCGGTCGCCGGTGCCTCGGGCGCCAGCGCTCAGCCGACCGCAAAGGCAACCATTCAAAATCGAGAGGAGCAAATGGCCGCCCCGACCAAGGTTCCCACCGCTGCGCCTCCCAAGGGCGCGATCGACCCGAAGTCCATCGAGCTGACCAAGGCGAATCGCGACCTGCTGCTCGGCATGCACCGGCAGATGCAGCTGATCCGCCGGTTCGAAGAGCGCGCCCAGGAGCAGTACACGAAGGCAAAGATCGGCGGCTACTGCCACCTCAACATCGGCGAGGAGGCGACGGTCGTCGGCGGCATCCTCGCGTTGAAAGCGAACGACTGGATCTTCACGAGCTATCGCGAACACGGCCACGCCATCGCACGCGGGGTCGACCCGAAGGCCGTGATGGCGGAGCTGTTCGGCAAGGAGACCGGCACATCACACGGTCGCGGCGGATCCATGCACCTCGTCGACTACAAGCGCCGGTTCATGGGCGGCTATGGGATCGTCGGCGGCCACCTTCCGCTCGCCGTCGGCGGCGCGTGGGCGGTCAAGTACAAGAAGCACGACGACGTGGTCTTCTGCATGTTCGGCGACGGCGCGACGAACATCGGCGCGTTCCACGAGTCGCTCAACATGGCCAAGGTCTTCGACCTGCCCGTCGTCTGGTTCTGCGTCAACAACCGGTACGGCATGGGCACGCCCGTCGAGAAGGCATCGGCGGTGGCCGACATCTACAAGAAGGCATGCGCCTACGACATGGAGTCGATCCAGATCGACGGCATGAACCTGCGCGAGGTCCTGCTCAAGACGAGCGAGATCGTCGAGAAGACGCGCAAGGATTCCGTGCCGCGCTTCATCGAGTCGCTTTGCTACCGCTTCCGCGGCCACTCCGTCGTCGACCCGGACAAGTACCGCTCGGCCGAGGACAAGGAGACGTATCGGAAGGCCGACCCGATCGTCGCGTTCGAGCACGAGCTCGAAAAGAGCGGGCTCGCCGACGAGGAGTACTTCAAGACAGTCCGGCAGGAGATCGACGCCGAGGTTCGCGAGATCATCGAGTATGCCGACTCCAGCCCGGATCCGAGCCCGGACGACCTCTACAAGTACACGTACGCGGGACAGTGGGACAACCTGCCCGAGCTTCGCGCGGAGCGCGTCTGATGGCTGTGGCCGCCGAAGAAAAGCTCTATCGCATCGCGCTGCGTGAGGCGCTGAGCGAAGAGATGGAGCGCGACGATTCGATCTACCTGATCGGCGAGGACATCGGAAAGTTCGGCGGCGCGTATCGAGTGACCGACGGGCTGCTCGACAAGTTCGGACCGCAGCGCGTGGTCGACGCGCCGATCGCGGAGGAGGTCATCGTCGGCACGGCCATCGGCTCAGCCATGCTGGGACTTCGCCCTGTGGTCGAGATGATGACCATCAACTTCTCGCTCATCGCCTACGACCAGATCGTCAACAACGCGGCCAAGATCCGGTACATGTTCGGCGGCGAGGTGAAGGTGCCGATGGTGATCCGCATGCCAGGCGGCGCGGGCCACCAGCTTTCCGCGCAGCACTCGCACAGCTTCGAGGTGCTGTACGGCCTGATCCCCGGCCTTCTGGTCGTGGCTCCGACGACGCCTGAGGACGCGAAGGGCATGCTCAAGTCCGCGATCCGGTCGGACAACCCCGTGATGTTTCTCGAGTCGATGAGCCTCTACAACGTGAAGGGCATGGTTCCGGCCGGCGACTACACGACGCCACTGGGCAAGGCAACCGTCCGGCGGACGGGCTCCGACGTCACGATCGTCGGCGTGTCGAGGATGGCTGTGCTCGCCTACGAGGCGGCGAAGCAGCTGGAGGAAGAGGACATCGACGCCGAGGTCATCGACCTGCGCTCGATCCGGCCTGTGGACTGGCCGCCCATCGTCGACTCGGTGCGCAAGACCAGCCGGTGCGTCGTGGTCGAGGAAGGATGGTCGACGTACGGCGTGACCGCCGAGATCGCCGCGGGAGTGCAGGAGCGCTGCTTCGACTACCTCGACGCGCCCGTTCGCCGCCTGGGCGGCGCGCAGGTGCCGATGCCGTACAGCATGGGCCTGGAGAAAGCTTCGATCCCGACAGGCGAGGACATCAAGCGACTCGTGCGCCACACCGTCGGCAAAAAGGTCGAGGCCTAGCCCCCATGCCCGACATCAACATGCCGAAGCTCTCCGACACCATGGAGGAGGGCACGATCGTCGAGTGGAAGAAGAAGGACGGCGACCAGGTCAAGACCGGCGAGGTGCTGGCCGAGGTCGAGTCCGACAAGGCGACATTCGACCTCGAGGCGGAGGCGGACGGCGTGCTCAACATCCTGGTCCAGCAGGGCGTGCCGGCCAAGATCGGCGCCCCCATCGCCCGGATCGGCGATGCGGATTCGCCTCCAGCACCTAAGGCGAAAGCGAAGGAGCCGGAGACCCCGCCCACGACGGCTGAGGAGCCGGAGACCCCGCCCACGACGACTGAGGAGCCCAAGCCGGCCCAGAAGTCAGCGGCTCCGCCAGAGGCGAAGGCGCCACCCGAGCAGCCGGCTGAGCCGGAGAAGCCCACGCCTCAGCGAGCCCAGAAGGATCAGCAGGACGGCCAGCAGGAGGGTCGCGAGGTCAAGGCGTCGCCGCTGGCGAAGCGGCTCGCCGCCGAGATGGGCGTCGATCTCGCCTCGCTGAAAGGCAGCGGGCCCGAGGGCCGCATCGTCAAGGAAGACGTCATAGCGGCAGGCGGCTCCGGAGCGAAATCAGACCGCCGGCGGCCGCAGCCGAGCGCCGAACGCGCGGCGGGACCTGAGGTCGAGGTCATCGAGCCGTCCCGCATGCAGGCGACCATCGCACGGCGCATGACCGAGGCGAAGTCGACCATCCCGGAGTTCCAGGTCACAGTCGAGGCACGCGTCGACCTCGCTGTCAGCATGCGCCAGCAGCTGAAAGATTCTGTTCCGGGCGCGGAGAAGGTCACGATGACCGACTTCCTGGTTCGCGCCTGCGCCCTTGCGCTGCGCAAGTTTCCCGAGGTCAACAGCTCATGGGTCGACGGCCGGTTCCAGCGCAAGCGCTCGATCAACATCGGGCTCGCGGTGGCGCCGAGCCAGGGCATGGGCCTCCTCGTGCCTGTGGTGCACGACGCCGACATCAAGGACCTGATCCAGATCTCGATCGAGTCGCGCCAGGTCATCGAACGAGCGCGGTCGGGACGCCCAGGCGAGGGCGACCTCACGGGCGCAACGTTCTCCATCTCGAACCTCGGCATGTTCGGGGTTGACGAATTCACCGCGATCATCAACCCGCCCGAGGCGGCGATCCTCGCGGTTGGTGCGATCAAGGACGTGCCCGTCGTCGACAACGGGCGAATTGTCCCCGGCAAGGTCATGCGCATGACGCTTTCGGTCGACCACCGCGTGTTCTACGGCGCGACCGCGGCGCTGTTCATGGCCGAGGTCAAGCGCCTGATCGAGAGCCCCGTGACCCTGCTCGTCGCTCAAGGGTGACACCGGCCGAGATCGCCAGCGTCCTCGAAACCTCCGGTGATGCGTACGCGGGTCTTCTGAGGTCGCTCCCGGCCGAAGCCGCTTCGTGGCGGCCGGCGCCGAGCGAGTGGTGCGTCAACGAATGCGTCGGACACGTGATCGAGACTGAGCGGCGCGGCTTTGCGGGCCGCATTCGAATCATCCTGGCCGGCGATGAACCTCAACTCGAGGAATGGGACCAGGTCGAGGTCTCACGCTCGCGGCGGGACTGCGAACGGTCCCCGCGCCAGATCCTCGACGAGTTCGAGCCGGTGCGCCGCGAGAGCCTCGGCCTGGTGCGGTCCCTGAAGCCGGAACAGCTCCGAAGAGGCGGCAATCACCCGCAGGTCGCGCGATTGACGGTCGAGGAGCTGCTGCACGAGTGGGTGCATCACGACGGCAACCACCTGCGCCAGGCCTACGCGAACGTCCAGGCCTACGTGTGGCGTTCCATGGGCAACGCCCAACGCTTCACGACTGGTTAAGCGACGGCGGCGGGAGCCGCCGGCTCGGTTTTCACCACGATGTCGCGCGACGCCGGCAGGGTGAGGTGCACGCGCAGGTTGCCCGCCTCGTCGAAGTCAGCCCACAGGCGGCCTCTCATCGCCGCCGCGAGCTCACGTGAGATGGCCAGGCCGAGGCCGACGCCGCCTGCCGCTGCGGACCGAGAAGGGTCCGCGCGGTAGAAGCGGTCGAACATCCTGTCCGGGTCAGGGCGAGTGGGGCCCGCGGGATTCGAAACCACCGTCTCGACCGATGCGCCGCTCAGCCGAGCGGTGGCGTTGATCGTGGTCCCGCCGGGCGCGTACTTGACCGCGTTGTCGAGCAGGTTGTCGAGGATCTGGTGCAGGCGCTCCGGGTCTGCCGCCACAGGCGGGATGTCGTCCGGCACAGTGAGCTTGAGGGAGAGAGAACGCGCCACGGCTCGACGCCGGACCATCTCGAGCTCCTGCTGCAGCTGCCCGCCAAGGTCCACCGCGGTGATGTGCATTGAGATTGAGCCGGCCTCGACACGGGCGAGGTCGAGCAGCTCCTGCGCCATGCGAAGCACGCGCTCTGATTCCTCGTGGACGATCGTCGCGGCTCGCGCGCGCTCGACGTCGCTCAGCAGGCTGCCGTCGACCAGCGCCTGGCTGAAGCCGATCAAGCTCGTGAGCGGCGTCTTCAGCTCGTGCGAGACGTTGGCGAGGAACTCGCGCTGGATCTTGCGCGCGCGCTCGACCGCCTCCGCCATACGATTGAATGCAGATCCGAGCAGGCCGATCTCGTCCTGGCCGTTGACGTCGACTCGGCGCGCGTAGTTGCCCGCGGCGATGTCCTCCGCCGCGGCAGCCAGCTTGGTCAGCGGGCGTGTCAGGGAGCGGCTGACCAGCAGGATCAGCAGCATCGCGACGACCAGCGCGGCGCCGCCGGCTTCGAGCAGGCGGGTCGCGAGGTCGCCGGCCGCGGCCGTGACGACTGTTGATTGAGGCTGCGCGAGGACCACGAATGAGGCGCCGACCGGATCGCCGTGCTTCGCGGCCGGCAGCCTGGTCGCCGCTGCGAGGTAGTTGTCGCCTCCCAACGACATGCGCGCCTCGAACACATTCGCGAATCGCTGTGAGGGGGTGATGGAGATCTGCGAGCCAAGAGTGTCGGCTGACGCGCTGTCGTACACGATGTAGCGAGTCCCGTCCAGCAGCAGGAGCCGGCCGCTTCCCAACCTCGCCGCGGTGACGCTGAGTCGCTGGATGAAATCAGAGCTGGTCACCACACGGCAGGAAGCGGTGGCCGATTGTGGGGTCAGGCACTCCTGGATCCTCACGGCGATCGCGGCCGCGGCGACCTGCCTGTCCAGCTGGTCCTGGGCGCTTTGGAACTCGAGGTCGCGAACAAGCACCCACGTCAGCAGACCGGCAAGGAGCAGGCTCACCGCCACGATGCCGGCGGCCGCGGCGAGGAGGCGGAGGCGGAGTGTCAGCTTCCCGCCAGCTCCAGCCGGTACCCCACGCCCCAGACGGTCTGGATGCTCGGGTCCGTGATCTTCGCGCCCGCGAGCTTCTCGCGCAGCTGCTGCACGTGCACGTCGACGGTCCGCGTGTAGCCGGGGAAGTCGTAGCCCCACACCAGGTCGAGCAGCTCGCTGCGCTGGAATACGCGGCCGGGATGTCGCGCCAGCAGGGCGAGCAGGTCGAACTCCTTCGGGCGCAGCTGCACTCGGTCGGCGCCATGCCGGACCTCGTGACGCTCGATGTCCACCTCGAGCTTGCCCGCACGAACGAGCTTCGGCAGGTCGGGCTCTGCCTTGGCCCGCCGCAGAAGCGCCTTGGCGCGCGCGACAAGCTCTTGCGGGTGAAAAGGCTTGGTCAGGTAATCGTCAGCGCCGACCTCGAGGCCGACCACCTTGTCGGTGACCTCGTCGCGCGCGGTCAGCATGATGATCGGCACCTGGCTCTGCTTGCGAATCTCTTTGCAGATGGTCAGGCCGTCGCTGCCCGGCAGCATGATGTCGAGGATCACGAGGTCGGGCTTCAGCTGGCCGAAGCGCGCGACCGCTTGCGCCCCATCCCCCACTCCCTCCACCTCGTAACCCTCGCGGGTCAGGTAAAGGCGCGCCAGCTCGACGATGTGCTTCTCATCGTCCACGACCATGATCTTCGAGCTCATCGCGCTGACCACAACGTGAAATTCATCACGGTGCCGTCAGACGCCTGTGTTACAGGTGTGAGCAAAATGTAAACGGCAGCTATTTTGCCGCCCGCGCCCTGGTTTTGCTTCTCTCTTCCGAGCGCAACACGAGCTTGATCGGGTTGCCGATCAGGCCGAACCGGTCGCGGATCTTCTTCTCCAGGTAGCGCCTGTACGAGAAATGCAGCAGGTTCGTGTCGTTGACGAACAGCACCACCGTGGGGCTCTCGCCGGCCGCCTGCGTGGCGTAGCTCAGCTTCAACCGCCGCCCCTTGAAGCTCGGGGGCGGATGCTCCTGGAAGGCCTCGCGCAAGAGGCGATTGAGCTCGTTGGGCGGCATCTTGATCCGCCGCTGGCCGACGACCTCGAGGGCTGCGGGCAGGACGGTCCCGATCCCCTCCATCGTCTTGGCGGACAGGGTGACCACCGGTGCATATGGCGCGAACTTGAAATCGCCCGCGAGCGCCTTGCGCCAGTAGGCGGGTGTGCGAATGGCAGGCTCGACGAGGTCGATCTTGTTGACCACTATGACGAGCCCTCGACCGGCCTCGAGCGCATACCCGGCCACGTGCTGGTCCTGGGCCAGGACCCCGGCCGAGGCCTCGATCACGAGCAGGACGGCGTCGGCGCGCTCCATGGCGTGGATGCCGCGCAAAAGGCTGTACCGCTCGAGCCGATCCCTGCTCGACGACTTGCGCCGGATGCCTGCGGTGTCGATGAGGACGACCGGCACGCCGTCGTAGATCAGCTCCGTGTCGGTGGGGTCGCGCGTCGTGCCCGGGGTCGCGCTCACCAGCGCGCGCTCGTCGCCCAGGAGCGCGTTGAGCAGCGATGACTTGCCGACGTTCGGCCTTCCGATGATGGCGAGCCGGTCGGCCTTGTCCTCGCCCTGCGGCTCTTCTTCGGGTGGGGGCAGGGCGTCGAGCACCTGGTCGAGCAGGTCGCCGATACCGAGGCCGTGCTGCGCCGAGATGAGGCTTGGCTCGTCGAACCCAAGCTCGAGGATCTCGTGCGCGAAATGGCGCTCGGTCGGCGTGTCCGCCTTGTTCGCCGCGACGATCACCTGCCGGCGCGACCTGCGCAGCATCTGCGCGATATCGCGGTCGATCGGCGTCAATCCCTGCCGAACGTCCAGAAGCAGGAGGATGACGTCCGCCTGGTCGATGGCGACCCTCGTCTGCGCCTCGATCGCGGCGCGCGAGGAATCCTGACCACCGTCCAGGTCGAGGCCCGCGGTGTCGACCACGGTCAGCTCCCGTCCGCGCCACTCGGCCACGCCGTACAGGCGGTCGCGCGTCAGACCCGACTCCGCGTCGACGATCGCCTTCCTCCAGCCGAGGATGCGGTTGAACAGCGTCGATTTGCCGACGTTGGGCCTGCCGACGATTGCGACGATGGGCCGTGCCACGGGTCAATTAGACGGGTTTTGGTTGGCGGAGCCATAAGACCAGCGCCCCGACGGCGCAAAGCGCGGCGCCAAAGCCCAGCGAGGCGGCGGGACTGAACAGCGTCCAGAGGGCGCCGGCGACCACGCTCGATGCGAGATCTGCGGCGCCGTTGATCCCGTTGAGGAAACCAAAAGCGGTGCCGAGCCGCCGGGCCTCGACCAGCGAGCTCGTCAGCGAGCCCTCGATCGAGCTGACGACTGGATTTTGCGCTCCGACCAGGAGGGCCATGAGTCCAAGGGCAAACCAGCCATGGCCGAACATGCCCACGAGGCATGCGGCCGCAAAGGTGAGGTAGGCGGCCGCCAGAACCGGTGCTTTGCCGACCCGGTCCGCGAGCCAACCGGCCGGGAACGACACCGCCGATCCGACGGCGTTGTGCGCGAGGTAGAAGCCGACCGCGGCCGCCAGCGCGGCCGTACTGCCCAGCTCCGGCTGCATGACCTGCGCCGCGCGAAGCGTGAAGAACGCGGTGGCGAAGTTGCCCAAGCCGAAGATCGCGACAGGAACCATGAGCCGCCAGAATCCCGCCGGAAGTGGAACTCTGAATGGCACAGGGTCTGGCTTCCCATGCCGCGGATCGCGCGTGAGGACCGCGAACAGGATCACGCACAGGATGCCGGGCACAATTGCGGCCGCGAAGATGGTTCGGAACCCATGTCCTGTCGAAAGGAGAAGAAAAGCAACGGCC
>DATNMQ010000070.1:0-15920 GCA_035602465.1 Candidatus Sulfotelmatobacter sp. | reverse complement strand
CTGGTGGTCGGTGATCCGCCTGCCCCACGTGGAGCGCGGCGCGCAGGACTTTCCCTCAGACAGCACCGACATCGGCCGCGCCCTCGCCAAGCTGCCTGCCGATGACAGGCTCGCGTTGTTTCTGCATTTCTATCTCGACCTGCCGCTGGACGAGGTCGGCGACGTCCTCGGCCTGAGCGCGGCGGGCGCCAAGACCCGCGTGTACCGGGCGGCGAAGAAGCTGCGCCCGGACCTGGAGATGAGCTGATGAACGACCTGCGCTCAGAGATTCGAGCGGCGTTCGAGAAAGAGCAGGCGATGTATCCGCCCCGCTTGCCCCTCAACCTGACCCTCTCCCCTGAAGGGGCGAGGGAAGACCGCGAGGGGAGAGGGAGAACGCAGTGGGTTGCGGCCGTCGCGGCCCTGGTGATCGGCGCGCTGGTCGTGATCGGCTTGATGTCGACGCGGCTTTCCCACCGACCCGCAGTCCCTGCCGCCACGCCGCATGCAACCGCGAGTCCGGTCGGCGACTACGGACCGCCGCCCGCGGGCGTGCCGCTCTTCTACCTGGGGGATGCGGCGCACCCCGGCTGGTACATCGGCTTCGACTGGAACGGCACGCCCCGCGGCACCATCAAGCTGGGTCAAACGGTCGACCCGAACGCATATCTGATCGCCGCACCTGACGGCCAGATGTTCGACGTCGGGCCCGTCGCGAAAGGTGGCAGCGGACAGTTCCTCGATCGCCTCGGCAACCCCACCTCGACCGTGCCTCCGGGCCCGATGCTGATCTGGGCGGATGACAACAAGCACATGTGCGGGGTCGCTTGGGACCAGAACCAATACACGTGGACCCTGGTCACGGACGCTCCCGGCGAAGCGCAGCGCGCGGTCACGTTGATAGCGCGCGACCAGGGCGTGGGTCAAACCGGAATATCCCTGCTTGCCTGCAGCTTCAAGAACGACCGGGCGGTCGCGCTGCGCACGACGGTCGCGTGGCCGGCCGAGCTCTGGGTGATCCGGCTGTCGGACGGCAAGCTCATCAGTCACACGACCTATACGAACGGGAAGGCGTTGCTCAACGTCGTCGGGAGCCCCGACGGGACCCTGGCCGCGGAGAATTCGGGCCAGTCGACCGGCGGCTTGGGGCCATTCGCGACATCGACGGTTGTTCGCAGGCTTTCGGATGGCTCGGTCGTGGCGAGCCTCGACCCGTCAATGGGCGTGCTCGGATTCTCGGCCGACAACTCGCTGGTCCTGGTCAACACGACGCCGGGAGGCGGGCGAGGGTTCGACCACATCGCGGTGGTCGAGGTCAAGAGCGGCAAGGTCCTCTGGCACTTCGACGGCGCCAACGAGGCGTTGCGCGGCTTCTACACCGAGCCAACCGGAGCGGCGTTCGCACTCATGATCCAGAACACGCTTGACCCGACTTCTCACCCCCAGGTACGCGTTGTCGTGGTGTTCGCCGATGGACAGTCGGCGGGCATCCCGGGCACGTTCGTTCACCCTTAGCCCTTTCTTCTGCGTTCGCCCCTCACCCTGGCCCTCTCCCCTGAAGGGGAGAGGGAAAGCCCAGGGAAAGGGGCGAGAATTAGTGCCGTGCCGGTCATTACGATCGGGCGGCAGTTTGGGGCTGGCGGGGCGACCGTCGGGCGCATGCTGGCCCAGGAGTTGACGGCCGACTTCCTCGACTCCCAGATCATCGATGAGGCGGCGCGCCGGCTCCAGGTCCCCAAGGAAGAGGTCGAGGCCGAGGACGAGCAGCCGGGCTCTCTGCTGGCCCGGCTCCTGGTCGCGCTCGGGGCTGCGACGACCGAGCCCTTGATCCCGACCGAGACCACCGCCTGGACCCCGCCCAACGCCGGCCCAGCGTTCGACACCCGCAAGGCGGTGCTGAACATCACCCAGAACGTGATCGAGGAGGCGGCGCGAACAGGCAACGTGGTGATCGTCGGACGCGGCGGGGCGTACATCCTGCGCGACTTCCCCGGCGCGCTGCACGTGTTCCTCCGCGCCGCGGAGGCGGTGCGGGTCAAGACGATCATGGCCCGGTTCAACATCACCTCGGAGGACGAGGCCAAGCGGCGGATGAAGCAGACGGACGAGAACTGGACCTCGTACATCAAGCAGGTCTACGGCCATGACCGCAACCACCCCGCGCACTACGACCTGGTGCTCGACACCGGGCGGCTGGGGTACGACGCCACCGTCGACGCGGTTCTGGCCTCGCTCACACGCCGCAAGCCGATAACCTAGTCCCCCATGATCCACTCGCTCGGCTCACGCACGTCTGGCGTCGACGGCTCGAGCGAGGGCGGGCGGATCAACACGATCAACCTGCCGGGGGCGCTGGTCATCTACGGGGTCGCGCTGCTCCAGGCGCTGCAGGGCAAGAACCCGAAGACGAAGCTGAACGTTGCGCCGGTCCAGGTCGACGGGGTCTGGGCGCTCGAGCTGAGCTACCTCGGCGACGAGCCGCAGGGCGTGCCGGAGCGCTGGCACGGCCACCGGGTGGTGCTGAAGAAGCTGGAGCCGCCGCCGGCGCCCGGTGCCTGACACTCCTTTCGGTCCGCAGAGCAAGGTTCGGGAGGTCGTCGACAGGCTGGGTGATCGGGGGCGCGAGGCCCTACAAAAGCATGGCTACGACCTGGGCGAGGGGTTCGTCGACATGCTTTCCCAGTACCAGACGTTGGAGCATGCCCACCGGACGGAGCGGCTGCGGGACCTGGACGGCTTGCTCCGGGAGCTGAACGCGGCCGCCTGACTTCGTGCGCACCGACCTAATGTCGTCGATTCTTTACAGTCTTATGAACCTTCCAATTCGAAGTCCCTCGGTGTAAGCTGCCACGAAATCGGGTTTCGGAACGTTATATAGGTCAAGGATTACGCCAGTGCAAAGGTCAAAGCTGGAACAAGACAAGGGCAAATGCGCCTGTGGCAGGCGTCTGAAGGACGCCGCCATCTACACCTACCGCCACCAGACTGACCGCTTTCTGTTCCACCGCTGCGACTGCGGCGTCGAGTGGACCGAGCACCATACCGACGTCGACCCCACCGATCCGGTCAGCTCCGACGAGGTGATCGAGGTCCACAAGCAGCTGGCTAAGTTCGAAGGCTCGATCGCGGAGCTCCTCCAGCCTCACTCCGCATAAAGACTGGCTGCGCCACCACGGGCAGCAGCGTCCGACCAACCAAAGTGCACATAACAGGTCCAGCACCCGTCCGGCCCAGTCACGAGAGAGTAAGACTGTCCTGGCGGCACGAGGATCCAGTCTCCCGCCTTCAGCACACGTCCTCGATGCTTCATCGAACCCTTGACGACGATGTGCAGTACGGCATCTTTGTGCGTGTGTTCGGGAACCTTCGCCCCGGGTTTGTGGACGCCCGCAAAAAAGAGAATGTCTTCGGCCGGGCCGATCGCGATCGGTATCTGCCACTGCTGGATCCCGGCTGGCATCGGACCGCGTTTGAGATCGCGCTGGACGTCAGCCATGCCCTTGTCGCGTGAAGTGATCACCCGATTCCCGTAACGAACGCCGCGGTTCTTGAGGGCGTCTATGACCCTCCTGACCCCCTTGACCTCACCCTTCTGACCGCGCTCGAGCAACGAGTCGTCCGGACGCCATTCAGAACTCACAAGCCCCCTCCCAGAAAAGCGTGCCTTGCGGACAGCAGCAGGGATCCGGGTCAGACCTTACTCACGGCAGGTGGCTTGTCAAGCGGAGGTTGGCCCAAACCATGCGCGACCGCCCATGTGGCAACCTCGGTTCGCGAGCGAACGCCGAGCTTGTTGCGGATTCGTTCGAGGTGGCCTTCAGCCGTTCGCTCGGCGATGAACAGACGCTGGGCGATCTCCTTGTTGGTCATTCCGGACGCGACCATGGTCGCCACCTCGCGCTCGCGCCGGCTCAAGGGCCCCGCGTCGACCGGTGTGTCTTCGACGGAACCGTCTGGATGCAGCGCGTAGTTGAGCGCTTCGCCTGTGGTCATGGCCTGGCCCTGCTTCCAAGCTGCCTCGCCTCTGCCCTTTGTACCGAGCCGATTCCGTGCCTTCTCGCACGCCGCATCCAGCTGATCGACCCTGAACCGCCACGCACCCAATGAGTACTGACGCGACAGCCGATCCGCCGCGGCGGCCAGCCGCAGGGCTCGTTCGTCCTCCCGGCGGGCCGCCGCGACCAGTGACAAGCCGCCCATTGCCCAGATGATCCCGAACCAGTCGTTGACGACGCGAAAGATCGAGAGAGACTCGGTCCAGGATGCGGTAGCGCCGTCGATATCGCCCAGATCCAGTTGAGCGTTGGCGAGGGTGTCGAGATATATCGCCATGAGCGGCCGATCATTTTGCGAGGTTGCAAACGCGACGCACGAGCTGAGGATCTCGAGCGCGCGCGCCGGGTCACCTTGCTCGATTGCAAGCAGGCCGCTGGTATTGCTCACGTCGGCTACGAGCCGCTGATTCGTCGAGTCGCTCAGAAGGGAAAGAGCTTCGTCGTACATCTGCCCGGCGAGCGCAAGCTCACCGGTCTGCTCGTGCGCGATCCCGGCGCCGTTCAGGGCCCGGGCGAGGAGCTCAGAATCTCCCACCTTCCGCGCCATTGCAACGGCTGCATCTGAAAGATCTCGGCTCGCGGCGAGATCGGCCTGCCGCCACGCGAGGCGCGCCGCCATGGTCAGGGCCTTGACCCGCAGCGTGTCGCTCGGCTTTGAGTATTCGAGCAAATCGAGAATGAGGTTTCCGGCCCGCGACTGATCGCCGAAATCGGCATCCCCGATCTCGATCGCGAGGCCAAGGCCATGATCGCCGGCGTTGTCACGAGCCCAGCTCACCGCATGCCAGAAATTGGCGGATTCGACCGGTTCCCACCTCCGCGAGCTGAAGTAGTCGTAGTGGCGGCGTTGAACCGCGTCCAGCTCACCCGATTCCTTCAGCCTCTCGCCGGCGAAGTCATGGTGAGACTCCAGCAGTCGATATCGAGTGCTGCCGTCGTGCAGCCTTTCTGCGACGACCATCGACTTCTTGACCAGCCCGGAAACCAGCCCCAGCACGCTTCTATCGGTGGCTTCCGCGCAAACCGCCTGGGCCGCCTCCATCGTGAAGCCGCCCTGGAACACAGCCAGCCGCCGGAAGATACGTGCTTCGTCCTCGTTTAGCAGCCGGTGGCTCCAATCGATGGTGGCGGCCATGGTCTGCTGCCGCTCAGGCGCCGTCCGCGCGCCGGAGTCGAGCACCCGGAAACGGTCGTCCAGGTTCTGCAGCAGCTCGCGCTCGGACATCATGTCGAGGCGGGCCGACGCCATCTCGATTGCGAGCGGCAGCCTGTCGAGCCGGTCGCAAATCCGTGCGATCGTCGCGACCTGCGGCGTTGCTTTGAACTCGGGAAGAACAAGGCGCGCCCTCGCTTCGAATAGCTCGAGTGCCTCCGTTTCCGCGAGCGAGGTCAGCGGCCAGCGGGCCTCGCCGGGCACACCCAGGGCTTCGCGGCTGGTGGCCAGGATCGTCAGCTCGGGGCAGCGCTCCAGCGCCGAGTGGCAGAAGTCTGCGCTCTCGGCTATGAGGTGCTCGCAGTTGTCGAGCACGAGCAACGCGCGGCGCGGCGCCAGCCAGGAGGTCACGATATCGATCGGGTGGCCGCGGCCCGGCAGCTCGGCGTTCGCAATCACCGATCCGAGTACGTCGTCGGCCCCCGCCAGGTCGATCCACCAGATGCCGTCCGGCCACCGGCCAACGCCGCTCCTCGTCAGCTCGGCCGCGAGCCTCGTCTTGCCGGCGCCGCCCGTGCCGATGATGGTCACGAGGCGCGAATCGCCGAGCATTGCCTTCAGGGCGCGCAGCTCGGCGTCGCGACCGACAAAGCTCGTGAGGTGCCGGGGGATGTTGCTGGGAGCGGCCGTGGCCTGGTGGCCCCGGCCGGCCACCGTGCCCATGCGCCTTATGTTCGGTCATCTTTCGTGCCTTTTGAGGACATCCCCCTCCGCATATGCAAGAGAGGGACCCTGTTCGGGTCCCTCTCCGCGGGGGCGTCGCGAGGGGATAGCGCGACGCGTGGCCTACTGCCGGAACCCTTCGCGAACGGACTTGGCGTCAAATCCGGGGGTCGGGGCGACCGGACCGGAGTTGTCGATCTGCGCGCCGCTGCGAATCGGCCGGTAGATTTGCACCGCGCCGCCTGGCGCGCTGTGCGTGACGGTGGTGTGGGTCGTCGCGCGGCCGCCGAGGTTGGCCGCGAGCATCGCCAACATGAGCCCGAGTCCCACCGCGATCAAGACCAGCACCGCGCCGGTGAAGGCCTTCGAGAGTCCTGTCCTACCAACATCTGCCCTGGCTTCCATTTCTGTTGCTCCTCTTGGTTTTGATTCGGTGCGCTTACCGCGCATTCCGTTGAAGGCAGCGTATGGATCGGCCAGGGGTCGTCATAAGGGGGGAAATACGCGAAAAGGAAGGGGGCAGGTACCTGTTTTCGGGTACCTGCCCATTCGCGCCAAAAGAGAGAGCCCTCCCCGCGAGGGAAGGGCTCTCGATCGGTCTGCTTAATCGCTACTCGGCTGCTTCGTGCACCTTGTCCAGCAGGCTCTGGCCCTGCTCGATCAGCTCCTGGGCCTTCTGCTCGTTGATCGCCTTGTGGCCAAATTCGGCCCCGTTGAGCGCCGCGCTCATCTGAGCGGTGAGGCTGTCTCGCTGCTGGCCGAAGCTCATGAGCTTCCTCTCGAGCGAGGTGTACGTCGAGTCGCCGGCGCTCTTGCTGGCGAGCGCCCTGGTCGAGATTATCAGGGTATCCAGCCCCAGCTGTCCGACCGGCGCGTTGAGCTGCGTGTAGACCTGGCCGAGCCGGAGAAGCGTGTCGCTGTCGTCGCGCGCGCCTGAGGCGAGGGCGGAGGTCTTGAGGTCTTCGATCAAAACCCGGCCCTGGCTCCTGTAGTCGTCGCGCAGGCCGGTCAGAGCCATGATGGTTGGGCGCGTGTCCGCGTGGCTTGCCCACGTCTCGTTGTCGAGTCCGAGGTGGCGCACACCCGGGCCGACCAGCCCTAGCCAGCTGGTCACGATGTCCGGCTGGAAATCGCCGTGCTGCCAGGCGAATCCGGAGTTCTGGAAGAAGTCCGGCGTCCCAAACGTCTGGAAGAAGTAGTCGGCGTTGCCGAAGTAGATGAACGTCGGGGTCCGTGCCTGGTCACCGGTGATCATGTGGAGGACCTTCATCTCGACCGGGTCAGCCATCCGCTGCATAAGCGGAGTCTGCAGCCCGGTGTTGTTGTTCCTCGGATCGACCAGCGTCGCCGCGGCCTGCTCGAAGTTTCGCGTGACCGCGTCGGTGCGGCCGGCGCGGGGCAGCAGGTATACCGCTGGGGCGGAGTCGAAGTGAATGTCGAACGGCGTCGTCACGCCGGCCTTGGTCATGAGGTCGGTCATGTTGGTCGCGATCTCGCCAAGAGTGACGGTGGTGTTGTTGACCCCCGCTCCGCTGCGGACGTAGGTGCAGAGGATCGTGGTGCCGTTGCAGTTGGCGGGCGAGCCCGGCCTGCCCGCGTAGTGGTCGTTCTCGTCCGACGAGAAGTTGAACAGGGTGTTGGCGGGTGTGATGTGGTCCTTCGCCAGGCGGTCGAAGAACTTCGCGAATGCCTGGTCGTAGCTGTGCAGCGTGGCCTCATACCCCGCCTCGCCCGGGCCGTAGGCGCCGAACGGGAAGTTGTGGTTGTCGTGGGCGTCCGAGATGTACGCGTAGGTCACCGGCACGCCGCTCTCTTCCATGGCGGCCGTGTAGGCCAGCGACTGAGAGGCGCTGATCCCGCCGAATCCAGGGAAGCCGCTGATTGCGTTTCCGTTGAGGTCGGTGAGGCCGCCCGGCGCGATCACCGGCGCCACGTACACGTGCCCGAACAGGCCATTGAAACCGTTGTAACCGCCTGGCTCCTGGGGCAGCACGTCGGCCCTGCCATTATTCGCCGCCGAGCACACGGCGTTGCCCTTGGCGCAGTGGATCGCGATGCCGATGAAGTCCTTGGTCGCCTGGCTCGGGTTGTTCTGGGCCTCGATTGCCTGCGGGGAGCCGGCTCCGAAAACGTTGGTGATGTTGCCGTTGTTCTCGAGCTCGATGTTGGCGGTCGAAACGCCGCCAACGTTGCATCCGGCCCGGGTGAACGGCACCCAGGGCGCGGGCGTGTTCTTACCGGCGGCGGTGACGTTGTTGTAGGCGCCGCTGCCGATCTTGTCGGTCCAGTATTGGAACGCGCTCGGGAAGCCGCCCTCTGATCCATCCGGCGCGTAGAAGGCGTAGCTGTTGGACACCGCGAGTCCCTGCTGGTCCGGGTAAAGACCAGTCAGCGTCGTGACGATGTCGTTGGCGGTGTGTGAGATCAGCGGGGTGTAGTTGTGGCTGATCATCGTGCCGTTGCTCTGGATGAAGTTCAGCAAGCTCGGCATCTGCTCGAGGTCGGAAGGCACGTTCGGATTGGTACGGGAAAGGTGGACGTTGTCGAAGACGACGTTGATCACGTGCTTGACGCCGTTGCCGAGCTCGCAGCTCGACTTTGCCGAGTTGCTCGTTTTCTCGCTGGTGCTCTGCTCGTTTGCTTGCGCCGGCGGAACAGCAGCGAGCTGCCAGCCGATTGCAAGCGCCGCCACAGCCGCGAGCCGGATCAGCCGTTTCATGCCATACCCCCTGAGCTGTAAGGCCGACTGCACACTGAGGCGAGCCCGCGCGCGCTCGCCGTCTCCCCACCATAACCCCGGGCCCGTTATCGGCGGGTTAGCCGCGGTTTAGCAGATCGACCATATTGTCGATCGATGCGGGTTGTCAAGACGCGGCTTTGGCCGCCCATCGCGCGGTCGGCCATGGCCCCGGCGGCGTGGTTCTTTGCTCTGGTATGGGTGGCGGCTGTGGCAATGCTGGTGGTACGGGGCTACACCGACCGCGCCGAGGGAGCGCCGGTCATCCTGGTGCCGCTGCTTTTCTTCTGCTGGCTGACCGCGCTGCTGACTGACGATCCGCCTGAGGCCGAGCTTCCTCCTGGCACCCGGCCTCGCGTGTGGATGCAGGTGGCGGCGGTGATCGCAATCGCCGCTGGGATCGAGGTCGCGGTTTTCGCAGGCGCGTTGCCGTTTGGGATTCCGGCGTGGATCGGCGTGCCGGTGCTCGAGCTCGTCATACCTCTAGTCGTGTTGCTCGTGCTCGGCGCACGTCTACGAGAGCTCGGCTTCGGTCCGGGACATCATGTGGGCCGGGTGCTGCTCCTGTGGTGCGCGCCGCAGCTGCTCAACGTCCTGATCTCCGGCGGGGGCGCGCACCCCTTGCAGCTGCTGCTGCATTTCATCCGCAACGGGCTTCAGAACGGACCCGTTGAGGAGTTCCTCTTCCGCGGCGCCCTGCAAACGCGCCTAACCCTCTTGTTGGGCGCGGGTTGGGGTCTCGTTCTGAGCGCGGTCACGTTTGGCCTATGGCATACGGGAGCCAACGTGCGCATCGAGACGCACGGCGATGTGATCAGCGCTGCGTGCGTTGGGGTCATCTCGCAGGCGCCCTTTGGTCTGGCCTTTGGCCTCATCCTCCTGCGCACGCGCAACCTGCTTGCCGGGTCGGTCTTCCACATGCTGGTCGACCTGCCCTGAGGGTTTAGTTCTAGTCGCGCGGACGTCCTGGGAACCAGCGGGTCGGGCGCTCGGCGTCCGTCGGGCGCGAGTCGGCGCCGAAACCCACGACGAGGATCGCCAGGCCGGTCAAAAGCAAGAGCGTCATCAAGACCTCCATGACGTTCATTGTTCCCCCTGGCAATCTCCGGAGCAACATCGATTTTTGTTACAAAATATCGAAATGTCGGACAATTGGCAGGCGATCGACCTGAAGCACCTGCGGGCGCTGCGGGCGGTGGCCCACCATCGCACGTTCTGGGCGGCGGCCGAATCGCTGCACACGTCGCTCTCCACGGTCAGCGATCACGTCGCCGCGCTCGAGGCGCTGGTCGGGCAGCGTGTGATCGAGCGGTCGCGCGGGCGGCGCACGGTCGAGCTGACCGAGGCGGGGCGGTTCCTGCTCGGGCACGCCGAGGCGATCGAAGCCCGGCTCCAGGCAGCTGAGGCCGACTTTCGCTCGTTCGCGGAGGGCAGCGCGGGCACTTTGCGCGTGGGGATCTATCAGAGCGTGGCCAACAAGGTGCTGCCTGAGGTGATGCGGCGCTTCAAGCAGAAGTGGCCGGCGGTGAGCATCTCGGTCACCGAAACCGGGACGGACGACGAGTCGGTGGCGGGGGTCGAGCGAGGCGAGGTCGACCTGGCGTTCGGGATCGAGCCTTTGCCCGAGGGACCCTTCGAGGTGCGCGTGCTGATGCGCGACCCCTACGTGTTGGTCACCGAGCGGAACTCACCTCTTGCGCGGAAGCGACATCCCTCCGCTTCGGATTTGAAGGACGTGCCTCTGGTTGGCTACTTCCATGGGCGGACGACGAGCATCGTCGAGGACTTCCTGCTGAGTCGTGGGATCCGGCCGGACGTCGTGTTTCGATCGAATGACAACGGGACGGTGCAGGGGATGGTCGCGGCGGGCGTGGGCGTCGCGCTGGCTCCGCTGCTGGCGGTCGACGAAAAGGATCCGAAGGTCGCTTTGCGCGTCCTTCTCGAGCCCATTCCGCCGCGCGTGCTCGCGGTGCTGTGGCATCGCGACCGCTATCGCACGCCGGCGGCGGCCGCGTTTGTCGAGACCGCCGTGAGCGTTGCTGCCGAGATCGAGCGCGCGCACGACGCGTTTCTCAGGGCGAAGGTGCGCGCAAGGTGAAGACGAGCTCGAGGCCGTCGACCTCGTCCTCCTGCACGCCGACCTGGCGGAAGCCGAGGCTTTTCACCACCGCAAGGGACGGCGCGTTGTTGGGCGAGACGCTCGCGTAGACGTCCTCTTCGCCCTGCTCGAAGGCCCACTCGGCGAGCGCCCGGGCGGCCTCCTTGGCGAAGCCTTGGCCACGGAAGTCTTTGAAAACCGTGTAACCGATCTCGGCGCGACCGATCGTTTTGGGCGGGCCGTGGAAGCCGCAGTGGCCCGCGACCTCTTTTGTCTCGGTGAGCATCAGGCGGGCCATCCACGCGCGCTGCTCGGGCTCGGCCTCCATCCGTTTCAGCTGGATGGGGAGGAAGCCCTGGAGGTCGTCCTCGGTAGGAAACGCAGCTGGCAGCGCGAGGCCCTGCGCGCGCTCGGCGGCGGCGCGATCGCCCGCGATGAGGTGGCGGATGGTGTCGGGTTCGAGCGCGACGAGCGCGAGCCTCTTGGTCCGGATCGGCCTAACTTCCATTGCTCGCCTTTTCAAATCGCGCCGCGAGCGTGCCGAGCCGGTCGACGAGCTCCGGCGGATCGGTGACCGTGAAGTCCGCATCCATCATGCCGAGGTAAAGCGCGAGCATCTCGACGGAGTTGGACCGCGCGTGCACAACGCACGTGGAATCGTCGATGGGTTCGATGACGATGTCCCGCGGAACGCGCTCCGCGATGATCGACGCGGGTGCGTTGACGATCACGCGTGTCTCGTACTTCGCGGGCGCCGAGCGCACGCTGCGCGCGACATAGCTGGCGATGTCCTCGGCGGGGAGCTCGCGAGGCGCGTAGTGCGGGCCGCTCTGGCGAGCCTTCATGCGATCGACGCGGAAAGTCCGCCACGCGTTGCGGTCGCGGTCCCACGCGACGAGGTACCACCGGCGTCCCATGTGCACGAGCCGGTAGGGCTCGATCGAGCGCGTCGTTTCGGTGCCGTCGTATTTCGTGTAATCGATGCGAAGGATTTCATAGTCGCGACACGCTGCGGCGATCACCGTGAGGAGGTGGGGGTCGACGGTCGGTCCTGAGGTCGCGACCGCGACCGTGTAGGCCTGCAGCGCGTTGACCCTGCGGCGCAAGCGCGCGGGGAAGACCTGCTCGAGCTTGACCAGGGCGCGGACAGCGGTCTCCTCGATGCCGGCGACACCGCCTGCTGTGGTCGACCTGAGCGCGACCGCGACCGCGACGGCCTCGTCGTCCTCGAGCAGGAGCGGGGGCATGGCCGCGCCGGAACCGAGGCGATAGCCACCCGCGACACCCGGCGCGGCCGCGACGGGATAACCCAGCTCGCGCAGCCGCGAGATGTCGTTGCGGACGGTGCGGGCGCTCACCTCGAGGCGCTCCGCGAGCTGGGCGCCGGACCATTCGCGACGGGTCTCGAGGAGGGTCAGGAGGCGGAGGAGGCGGGCGCTAGTATTCAGCATCTTTCTCTGCACGTTCAATCCTATTGCGGAACGAATCCTGCCGCAATGGCAAATAGCCTTCTTGAGTCAGCGGAAGGCTTTCAGGCAGGAGGAGAAGATGACTGTTGGCTCGTCTCAGAGGCAGGTCGTGCTGGCCACGGTGGGCGTGGCGTTGGGGCTGTTGCTCGCCGCCCTCGACCAGACCGTGGTGGGCGTCGCGATGCCGCGAATCGTCGCCGAGCTGCACGGGCTCGATTACTACGCTTGGGTGACGACCGCGTACCTGGTCACGTCGACCGCACTGGTGCCGGTCGCAGGCAAGCTCGGCGACATGTTCGGCCGCAAGCCGTTCCTGCTGGTCGGGATGGTGGGGTTCGTTGGGGCCTCCGCGTTGTGCGGCGTGTCGCAGGACATGGTGCAGCTGGTTCTCTTCCGCGCGCTGCAGGGATTGTTTGGCGGTGTGCTGTTCGCCTCGACATTCGCCGTATTGGCGGACGTTTTCCCTCCTTCACAGCGGGCGAAGATGAGCGGCGTCTTTGGGGCGGTGTTCGGCCTGTCGTCGGTGATCGGCCCGACGCTCGGTGGTTATCTGACCGATGGGCCGGGGTGGCGGTGGGTGTTCTACGTCAACGTGCCGCTCGGCTTCGTCGCAGTCGCCCTGGTTGCGTCGCAATTGCCGTTCGTGCGCTCGAGCGCGCGGCTGCGCGACATCGACTGGATCGGCACCGGGTTGCTGTTCGCGGGACTCACACCACTATTGATCGGCCTGTCGATAACGCGCGACCACGCGTGGACATCGGTGCAGGTGCTTGGATTGTTCTCCGTGTCGGTTGTGATGCTGCTGGCGTTCTACTTCGTCGAGCGCAGGGTCGAGCACCCGGTGGTGCCGTTCGAGATGTTCAAGCGCAACGTGTTCGCCACCCCGATGATCATCGCGTTCTTCAGCGCGATCGGCATGCTGGGCACGGTGATATTCGTCCCGCTGCTGTTGCAGGGCGTGCTCGGCACGAGCGCGACCAACTCGGGGCAGCTGCTCACACCGATGATGATGGGCGTCGTCGTGACGAGCACGGCAACCGGAGCGCTGATCGCGCGCGTGCCGATGTATCGATTCCTCGGCACGGCGGCGTTGAGCGTGATGATCCTTGGACTCGTGTTGCTTTCTCGCGTTGGACCTGGCGCAAGCCCGCTGGAGGTGACGCGCGACCTCGTCATCATCGGCGCCGGGCTTGGAGTGACCTTCCCTTTGACCTTCGTGGTTCTTCAGGCGGGATTGCCGCACCAGCTGGTCGGCGTTGCGACCAGTCAGGTGATGTTCTGGCGGAGCCTGGGTGGAACGATGGGCACCGCAGTCCTCGGTTCGATACTCACCAACCGGCTGCCGGTTCCGCCGAGCCGGATCGGTCTCGCCAACACGCTGCACGACTTGTTCCTGGTGGCGGCGGCTGTGGCCTTCGTGTCGGTGGTCGCGAGCGTCTTCCTTAAAGAGGTTCCGCTCAGCAGGCAGGTCGAGATCCCGGCCGCGGACGGCATTGAGACCGAGGCCGCGGCCTAAGGATCGTTAGCGCGTGGCTGAAGCTGGCGTGGGCGTTGCGGTCTTCGCCCCGCCCAGCTTCACGCCCAACCAGATGGCCCAGGCGATGTAGAAAGTCTCGCCGAGGATCAGGGCGGTGAATCCGAGCGGCGGAAGCGAGATCGCGATGCCGATCGCGGCGAGGATGAACGCGACTCCCGCCACCACTCCAACCCATGGGAGGTTGCCCTTGAGCAGTCCGGCGCGGCGCGCGTCGAGGTTATGCACGAGGAGGCTGGTTCCCACGCAGATGCCGATCACGAGCACGCAGAGGGCGCCGAGAAATCCGGTGTTGAAGATAAGGCTGAGGCCGAGGAGAACCGGCACCCAAACAGCGACGAGTGTCGCCCAGTGCGCAATCTGAAACCAGCGCGTGCTCGTGGCGGGATGTTCCAGCCACTCGAGGTCGAAGACCACTACGGCAAAAGCGCCGATCCACAACCAGAGCGCGAAGAACCAGATGACGGTCAGCACGGTGGCGAGTCCAGGCGCGGCCTGGGAGATGGGGTAGGCGAGGATCAAGATGAAGAAGAATACGAAGAGGGAAAGGGCGCTGACGTAGGCGGCGGTCGGACCGTAACCGGCGAGGCGCTGCAACTTCATGGCGGGCATTCTCCACCCGGTGCGCGCGAAGGGCAAGGGAATACGCAAGATCGGGTCGGGCAGGCGCCATCTCCTAGAATCGAGGGTCTGATCCGGGATAGCTCAACCGGTAGAGCAGGCGGCTGTTAACCGCAAGGTTCAGAGTTCGAATCTCTGTCCCGGAGCCATTTTTGAATACAAATCGTGACCCAAACTGCCTTTGTCGCCTGGCTAGTGCAGCAACGGTGCAGCAACAGTGCAGCAACGACGCGGCAAGCGTGGGGTACAGGCGGGGGCCCGGGTTACAACCCGCTCCTGAGCCAGATCCGCACACCGACTAGTTTGGGTAGGCTCTGTCTCACGTGCCAGCGACCTGCTGGAGCGAGGTTCTGATGTGATCGATGGAGACAAGGGGCAACGCCTTCCCCAGCGTGCTAGACGCGGACTCACCTTAATCGCCGTCGGTGCGGTCGTGCTGTTGGCGGTCAGCGTGGCTTTCCTATATCCAGGCGCCTCTCGAACGGCGTCAACGCAACCGTCAATCAGCCATTGGGCCGCGACGACAACGGCGAACTTGGTCTCCTTTGATTTTGTTAATCCTTCCCTCGGGTGGGCTTTGCAGAGTTCGACCACGCCGTCACCGGCGCCAGGAAATTTCTGGGTTTCGCGGACAACTGATGGAGCGAAACATTGGCAAATTCAGCTTCAGGGAGAGATCAACGCGTCCTTCAGTGGCCAACAGCTAATTCAGTTCTTCGATAGGTCGCGAGGCTTCGTTGCCGTTGCCGGCGACCCCAACCAACTGTTTCGTACTGGAGACGGCGGCTCGACCTGGACCAGACTCGCCCTGCCTGAGGCACACCTTACATCGTTGACATTCAGCGACCCACGTCACGGCTGGCTTCTTGGCTTGACTTACGGCAACCCGACCATCTCAGATCATTTTTACGCGACCGATGATGCAGGTAACACTTGGCACTCACTGCCGAATGCGCCCCCTGGATCGGCAGGACTCGCCTTCCGGTCTTCCTCAGAGGGCTGGCTGTGGTCAAGCGAACAAGCCGAGTCGCATCTGTATTTCTCGCACGATGCAGGCCAAAGCTGGCAGGTCCATGATCCTCTGCCACCAAGTGATCGCCAGCCCGAAGAGACGGTGGGGATTGTCAACGTGCGCCTATTGCCAAATGACGGTGGTGTCGTCGCCGAATTGGTTCTTCGGCAAGGCCAGCAGTTCCGAGCACCGTTGTACAAGGCCACGTCGGGCGACCTTGGAATCTCGTGGAAGTACGTGACCCCCCCGGCAAGCCAATCCTTGGACGAGATCGAGGGCTTTCAAGACGCCTCTCACTGGTGGCGAATTGACCGGGGAACCCTTTACAAATCGTCTGATTCAGGCCAAACGTGGAAGTCGAACAGATCCAACCTGGCGTACGGACTGGGTTGGACATACAGCGTCCGCGTCCATGACGCTGCCCATGCCTGGGCCCAAGTTCGGATCGGAGCTACAACTGGACTCACGCGCACAAGTAATGGGGGTCTGACCTGGATCGCCGCCGATGTTCCCCAGACCAGCGAAGTGCAGTTGCTTGA
>DATNMQ010000066.1:0-2267 GCA_035602465.1 Candidatus Sulfotelmatobacter sp. | reverse complement strand
ACGAACGCCTTGCGATGCTGCTCCTGGTGGGTACGATCCCCGCGGCCGTGCTCGGCGTCTTCCTCGAGAGCCGGATCAAGACTCTTTTCGCAAGTCCGTACGAAGCCGCCGGTTTCCTGGTCGCGAACGGAGTTCTGATGCTTGGCTTCGAGGCGCTGCGGCGGCGCGCCGAACGGCGCGTGGCGGCGCAAGCGCAATCGCGCATCGACCAGGAGCAGCACTTCGCCCATGCGGAGCGGATCAGCTTTCGCGCGGCGGCGATCGTCGGCGCGTGCCAGGCGCTGGCGTTCTTGCCCGGGATCTCGCGCTCTGGCGTGACCATCGGAGGCGGGCTGCTCGCGGGCCTGCGCCACGAAGAGGCAGCGCGGTTCTCGTTCCTCTTGGCCACTCCGGTGATCCTCGGCGCCGGGGTCCTTGAGGTCCCCCAGCTCTTCGCCGGCGGAGGGCCGCTTGGCGAGTACGTGGCCGCGGCGGTCCTGTCAGGAATCGCCGCCTACGCCAGCGCGCGCTTTCTTCTGGGCTACTTCCGGTCGGGCCGCCTCGACCCGTACGGTTGGTACTGCATCGCCGCCGGGCTCGTCAGCCTGGCTTTGTTACGCTTCAGCCTGTGATGAAAAGCAATTCGTTGGCAGTCGGTTTGGGGGTGCTCGGGGTCGTTTTTATCATTCTTGCGGTCCTTTACGCCATCGGTGCTCTGCAGCTGTTCACGTCGGGCCCGGGAAACCACTACAAGCACGCGATCCTTCTGGCGGTGCTTGCGGTCGCCAGCTTTGTCGCTGCGAACTTCGCCCGACCCAGAACCGTCTGAGCGCCTGAACCCCTAGGTCGCGGGGACCCGCTCCGGGACCAGCCTTCCGGTTACGTCGCGTTCGCCGGCCCTGATGTCCTCGTGGTACACGGCGTCCGCGTTCACATTCCACGGGTCGAGGGCTGACCCGGCCGCGATCTTTCGCGCTACAAGTAGCGCCGTCATCATCGAGTGGTCCTGGTTGTTGTATTTGTGCATGCCATTGCGGCCGGCCAGGTGCAGGTTGGGCAGCGCGGATTCGAGGAATTCACGCACCACCGCCACCCTGGCCTGGTAGCTGTCGTCGTACACCGGATAAGCCTTCTGCTGCCGCACCACAACGCCGTCGAAGACCTCTGCCGGAGAGCTGATGCCAAGCTGCCCCAGCTCGCGCTTGGCGAGCTCGATGAGCTCCTTGTCATCCATCGTCCACAGCCCATCGCCCTCGAAACAGAAGTACTCGAGCCCGAGGCACGTCTTCGACTGATCGGGCACCATGTCGGGGCTCCAGTTCTTGAAGTTCTGGATGCGGCCGACCCGGACAGCCGGGTCGTGGATATAGATCCAGTTGTCAGGGAAGACCTCGGCCCGGTCGATCATCAGCGCGATGCTGATGAAGTCTCGGTAGCCGAGTCCGTCGGCGGCCGCGCGGACGTTTTCGGGGGCGGGCGGATCGAGCCTGGAAACGAGCTCGCGGATGGGAATGCTCGAGATGAAGTTTGTGCCGAAGTGCTCCTCGACCTGGCCTGACGCGCTGCGAGTCGTCACCGAGGTGACCTTGCCGCCCGAATGCTTGATGCGGATCACGGACCTGCCGAGCAGCACGGGGTGCCCCTTGTCCTCGCTGATGGCCGCGACCCGCTCCCACATCTGGCCCGGGCCCAGCCGCGGGTAGCGAAACTTGTCGATCAGGGTGGTGACGATCTCGTCCCGCCGTCCCGATTTTCCTCCGCTCATGCGACGCGGAAGGAGCGCGCTGCGGAGGACGACCCAGAGGTCGAGGCTCTTGATGCGCTGCGCGGCCCAGTCCGCGGACAGCTCCTTGGTGCTGATCCCCCACACCTTCTCCGTGTAGGTCTTGAAGAAGATGCTGAAGAGGCGCCACCCGAACTGGTTGCGCACCCAGTCCTCCAGGTTCTTCGGGTTCTTGACCGGTTGCAGGCGCGCCCGCGCGTAGCTCGCGGTGCAGAGGACCGCCTCGATCGGGCCCAGGTTCCGCAGCGCGTTGAACGCCTTGATCGGATAGGCGAAGAACCGGCCCCGGTAGTAGATGCGGGACAACCGGTCGCGAGTCAGCATCTCGGCGCTGAGGATCTCGGTCCAGAGGTCCTCGATCTCTTGGTTCTTGGAAAAGAACCGATGCCCGCCGATGTCGAACCGGTAGCCCTTGTACTCCACCGTCCGGGCAAGGCCGCCCACCTGCTTCGGGTCCTTCTCGAGCACGGTGACAGGCACGTCACGCTTCAGCAGCTCGTAGGCT
>DATNMQ010000060.1:0-40662 GCA_035602465.1 Candidatus Sulfotelmatobacter sp. | reverse complement strand
CCCCGGCTCAGGCCGCCTTTGGCGTTGCGGTCGGTGCGCCGGCCGCGGGCTTCGGGTGCTTCACGTGGGCGTTCCACAGCGGAAGCGTCCCGGTCTGCAGCTTCTTGAGGATCGCTTGCTCCTGCGCAGCCGTGAGCTTGTTGGCCTTGACCGCGGCGTCGAGGGAGGGTGTGAGCCTGGCGATAAGCAGCGGGCGGAACTGCTCCTCGGTGAGATTCTTGGATGCGGCGACCTGAGAGAGGGACTGGCCGCCGGCAAGGTCGGTCTTCAGCTGGGCGTCGGTGATGCCGAGCGCGGAGGCCGCCGCGGTCTCATAGGCCGCCATGTAGGCGCCGATGTCGGCCTTGGTGCCGCCGTGTGGCGCGGCCACCGAGGGGAGAGTGCATGGAGTCTGGCCGGCGAGCTTCTTCTTGATCGCGTCCGCCTGGGCCTGCGTGAGCTGTTTGGTCGCAACCTGGTCCGCCAGGGTGTCGGCGATCGCCTTTTGATACGCGTCGTTGATCTGGGCCTGGCTCTTGCCGATGCGCACGGCGAAGTGGGACATGAAGTCCGAGCAGACCGTGGCTTTGGTCGATGCCTGCAGCGTCGAGTCCGTACCGGCATTCGCCGGTGACGAGGCCGCGGGGTGAAAGCCAAAGGTCATGCCGGAGGCGGAGGCGGTGACGACCACCGCAGCGCCGGCCACCATGACGGCCCCGGCGGCGAAACCGACGATGCGCAGGTAGCGGGCACGCAGGAGTCTTGTCATATTCCAAGTTAACGCCGGCCGGCCCGAAACCTTCTTCAAGCTTTTGTAAGTCGAGCCGCGGTCTATATTCGGCGGCATGGAAGCGCCACCCGCCTCCGGATGGAGCGGCAAGCATGCCGTCGAGCTGTACGTACAGACGTACACGACCATGCTCCAGAGCTCGGGCGACATCAAGATCGAGTCCCTGGTCCAGGCACACCTGGGCATGGGCTCGGTCCTGCATCCCCTGGCCGCCGAGCCCCAGTCGGACATGGGCGCCCTGCTGTACACCGTGCGGCGGCTGCCGGCCGCCATCAACCACTGCCGCCGCGTGATCATGGGCCAGAGCCCCCAGGGATTCAGAGCGGTGCTCGGGGCGGACATCATGACCTGGGAATCGGTCAAAGCGCCCGCCCGCCGTAGGCGCTGGTACCACGACGGCAAGAACACGCTCGCCGTCCTGATCGCGTCGACGTCCGACATCGACGACCTCGTACCAACCCTGGTCGCATTCCAGATCGAGTGGAACAAGCTCCATCGCGCGATGCAGGACGCCGGCCTGACGGACAACGAGGCCAGGCAGGCCGCCGGCGCCAGCCAGGACGACTGGCGGCGACTGCACGACGCTTGGGGCGAGAGCTTCGACGCCAACCTCGCCGCCATCAAGCGCGAGGAGTGCCGGCTCGTGCTTCGGCTGATCGGCGGCAGCCACATCGGCTTTGCCCGCAACGCCAGCCGATGGTGGCTTCCCATCGCGGCCGCGATGGACGAGATGGGCTCGCGGGACGCGCCGATCTACTTCGTGTCCTCGAACTCGCACAGCCTCGTCAACGTGCTGACCGGGGTCGCGCGCCGCATCGAGAACGAGATCGTCGATTGGATCGGCCGGAGCGACAGCGGCCTCGACGAAGAGAGGAAAAAGCTGGAGGCCGGCCACAGCCGCGCGTCAAGGCAGAACTGGCTCTACTACGGGGCGCGCCAGATCTTCGACGCGCATCCCGAGCGCGAGCGCCTGCGCAAATGGCGAGCCGAGCTCGAGGCTGCGAACGGCGTCCGTCACGTCCCGGCGGTGGGGACGGGCGTCGACTCGGCCGCGCAGATCTTCATGCTGTCGAAGCTCGACGCTTCGGCGATCGACCCGCGTGTCGGCGCCGTCGACGAGCGGAAGCTGCGCGAGTCCGACGCCTGCATCGTCAACGTCGACTACCCGCTGGGCGCGGCCGCGTATCACATCCTCCGTCAGGTCGCGGAGCAGGCCGCGTGGGTCGCGGGCGTTTACGTCCTTGGCAAGGCGGCGACGCTCAACGCGGACGTCGGCGACGTGATGATCCCGAACGCGGTGTACAACGAGCACTCTGGCAACACGTACTGGCTCGCCAACTGCTTCACCGCCAGCGACGTCCAGCCGAACCTCGCCTACGGCTCAGCCCTGGACAACCAGCGTGCGGTGACCGTGCGAGGCACGTTCCTGCAGAATCGCGATTACCTCGACTTCTACTACCAGGGCCGCTACACGGTCGTCGAGATGGAGGCCGGACCGTACCTCGACGCGTGCTACGAGGTCGGGCACGCGGAACGGTATCCGACCGGCGAGAGTGTGAACATGGCGCAGGTCAACTTCGACCTCGGCATCGTCCACTACGCATCCGACACTCCCTACACGCAGGCCCGCACGCTTGGGGCGCGCGGGCTTAGCTATCGCGGAATGGACTCGACCTACGCGTCGGCTATCGCGGTTGCGCGGAGGATCCTGCAGCGCGAGGAGGCGCTTCTCGAGCCGGCGAAGTAAACACCGGGTGGGGATGGTTGTGCTCGCCCGCACCGTGATGGATTTCGCCACAGGGATGGCAGCTCTCGACCTGGATCGTGGTGTGCCCGATCTCGAATCGCGCGCAGAGTCTCTGCTCGAGGTCGCGGACGACATGTTCGGCGTCACCCAGCGAGCAGTCGTCGATGACAACGTGGACGCTCAGCGCGATCTCTTCCGAGGAAAGCGCCCAGACGTGAAGGTCGTGCACGCCGGTGACATCCCGCGTCCGGGTGATCTCGCTGGTCACCTGGTCCAGGTCGATCTCCGCCGGGGTCCCTTCGAGTAGGAGGTTGATGGTCTCGCGGACGATCCGCCAAGCACCCCATGCGATCAGGGCCGCGATGACGAGCGACAGCAGCGGGTCGATGTAGAGCCAGCCCGTCAGCAGGATGACCACACCCGCTATGACCACACCGGCCGAGGCGCCGATGTCTCCCGTGACGTGGAGGAACGCCGCCCGCATGTTCAGGCTCTTCGTCTCACCGCGGAGCCCGAAGACGACGTAAGAGTTGATTGCGATGCCGACCAGGGCGGTGGCGATGACCACCCATCCCTGCACCGGCTCAGGGTGGGCCAGGCGCCGCACCGCCTCATAAGCGATCGCGATCACGATCACGATCAGGGTCACCGAGTTGACGAGCGCGGCCAGGATGCTCACCCGCTGATAGCCATAGCTCCGGCGCCGGTCGGCGGGACGTTTCGACTGCTCCAGGGCAAACCAGGCGAGGCCCAGGGCGAACACGTCGGTCAGGACGTGGCCGGCGTCCGAGAGCAGCGCCAGGGAGTGGGAGACGAGCCCGCCTGCGAACTCGACCAGCAGGATGACGAAGGTGAGCGCCAGCGCGGTCCTGAGGGTGGCGCCCCGCTGGTTCAATCGTTCCATACCTTCACTCTACCCACCGCGCCACCAATCCTCTCCGCGTTCGAGGTAGGCCAGGAGCATGCCGTGGCGGAGGCCCTCGTGGCTCACGTGAAGGAGGGCCAGGCCGTACCAATCCAGGAACAGGAGAAGGGCCTCCACGCCGGCTCGCATCGCCCGGATGCGGCTGACCGGAAGGCCCACCTCGGCGGCGACCCGAGCCGCCTTGTGCCCGTCGAGCCGCGCTTCGCACGTGAGCAGGTCGGCCGTCGTCAGAACCAAGGGCGGGTTGCGCCGGGCCAGGACGGCGGGCAGGTTCGACGCGGTCCCTCCGGTGGCGACCAACCGTTCCACGTCGCCATCCGGGGCCTGAGCCAGCTCGCGGAGCGCCGCCCTCCGCAGCCTCGCCCTTTCTTCGGGCTTGGGCGGATCCGACAGGTAGGTGGCGGCGAGGACGCCCGAGCCGATCGGCAGCGACGCCGGGCGGAGCATCTCGTGGTCGCGGGCGATCACGACCTCGGTCGAGGCTCCCCCCAGGTCGACCATCGCCCATTCCCTGCGGATCGCGTGACGGCTGGCCACGCCGAGAAAGCTGAGCTCGGCTTCGCGGCGTGAGGTGATGATGCGGATGGGCGCGCCGATCGCCTCGCCGGCCCGCCTGACGAACGCGGGTCCGTCCGAGGCCTGGCGCACCGCCTGGGTAGCCGCGGCGATGAGCTTTTCGTAGCCATGGGTCTGCGCCTGCTCGATGACCCGGCGCAGCGCGCTGATCGCCGTCCGGGCGCGGCTCCCGATCACGCCGCTCTTCGCGACCTGGGGGCCCAGCTCCGGCATCTCGACGTAATGGGCGACGTACTCGAGCTTGCCGCGCACAACGTCCGCGACGAGCACGTGCACCGTGTTGCTGCCGATATCCACCGCGGCGAGTCGCATTCAGAAGGAACTCTAGAATCAGCCGGAATGGCGACGCGGAAAGGGAGGACACGAGTGGAGCGCGACTCGATGGGCGAGATGGAGGTCCCTGCCGACGCTTACTACGGCGCCTCGACGCAGCGCGCGGTGCTCAACTTCCCGATCTCCGGCCAGCCACTGCCCCGCCGCTTCATCCGCGCGCTCGGCATGGTCAAGAAGGCCGCGGCGCAGACAAACCGCGAGCTCGGCCTGCTGCCGCGCCGTCGCGCCGTGGCGATCGCCGCGGCGGCGCAGGAAGTGATCGACGGCAAGCTCGACGACCAATTTCCGATCGACGTCTACCAGACCGGCTCAGGCACCTCGACCAACACCAACGCCAACGAGGTGATCGCGAATCGCGCGACCGAGATTCTCGGCGGCGAACGCGGCTTGAAGCTGGTCCATCCGAACGATCACGTCAACCTCTGCCAGTCGTCCAACGACGTCATCCCGACCGCGATCCAGCTCGCTTCGGCCATGGCGATCAAGGATGAGCTCGTTCCGGCGCTGGAGCGCCTCGAGCGATCGCTCGAAGCGAAGAGCAAGGAGTTCTGGCCAGTCGTGAAAACGGGCAGGACCCACCTGCAGGACGCGACTCCAATCCGGCTCGGGCAGGAGTTCCGCGGGTACGCCGGGCAGGTCGAGGAGTCCATCCGCCGCGCCGACGCCGCGGTGGACGAGCTGTCGCGCGTCCCGCTCGGCGGCACTGCGGTGGGGACCGGGCTGAACTCGCATCCCCAATACGCGCGCATCGCCGCGGCGCGTCTCGCCAAGGCGACGGGCGTTCCGGTTCGCGAAGCCCAGAACCACTTCCACGCACAGGCGACTCTCGACGTCCTGGTGGCCGCGCACGGCGCGCTACGCACAATCGCAACCAGCCTCTGGAAGATCGGGTCCGACATCCGGCTCATGGGCACCGGCCCCGTCGCGGGCCTGGGCGAGCTTCGCCTCCCGGAGACGCAGCCCGGCTCGAGCATCATGCCGGGCAAGGTGAACCCCGTGATCATCGAGTCGATGCTGATGGTCATCGCCCGCATATACGGCAACGACACGACGGTACTTGTCTCGGGCCAGTCCGGCAGCCTCTTCGAGCTCAACGTGATGATGCCGGTGGCGGGCTACTCGATGCTCGAGTCGATCACGCTCCTGGCCGCCGCCGCGCGCAACTTCTCCGAGCGGTGCGTCGAAGGCCTGCAGGCAACCGACCGGGGGCCGGAGCTGGTCGAGCGAAGCCCGATGCTGGCGACGGCGCTCAATCCCGTCATTGGATACGACGAAGCGGCCAAGCTCGCCAAGGAGTCGATGCGGACCGGAAAGTCGATCCGGCAGCTGGCCCGAGGGCGCGGCGTCACCGAAAAGCAGCTCAACAAGGTGCTCGACCTCGGCAAGATGACGAAGCCAGGTCTCGAGGGTCCGGGCGGGGGCGGATAGCCTCCAAGTCAATGCGCCTGGAGCATCCGCTCCGCAGGTTTCGCCTCGCCGTCGTCCTGCTCGGCGCCGTCATCGCCATCGGAATCACCGGCTACATGCTCATCAACGGATGGGACCTGCTCGACTCCTTCTACATGGTGATCATCACGATCAGCACCGTCGGCTACACGGAGGTGCACCCGCAGGGCACCGCCGGGCGGCTGTTCACCTCAGGGCTGATCGTCGTGGGCGTGGCCACGATGCTCTACGGCTTCGGCGTGTTCGCCGAGACGCTGGCGGACAATGCTTTCGGCAGATATCGAAGGGGGCGGCAATTGCAGCGAGACCTTGACCACCTGCGAGACCATTTCGTCATCTGCGGCTACGGACGCATCGGGACCCAGGTCGTGGCGGAGTTCGAGGAGCACAAGGTCTCGTACGTCGTCATCGACCAGACCCTGGAGGCGCTCGAACGAATTCGCGCCGAGGGGCGGCTGCACATCGAGGGCGATGCGTCGAAAGAGGACGTCCTGAAACAGGCAGGCATCGAGCGCGCCCGCGGGCTCATCTCCGCGGTTGATTCCGACGAGCGCGCCGTCTACATCGTGCTCGCTGCGCGGGCGATGAACCCCAACCTCTACATCGTGGCTCGCGCGGGCCGCACCGACTCGATCCGGCGGCTCGAGCTCGCGGGCGCATCGCGCATGATCTCGCCCTACGTGATGGCCGGCCACCGCATGGCCGAGCTGGCGATCCGTCCGGCGATGGTCGACGTGCTCGACACCCTGCATCACGGGGAGGGAGGCATCGGTGTCGAAGAGATGCTGGTCGCGGCCGGGACGAAGGCCGCGGGCAGGACGCTGGAAGACGCCGGCCTGCTGGCAACCGACGCGGCGAAGGTGCTGGCGGTGCGCAAGCGCGACGGCACGGTCAGCGTGAATCCGCCCTCGAGCACCGTCCTCGAGGATGGTGACCTGGTGATCGCGCTGGGCACCGAAGACCAGCTCGTCGCGAGCGCCTCGCGGCTGAGCTAGCAAGAAAGGCCCCGATGAAGGTGCTCGAACGCCGTCCCGAGCTCGTCGCGCTCGGTTCCGTCGCGATCGGGGTGGCCCTCGTCCTGGCCAAGGTGGTGGTCGGAGTCCTAACCGGAAGCCTGGGCATCCTGAGCGAGGCCGCGCACTCGTTCCTCGACCTGGCTGCGAGCAGTTTCACGCTGGTCGCCGTGCGCACGGCGCGCAAGCCGGCCGACAGAGAGCACCCTTACGGCCACGGCAGGACGGAGAACCTGGCCGCTTTTGCCGAGGGTGTCGTCCTCATGGTCACAGCGGCCGGCATCGCTTTCGAGGCCGTCCGCCGCCTGGCCAGCAGCGGCGGCGCTCCTGTGAACCCGGCCGGATACGCCTTCGTCCTGCTGATCGCCACCCTCGCCATCGAGTCTGGCCGCGCGGCCGTGCTGCGCCGGGTCGGCAAGATGGCCTCGAGCGAGGCGATGCTCGCCGACGCCACCAACCGCCTGTCCGACGTGCTCGCCACCCTGGGCGTGATCGCGGGGCTGATCGGCGTGCGCATGGGGCTGAGCTGGGCGGACTCGGTCGCCGCGCTGCTGGTCGCGGCCATCGTCGGCCGCGCCGCCGCGATGCTTGCGTGGCGTTCGGGCGACATCCTCATCGACCGCGCGCCGGCGGGGGCCGAGGCGCAGCTGCGCGCGGCCATCCTGGATGTGGACGGCGTGCGCGAGGTGCGCTCTGTCCGTGTCCGGCGGTCGGGACCAAGCTTGATCGGCGACACGAGCATCGCCACCGGCCGCATGCTCTCGGTCGAAGCGGCGAGCGGCCTCGCCGACGCAGTTAAGGCGAAGGCCCGCTCGGTGCTGCCCGGCCTCGACCTCGCGGTCGCCGTCGAAGGGCAGGAGCAGAGAGCCGACATCGTGGAGCGCATCCACGCCGCGGCGGCGAGGAACGGCGGCGTCCGCGACCTGCACAACGTCACCGTGGAGCGCGAAGCCAACGGCTCGCTTCACCTGACCATGCACGCGAAGATGCCCGGCGACCTCACGCTGGCGGACGCGTCCAAGACCAGCCGCTCGCTGGAGAGGTCGATCAAATCCGAGCTCCCCGAAGCGACGCGGATCGACATCCACCTCGAACCGATGGAGCCGATGGTCGTCCCCGGCCAGGATGTCACCGCGCGCAGGGCGCAGCTCGCGGCTCGCATTCGCGAGGTGGTCGAGTCGCATCCAGATGTCCGGCGCTGCCTGGACGTCGAGCTCAGCGACAGGCAGAACCAGATCTACGCGCACGTGGTCGCCGAGGTCGCGGGCCAGGTCAGCCTCGAGCGCGCGCACGAGATCGAAAGCCAGCTCGAGGAGATGATCCGGCGCGAGATCCCCGAGGTTCATGAGGTGGTGACGCGGGTCACCGCATGATGCAAGCTACTCCCCCGTGAAATTCCGTCCCGCCGTCGCGCTGGGCCTTCTTGTGCTGCTGGGTGTGACGGCATGCGCCGGCCCGACGCATGACCCGGCGCAGCGAATCGCCCGGACCCTCCCCACCACCAAGGCGCCACCGACACTGGCGGTGGCGATCCGGCAGTCGACCCGTCTCGGCCCCGCGGGCGCTGACACGACCGTCCACTTGAGCTTCGGCCTGAAGCCGCGCAACGAGCAGCAGCTCGCCGTCCTGCTGGCGTCAGGCAAGACGGTTTCGTCCAGCCAGTACCTCGCGGAATTCGGTCCCGACACAGCGCTCGTCGGCCGCGCGGTGGCGGCGCTCGACGGAGCCGGTCTGTCGACCGCGTGGCAGCCCGGCTCGACGTTGATCGCGGCGGACGGGCCGGCGCCAATTGCAGCCCGCCTCCTGTCGCTCGACATCGAGACCTACCGCACCCCTGAAGGCACGGTGTTCTACGCCGCCCTTGGCGAGCCGCGACTTCCGGGGCCGATCGCAGCGGTCGCCACCGGCGTCAGCGGCCTCGACGACTACCGGCGCACGCGCGGCTACGCGGTCCGGCCAGGCGGCCTGACGCCCACCGACGTCCTCGCCTACTACAACATCAAGCCGCTGCGCGACGCTGGGCTCGACGGAACGGGCCAGACGATCCTGCTGCCCGAGATCGACGACCTTCCCAACCTCAACGACCTGAACATGTTTGCGAGCAAGTACGGCCTGCCTGCCTACGACAACCTCCTGACCGTGAAGCGCGACCCGAGCTGGGGAACCCCTGAGAAGCCGCAAGGCGAGACGGTGCTCGACCTCGAGATCGCCCACAGCATCGCGCCGAACGCAAAGCTCATCGTCTATATGTCGGCGGCCGACTTCGCTCATGGAGACAGGGCTTTCGACCAGATGGTCACGGACCACCTGGGTTCGGTCATCTCGGAGAGCCTCGGCTCCTGCGAGGCAGACACGCCGAACGGGCATCGCAACACGTACGCGTCGATCCAGGACCGCGCGGTCGCTCTCGGCATGTCGCATTTCGTGGCGAGCGGCGACAGCGGCGCATACACATGCGGAGTCGACCAGCCGGCCGCCGGCAGCTTCCCATCGACGCTGCCGACGGTCACCGCGGTCGGTGGCACGACGGTGTTCGAGTCGCTCCAGGGCATCTACTTCAAGGAGTACGCGTGGGGGAGCCCTCTCGATGAGAGCGGGAGCGGCGGTGGCGCGAGTTTTTTCTACTCCGCTCCCAGCTACCAGCAACAGGTGCTCCTGGGTGCGGGACATGGCTTCCGGCAGGTGCCTGACGTCGCGGCGGACGCGGATCCTTCGACCGGCTTTCACATCGTCTTCGGCGGCCAGGAGGGCCAGGCTGGAGGCACATCTGCCGCGACTCCGTTGTGGGCGGCCACGATCGCCCTCATCAACCAGGACATGAAGAAGAAAGGACTGCGCGAGGTCGGTTTCGCCAACGGCGCGCTGTACTGGATGGGCGAGAACTCGGCGAAGTTCACGACCAAGCCGTTCCATGACGTGATCGGCGGCAACAACCTCGCCTATGACGCGACCGCCGGCTGGGACTTCGCGACCGGGTGGGGCAGCATGGACGCGGCCGCGATGGACACCGCCTGGACCACCTACATCAAAGGAGGCGGCGGGTGAAAGAGCCTCCGTTCATCGAGTCCGAGCCGCCGCCGTTGGTGAGCTGCCCCCACTGTGGCTCGACCGTGCCGGCGGGAGAGTTCTGCGGCCACTGCGGCGCGCACCTCCCGAGCGGAAGCGCGCGCCGGCAGCACGCGTTCGCGGCGGTCCCCTCGCAGGGCGTGGCGTACCTCTCGATCGTGACCACGCTATTTCCGCACCTGCCCCATCGGGGAGGCCGGCCGTTCCGGCTCGCGCTCATATCCGCGGGCGTGGTGGTTCTCTTGCTGGCGGCCCTGCACCTCTACGCAATGGCGACCGTGGCCGCGGTGTTCGCGCTGCCCGTCCTCTACCTCATGTACCTCTACGAGGTGGAGGTCTACGAGTCCGAGCCGTGGCTGGTCGTCGGGGCGACCATGGTGATCGGCGCCTTGCTCGGCCTCGCGTTCACCAACGTCACCGCCCGCGCGCTGTCGCAGCTGAACATCACAGGCGACCGCGACACGGGCCTGGTGCTGGCGGGCCTCGTCATTCCCGTCGCATCGCAGGTGTTGATGCTGGCGGGCCCGCTGTTCCTTTATTTCTTTCGGGCCGGCTTCCGCGAGCCGCTCGACGGCCTCACCTTCGGCGCCGCCTCGGCTCTCGGGTTCACGCTGACGAGCTCGCTCGTGGCGCTGTGGCCGCTGATCTCGGGTGACTCCCTGGTCGGAAGCGACGCGCCGCTCGACTGGGCGGTCCGCCTGACGCGCGCGGGCCTGCTCATCGCGCTCGTCAACGCGAGCACCACGGCGCTCGTCGCGGCCGCTCTCTGGCTGCACCGCTACGACCGGCGCGCCGGCCATCGCCCATGGCAGTCGAACGTGCTGACGGCGCTCGTCATCGCCTTCGGCGTGCAGATCGCCCTCGGCATGATCGCGTTTGCCCTGGCCGACGCGGTCGCCGACCTCGCGATCCTGGCGATCGCGGCCGCGGTGCTTCTCCTCTTCCTTCGGTTTGTCATCCACGACGCGCTGCTCGTCGAGGGGGCGGAGCACGACATCGGTCCCGACTCTCCGTGCCCGGAATGCCACCGCATGGTGCCGACGATGGCGTTCTGTCCCGCATGCGGAGCGGCGCGAGCCGCCGCGGCCAAGCAGGGCCGCCCGAGGTTGGCCTGATGGCGGTCCAGGCGCAGCCGAGTCGCTTCTGCGGCCGGTGCGGGGTGCCGCTTGCGCCCGGAGCACCGTACTGCGGGCGCTGCGGGACACCTGTCGTGGCGCAGTCCGTGCCGGCGCAGCCGATGTATCGCTACCCGCAGGCCCCGCCCGCGGCTTACGGACGCGCGCGCCAGAGCAAGCTCACGCCGGTATGGATCGCGGGCGGACTCGTCCTCATCCTCGTGGCCGTGGCGATCGCCGTCGGTGGGTTCGCCGTGTCGCAGTTCAACAACACGACGCGCTCGAGATGCACGCAGGACTGTGCGCCGAAGTTCGCCACACCCCTGCCGGAGGAGTCGTCGTACCGCAGCTCCGCGTTCAAGTACACGGTCAACTACCGGTCGGACTGGACGGTTCGAGCCCAGGACGCTAACGGCGTCACGCTCGGCACCAAGGTCGGCTCGGTCACAGTGACGGGCATGAGCGGCGGCAACCCGGATGCGGTCGTCCAGTCGACGGTTTCAGCGCTGCCTTCCACAAAGTGGCAGAACGTCAAGCTGGTCACCGACGTCAAGGGTGCGCACCTCGCCGACCAGGACGGAAGCGGCGCCGTTTACTCGGCCGACCTGCTGGGCGCCTCGCAGACGGCGGTCAAAGTGCGGTTTGCCGTGATCGCCGCGAGCCGGGGCGGCGTGACCGTCGTCCTCTTCGCGGTCGACCCGGCCGATCCCAAGAACTCGCCCAACGGAATGCCCGAAGCTCAGGCGTTCGACTACATGTGCACGGAATTCGTCTGGGGCTAAAAGGCACGGGGGAGGCAGGCCTCCCCCGTGGAACCCCCGCCGAAGTCACACAATGCGTGGAGGCGTTCGGTACACCCACGCTGGGTTTCGGCCGGAGTAAATCCGGCCTACTGCCGCCATCCGTCCTATTTATTGGTTAGAGGCGCTCCACTGCCAAGCGGGCGCCGAAGCCTAGGAGCACGACGCCCGTCACTCGCTGCATCCACTGCCTCACCCGTGGGGTGGTGATGACCTCGCGAAGCCGCGTGACGAACAGGCCGTAGACGTTCATCCAGGTCCAGCCGATCAGCGCGAAGATCACGCCGAGCTCGAGCAGGCGTGGCAGCACGTCTTGTCCCGGCAGCACGAACTGCGGCAGGAACGTGACGAAGAAGACCCCGAGCTTCGGGTTGCTGAGCGCGGACAGGAACCCCTGTCGGAACACCGCGCGGGCAGGTGCCGCGGCCGGGGCACCGGTGAGGAGGTCCGCGGGCCGGCGCCGAGACTCGATCAGCGTGCGGATGCCGAGGTAGGCGAGGTAGCAGGCACCGACGATCTTCAGCGCGAAGAGCACGTCACCCGAGGTGCGGAGCAGCGCGGACAGCCCGACCGCCGTCGCCACGACCCAGGTCACAAGCGCGAGCCCGATGCCGCTGGTGGTCAGGACGACCCCGCGGCGGCCGTGCGCCAGGGCGTTCTTCGTCACGACGGCCATGTCTGGACCCGGCGTCACCGCGAGCAGCAACGAAACCCCGGCGAAGGCGATCAGCTGCGGGTCGATCACGCGAGCTCGGGCAGGTCGAAGGAGATCTCGTACACGCCGCCGCTCAGCTTGGCCTGGTGTATCCAGCCCATCTTGCGCAGGAGGGACAGCATCTCGCGGTTCTCCGGCAGCACGATGAGCTGAAACATCTTGATCCCATGCTGGCGGGCGACTCGAGCCAGGTGAGTCAGCAGGATGCTGCCCAGCCCGCGGCGCTGGAACTCGTCGATCACCGCCACCGCCGCCTCCGCGACGTCGGTGCCCTGGGCGCGGTCGTAACGCGCGACCCCGACGATGCGCTCCGAGCCTGTCGGTCGGTGGGTGGTGGCAACCAGCGCGAAGCGGTCGTTGTAGTCGACGACCGCGAGGCGGTGAGCGAGCGCGTCGGACATTCGCTTGATCGGCGAGAGGAACCGGAAGTACACGGTGCGCTCGGACATCGCGGCCACCGCCTCATGGAGCAGCGCCTCGTCCTCGGGAACGATTGGGCGCAGGTGCACCTTCGTGCCCTCTCCGAGCTCGACGGTGCGAGGCTCAAAACCGGTCGAAGTCACCACCACACAAGGTAACCTCCCGCCGTGATGGCAGCTTCCAGGCGCTGGCGCAACCTGGGCGTGGCGGCCGGGGCGGCCACCGCGGGCCTTTTCGCCCTGTTCGACCTCTACCAATGGGCTGTCGCATACGGGTCAGACCGCTTCCACAACGACTTCACGTTCTATTACGCGGCGGCGAAGATCGGACTCGCTCATGGCTGGGCGTCGATCTACGACCTGCCCCTTCAGCAGGCGCAGCTCGACGCGATGGGTTCAGGCATCACGATCGCGCAGCTCGCCCGCTACATCAGCCCGCCACCGGTCGCGTGGACGGCGCTGCCGCTGACGGCGCTGCCTTATCCGGTTGCGTACTGGACGTGGAGCGTGCTGCTGCTGGCGGCGCTCGGACTCGCGTGGTACGTGGCCGCGCCAGACGCTTCGCTGGGGCGACTCATCTACCTCGCCGCAGCCGTGGGTTGGCTGCCCGTCATCTACGGTCTTCAGCTCGGCCAGCCGGGCCTGTTCGTCGCCACCGGTGTGGCGGTGTCATGCGCCCTGATTCGGGCTCAAAAGCCCGTGTGGGCGGGCGTCGCGCTCGGCACGCTGGCGCTGAAACCCCAGCTGGCCTTCCTCGTGCCACTTGCGCTGCTTGCCGCTCGCCAGGACCGCGCGTTTCTCGGCAGCGTCCTCGCGCTCGGCGTGCTTGCGGTCGCGTCGGCGATCGCGCTGGGCCCAGACGGGATCAGCACGTATCTGTCGCGCCTGAGCTTTGCGGCGACCGTTCCGGTGAACCGGGATCTCACCCTCGCCACGCTGCTCGGGGGCGGGACGGTGACGCGCGCGTCACAGGCCGCCATCGCGCTCGGATCGCTCGTGCTCGTGTACCGCCTGCGTCATCGTGGCCCCGAATGGATCTACATCCCGGCGCTGGTCGGCGGGATGCTCGCGACGCCGTACCTGCACCTCGACGACCTGGTCATGCTCGGCCTTGCCGCGTGGATGTGCCTTCGCACACAGACACCGCGATGGACGTGGGTTTACGTGCTGGCCGCGGTCCTCGTCATCGAGGGCGAGCCCGTATGGGGGCCTGTGCCGGTCCTCCTGGCCGAGCTGGGAGCGCTGGGGTTGATATCAGCCGCCGCCCTGCGCAGGCGGCGCGTGCCGCCCCTCCCCGCCCACGAAACGCCTCGCCCCCTCCCTCGCCTCTCCTGACGCAAGCGCCTCGACGCCACCGCGGTACTCCGCCTTCATCGCCTCGTCGAGGCTCAGCGACCACTGGTTGAGAACACTTCGCCGGTCGGCGCGCAGCGCAACCTGTGGATGGGCGGCGATTTCTCGGGCCAAGTGCAGCGCAGCGTCGAGGGCGCCGTGCGTGACGACGCGATCGACAAGGCCGATGCTGAGAGCTTCCGACGCGCCGATGCTGCGTCCTGTGAGGATGAGGTCGAGCGCGCGGCCCTGACCGACGATGCGAGGAAGCCTGATCGTGCCAAGGTCGATCAGCGGAACTCCGAACCTGCGGTTGAAGACACCCAACCTCGCGTTGTGCGCCGCCACCCGAAGGTCGCACCACAGCGCGAGCTCCAGGCCACCCGCGACAGCGAATCCCTCGATCGCGGCTATGACCGGCTTGTCGAGTGCCATCCGCGTTGGCCCCATCGGCCCATCACCTTCGTCGCTCAGGCGGCTTACATCGTCGGCCGCAAGAGCTCTCAGGTCGAAACCGGAGCAGAAGGTCCGGCCGGCGCCGGTAAGAATCGCGACAGAAAGGCTTTCGTCGGCATCGAAGCGGCGGAACGCGTCGGCAAGGTGGGCCGCCGTTTCCGCGTCCACCGCGTTGCGCACCTCGGGCCGGTCGATGGTGACCGTGGCCACCGGCCCGTCGATTTCGAATCTCACTGTCACGGCCGGTCTGGGTCGGCTTCGTCGGCCTCCATGAACGGATAGCGATGGTCGGTCGGCGGCGCGTAGGTCTCCTTGATCACGCGCGGGCTGACCCAGCGAATCAAGTTGAGGAACGAACCCGCTTTGTCGTTGGTGCCTGACGCGCGGGCGCCGCCGAACGGCTGCAGCCCGACCACGGCGCCGGTCGGCTTGTCGTTGATGTAGAAGTTGCCCGCCGCGTTGACGAGCTTTTCCGACGCTTTGGTGATTGCCTGCCGGTCGCGCGCGAACACGGCACCGGTCAGGCCATACGGGCTCGTCCGGTCGCACAGCTCGAGCGTCTCGTCGAACTTGCCGTCGGCATACGGATAGACCGTGAGGATGGGCCCGAACAGCTCCTCGCGCAGCAGCTTGAAGTCCGGGTCGGTCGTCTCGATCACCGTCGGCCGGATGAACCAGCCCACCTTGTCATCGCCTTTGCCGCCCGCGATGACCTTGGCGCTCTCGGTCTTGCGCGCGAACTCGATCGCGCTCATGTGATTCGCGTAGGCGCGGCCGTCGATGACGGCGCCCATGAAGTTACGAAAGTCCGCGACGTCCCCTTGCGGTATCGCGTCCACCAGGTCGACGAGATCGTTCTTGATGGCCTTCCACATCGATTGCGGGATGTATGCGCGCGACGCGGCTGAGCACTTCTGTCCCTGGTACTCGAATGCGCCGCGGACCAGGGCGGTGCGCAGGGCTGCTGCGTCGGCGGATTCGTGGGCCACCACGAAGTCCTTGCCACCCGTCTCGCCCACCAGGCGCGGGTAGGTCCGGTAGCGACCGATGTGCTGGCCAACCTCGCGCCACATGCCGTGGAAGACCTCGGTCGAGCCGGTGAAGTGGATCCCGGCGAGCTCGCGGTGATTGAGCACCGTCTGCGAGATCTCCGGGGCGCTGCCGCTCACCATGTTGATCACGCCGGGCGGCATGCCGGCCTCGAGCAGGATCTCCATCAGGAAATGACAGACGAGCAGCGTCTGCGTGGCGGGCTTGAATACGACCGTGTTGCCCATTAGCATCGGCGCCGTCGGAAGGTTGCCTGCGATCGAGGTGAAGTTGAACGGGCTCACGGCGAAGACAAAGCCTTCTAGGGGGCGATATTCGAGGCGGTTCCAGGCGGTGCCGTCGTTGTACGGTTGATTCCGCAGCAGCTGATCACCGAAGAACGCGTTGTAGCGCCAGAAGTCGATGGTCTCGCAGGCCGCGTCGATCTCCGCCTGGTGGACGGTCTTTGACTGGCCGAGCATGGTCGCCGCGTTGATCGTGTCGCGCCACGGTCCCGCGAGAAGCGATGCCGCGCGGAGCAGGACGGCCGCTCGCTCGTGGAATGACGTGTCCGCCCACATCCTTCTCGCGGCAAGAGCCGCGTTGATCGCGTCGTCGATGTCCTTCGAGCCGCCCACCGCGTACTCGGCGATGGCCAGCTCGTGACGGTGCGGCGCCCGGATGTCGCCGCGGGAGGCTCCCCACCGCCGCTCGCCGCCGATCTGCATCGGGACCTCGGTGCGGGCATCGGTCAGCTCCGCCAGCCTAGAGCGGATGCTGCTGCGCTGCGGATCGCTGGGCGCGTAGGAGCGCACCGGCTCGTTGGTCGGCTGGGGAACTTGAAAATGTCCGTCGGCGGTCATCCTCTCTCCTTCGCTTTTGTGCTGGGCGCCTCGATCATCCCACGTAACCCAAACCCGTATCCCATCCGGTGAGCCTCGGCTATGCGCCCGCGCCTGCCGGCTCCACGACGGAGCGCGTCCGTCAAACCGTCGCGCTCCTGCGAGGGCGCGGTTACGCCGTGGGTCCGGCGCGGCTCGGCGAGCTTTGCCTGGGCGGGCAGGTGCCGGATTCGGATGTTCGCTGGGCCGTTGCCTCGACGGAAGAGCTCACGGTGGAGGATGGGCTCGTCGTGGAGCGCGACGAGTGCTGTGACCGCGACCGGACGCGGGCCATCGTCGAGCGGGCCAACAGGCACCAGGTCGAATCGGCCGCCTACATCGACATGGCGATCGGTTTCATCCGCACGCTGGTCGCGGCGGCCCCGTTCGTACGCGGCGTATCGATCGCCGGTTCGCTGGCGAGCGGCGGTTTTCGCGCGTCGGACGACGTCGACCTAAACCTCCTCGTCGACGACGGATACCGCCATGTTGCGTACGTTGCGGTCAACCTGCTCGGAGTGCTGCATGCGCTGCGTCATCGCGGGAAGCCGGTCGATGACCTGACCCGTCGCCCGCTCGCGCCACGCCTGATGACCGCGAACCTGATCCTCGAACGCTCTCAGTGCCGGCCGCTGCAAAGGCTGGACGCGGACATGGCCTTCGAGCTGCTGGTCGCGGAGCCGGTGTTCGGGATCGACGCGATTCGCGAAGTAGTCGACGAGAACCCCAGCCTGCTCGACCATTTTCCGCAGCTCGCCGGCAAGGCCGCCCCCCTGCTCATCGAGTCGCCCAAGCGGCTGACGCGCACGCTCGTCCCTCGCTTCCTCGACGTCCCATCGCGAGTCGTCGGAGAGACCGCATGGCGCTACATGCAGTGGACTCGCCGCCACAAGCCGGACGCGCTCGCGCGCGTGGCCTTCGTGCGCGCGACCATGCGCCCTTACACGCTCTTCGACAGAAGTTGATTCTTCTCATCACGGTCTCCGTGCTGCTGGCCACCAGCGTGCTTTTGCTTGCGTTCGGCGTGAACCTCGTCTACCTCTCGCTGCGCGCGACGCGCTCCAAACCTCGTACAGCTCTTGCGATCGTCGATCGCGATGAACCGCGAGTCTGCGTGCAGGTGCCGATCTACAACGAGCGCTACGTTGCGGAACGCGTCCTCGACGCGGTGTGCGCGATCGACTGGCCGCGGGATCGATTCGAGGTCCAGGTGCTCGACGACTCGGACGACGAGACCATCGGGATCGTGGCGCGGCGCGTCGCGCGCTGGCGGCGGAGAGGAATCCAGGTCACTCACGTACGTCGGGGAACCCGCGACGGCTTCAAAGCGGGCGCGCTCGCCTACGGACTCGAGCAGACGGATGCGCCGCTAATGGCGATCTTCGACGCCGACTTCGTGCCGCCGCCAGACTTCCTGCGCCGCATGGTCGCAGCCTTCGACGATCGCTCGGTCGGCTTCGCGCAGGCGAGGTGGGGCCATCTCGACGAGGGGTACTCATTCTTCACGCGGCTGCAGGCCATGGCCATCGACTTCCACTTTCTGATCGAGCAGTCAGTGCGTACGGCGAGCGGTTACTTCACCAACTTCACGGGGACCGCCGGGGTCTGGCGGCGCGAAGCGATCGTCGACTCGGGAGGCTGGAGCTCGCGGACGCTGACAGAAGACCTCGACCTGAGCTATCGGGCGCAGCTGCGCGGCTGGAAGGCGGCCTACGTCGAGGACCTGGTCGTGCCGGAGGAGCTCCCGGTTTCCGTCGATGCATACAGGCGGCAGCAGTCGCGCTGGGCGACGGGGAGCTTCCAATCAGCCTTCCGCTTGCTGGGGTCGGTCTTGCGTAGCGACAACCGCGCCGCGGTCAAGTTCCAGGCGGCCGTACACCTCCTTGCGTATGGCATCGGGCCGCTGATGCTGATCCAGCTCGTCTGCTACCCGGCTCTCCTTCTCACCGTCGGGCGGCACGGTCTCCCGTGGCAGCTTGCGGACGCCTCGATGCTGGTGGCCGTCATCGCGGTCGCGCCCACCTTCGGCTTCGTCGTCGCGCAGACGAGACGGGGACGCCGCTGGTGGACGGGCCTGCCATCGGTGCTCTGCCAGATCGTCGGGGCCGGCATGTCGCTCAACACGATGGTCGCGCTGACTCGCGCCCTGAAGCCGGGCGGGGTCTTCGTGCGCACTCCCAAGCACCACATCGTCCGTCCTGGCCAGGAGTGGATGGACCAGGCGTACGTGCACGCGGGCGACTGGCGCGCCGCCGTCGAGGCGATGTTCGGCCTGCTGGCCCTCGCGATCGTGCCCGTCGCGCTCGCCAACGGGCAGGGGATGCTCGCCGCTTACGCGGGCGTGTTCGCGCTCGGGTTCCTGGTCGTGTCCGGCCTGAGCACGATCGAGTTCTTCGAGGTCATGGCGCTCCGCCGGCGTGGTTGGCGAGCACTTCGCCGCGCTCGCGCGCTCGCGCCCGCCGCGGTGCTTCTCGCTTTCGCCGGGGCGCTCCTCCTGGTCGCGGCCCAGATGCCGGAACCGTTCGAGGACGGCTACGGCCACTGGCTGATCGCGGCCAATCTCGCGTCGACGGGTCACCTCCACGATCCACTTTTCGGCATGGAGGACACCTGGCTGCCCGGATATCACGTCCTGGCCGCGGCGGTCCTCAAGACCTTCGGCCTGTGGCAGCTCGGCGCGCTCAAGGCGCTCGGGGCGATGTTGGGGCTGGCGACCGCCGCCTGCGTTTACGCCCTCGCGCCGAACCCGCGACAGGCGCGGCTCGCGGTCGTCCTGCTCGTGCTGAATCCCGTGTTTCTCTTCACCTCAGGTTCTGCTGTTGTCGAGCCCCTGGTGACCACGCTCCTGATGGTCGCCGCCCTCGCCGCCTCGCGCAGCCGGATGAAACTCGCCGCACTGTTCGCCGTGCTGGCCTGCGCGACATCGACCAAGGCCTGGATATGGGTCGGCGCGGCGGCCGCCTTCGCCCTGGTGGAGACCGTGCGCTCGAGAAAGCGGATTCCGGCGGTGGCATGGGCCGTCCCGGCGCTTGCCCTGCTCGTCTTCCTTCAGCTCGGTTTTGCCCCGGCCAGCCATTCGGTGGCGCGCGGGACCGTCGAGGTCATGTCCGCGACCGCCCGGGGCAGCCTTCCCGCGGGCGGTCTTGGGCGGCTGGCCGAGCTGGTGGCCACCTATGGCCTGGCCGCCTTGCCTCTGCTGGGATTCGCGGTGCCGGGGCTGATCGTCGCGGCCCGCCGCCATGCCGCGCCCCTTTGGCGCTTCGTCTACGTCCCCGCCATCGTCTACCTGGCCGTGATCGGAGGCCTCGTCGCGCTCGGGGTGTACAGCGGCAGCCACCGCTACCTCTATCCCGCCCTGCCCGCGCTCGCCCTACTTGCCGCGGCCGCGCTCGACCGGCACGCCGTGGCGCGGCTGGCCACGATCGCCGCGAGCGCCATCCTCGCCATCGGCTTCCTGCCTGTTTTCTGGAGCTTTGCGGCGGACAATGCGGGGCTTATCGCCGCGGGACGCGCTTCATCTGGCACGCCCGGTGTGCTGCTCACGGACTCGCCGGTTGCCGCCTACTACAGTGGCAAGCCTCCATCCCTGGTCACCGGCTCGCAGGCTCTGCCGCTCGACCGCGGCCACGCGCTGGCGTGGATGCGGTCGCACGACGTCAACGTCGCGGTGCTCGAAAACATCAGCTACTACCGCGCCACTACGGTCTTTCCGGACCTCGCGGCGGGATCCGCCACGGTGCCCTTCACGCCGCTCGGCGGCGACTACAACGTCAGTGGGGGGAAGCAGGTCTTTGCCTATCGGCTCCTCCCATCCCTCCAACTCGGGTTGGTTGCGAGCGGCAAGACGGCGCCGCTTGCCAAGGGCGTGACCATTGGCGCGTCGGGCACCGGCGAGGGCATGGGATTCGGTGTCCCCATCGCGCACTACCCAGATGGCTGGGTCTACGCGCGCACGAAGAGCGATATGGACCTATCGACGGCCGGCAAAACCGTGTGGCGGCGGACCTTCGCGCTCGATGAGATCGGCGGCGACGCCGCGCACAGCTACCGGTTCTTGCCGATCGCTTCACGCGGCTCGATCGAGGTCACGTACACGCTCGACGCGACAGGGCTGTCGATCACCGTCAAGCCGCTCTGGCTCGCTCCCGGTTACACCGAAGTCGGAGTGCTCAACGAGCAGTCCTCCACCTTCGACGATTTCGCCGCAGACGGGCAGTCGACGCTGACCGGGCCCGCGTTCGGAAACTGGGTCCCGGTAACCGGCCAGTGGGCACGGCTCCGCTCTGGCGCGATGGGCGTGGAGTTCTCGGTGCCCGCGCTCGCGGGCGCGAGCCTGTACGGCGGTCGCGAGCATCAACCCCCCGACTTCGACTGGGCCGGCCTCGACTACATCTTCGCGGGCAGCTTCAGCGGAGCCACCTATCACATCAACCTGGAGGCCGCGCTATGAGCACCGATGTTGTCCTCGTTTATCCGCAGCGCGTGCCGCGCCAGGGGCGGCACTGGATCATGCCTTCTCTCGGCCTCATGTACCTCAGCGCGTCGCTGCGTCGCGCCGGGTATTCCGTGCGCCACATCGACCACACGTTCATGGAGCGAAGCGAGGTCCTCGCCGAGATCGAACAGCTCAAGCCATCGGTCATCGGCATCTACTGCATGATCACGATGCAGGACGAGGCGCTGTCGCTCGCCGAGCAGGTGCGCGGCAAGGCGCTCACCGTGGTCGGGGGCCCGTATCCGTCCGGCGAGCCGGAGACGTTCGTCGACCAGTTCGACCTCGTCGCCGTCGGCGAGGGCGAGGAGACGATCGTCTCGATCATGGAGCACCTCGACGACCGCCGTTTCGAGGAGATCCCCGGTGTGGTGTTCAAGCGCCACGGCGAGGTCGTGAAGAGCACGGCACGCCATCGGATCAAGGACATGACCAACCTGCCGCTGCCCTATCGCGGCGACGTCCCCAACGACCAGTACATCGCCTACTGGCGCAAGCACTGGAAGGACGCGACCACACCGCTCATGTCGACGCGCGGGTGTCCGTTCCGCTGCGACTTCTGCCACAAGTCCGTTTTCGGCGACCTGTTCAGCGCGCGGCCGGTGGAGTCGGTCGTCGCGGAGCTGCGCGAGATCGCGGAGCTCGGCTACGAGCACGTATGGATGTCGGACGACCTTTTCACGCTCAACTACAAGCGCACCTTCGAGCTGGCGCGGGCGATCGAGGAGGCGCACCTGCCGCTGACCTGGGAATGCCTGAGCCGCGTCACGCACGTCGACCAGCCGCTCTTCGAGCAGATGCACCGCGCCGGTTGCAAACGAATCTTCTTCGGCATCGAGTCGGGCGATGAGAACGTGCTGAAGGAGATGAAGAAGGGCATCACACCAGACCAGGCCCGTGCCGCCGTCGAGGCCTGCGTCGCCGCGCGGATCAAGGCCGCCGGTTTCTTCATGGTCGGCTATCTCGGCGAGACCACCGATTCGCTCATTCGCAGCATCAATTTCTCGAGCAGCCTTCCGCTCGACTACGTGAGCTACACGATCGCGTACCCACTTCCCGGAACGGGGTTCTACGAGCGCGTCGGCGAGCGGAGGATGCGCGGCGAGTGGCACAAGGTGCGCCACAACCGCCTGCTATTCAACACAGACTTTTCGGAGAACAAGCTGCGCGCGGCGATTTTGAAAGGCGCGATCCAGCACCGCCTCAACAAGATGCGCATGCGCCCCGCGGCCAGGGCGTTCCAGCTCGCGACCGATCCGGTGCTTCGAGTGATGAAGTAAGACGGTGGGCTTCTGGCTCCGCTTGGCGGAGATCTGGCCGAGCCTGTTCCGGATCGCGGTCGGGCTCTACTGGCTCTACTTCGCGAGCCAGAAGTGGCAGGGCATCGGATGGATGAAACCAGTCCTGGAGTCGGCCGCGCGCGCGAACCCTATCCCCGGCCTGCACGAGCTCCTGGTCTCGGTCGTCGTCCCCAATTGGGTGCCCTTCTCGCTGGCGCAGTCGGCGGCCGAAACCGTGGTTGCGGTGCTTCTAATCCTGGGCCTCGCGGGCCGGTGGGCCGGCGTGCTTGGGTTCCTGCTGGCCGTGAACCTCGCGCTGACGATTGCGTTTGCCATCAGCGACGACGGCTTTCGCTGGATGTACTACCTGGCGGTGATCGCCAATGCCCAGATCATCGTGTCGGGCCCCGGGCCGATCGCCCTGGGCCGGTTCGGCTGGATCCCCGCGTGGCTGCGCTGAGCGGTTAGCCTTAGGCCTCGTGAGCGTCGACGCCGAAGGCTACGGCTTTCCCGAGCACCAGCGGACCCTACAGCGCCTGATCGACGACATCCGCGTCCTTTCCCCCGCCGGGGTCGAGAGGGCGGCGCAGGGGTGGGACAAGCACGCTCGGCTCCACGGGCTGGATGAGATCCACGCCGCGGAGAAGGCGGCAGTGCATGCGATCGAGCAGGCCGACCGGGGCGCCGCGTGGGACGAGATCCGGCGCAGCCTCTTCGGCCTGACCGAGTCGGGCGGCGCGCTGATCAGCTGGAAGGCGGAGCACGGAGAGATCGGCCACAAGGCGGAGGACGCCGCGTTCATGGCCGCGCTCGGCCTCGTCGCGGGCAACCTGATCAGCAAGGAGCATGCGGCCACGCTGATGCGCCCGCTCTCGGAAGCACTCCCCTGGCTGCTGCCGGAGGAAAACCAGCCGGACTAGGAGGCCGCGGGCACCAGCTCGGCGAGGTCTAAATCGCTCCTCGCAAGCGCTCTCTTGTCGACCGCGCGCCGCGCCTCGATCAGCTTTCCGCCCAGCTCGTTCGTCTTGGCGTCATTCATCGAGAGCACTCCCTCCACGAGGTCGTCGCGGAGGTAGAAGACGGTGAAGGACAGGGATTCGCGGTCGCCGCGCCAAACGGCGACGTCCTGGCCGGAGGCATGGCCGCGGTACTCGAGGCTGACGTCGTACTGATCCGACCAGAAGTACGGAAGCTTCGTGTACGGCGCATCCCCACCGGCGATCGCCGCGCTGATGCCTCGGCCGTGGCCCTTGGCGACCTCCCAGTGCTCGACGCGCACGGAACGCTTGAGCACGGGGTGGCGATGCAGCGCCACGTCGCCGCCGACGTAGACATGCGGCGCGGCGCGAAGCCCCTCGTCGACCGCAACCCCGCCGCCCTCAGATGGAAGGCCGAGCGCTTTGGGTAGATCGACGTTCGGCTCAATGCCGGCTGCAATCAGCACGACGTCGGCGTCTTCGCGGGTGCCGTCCGACAGCGTCACTCCCTTGATTCGGCCGCGGTCGACATGCCACTCCGACACCGTCGTGTCCGTCCGAAGGTCCACGCCGTGCTTGCGGTGGATGGTGGCGTAGATCTCGCCGACCTCGCTGCCCAGGGCCCGTTCCAACGGCACGTGTGCAGCCTCGAGCAGCAGGACCTCCTTGCCCAGCTCGCGGGCAGAGGCGGCGACCTCGGCGCCGATGAAGCCCGCGCCCACGAGCAGGAGGCGTGACCCGCCTTGCAGCGCCTGGCGGATCGCCTGGCTGTCGCGCAGCGAGCGAAGCGTGAAGACGTTTTCCGCGCTCGGGATTCCGGGCGGCCGGCGGGGCGTGCCGCCGAGTCCTAGCACGAGCACGTCGAACGTGACCTCGCCGCCGCCCTCGACCAAGACCCGGCGCTCCGCGAGCGAACCGCCGCTGACCCGCTGGTCGAGCCGCAGCTCGATCCTCTCCTTGCCGTAGTCCGCTTCCGGATGGAGGTAGACCTTCGGCAAGTCGACCTCTCCGCGCAGAAACTCCTTGGAGAGATAGGGTCGATCGTATGGCCGGTCGTGGTCGGCGCTCAGGATCACGACCTCGCCCTCGAAGCCCCGCTTGCGCAGCGCGAAAGCTGCATAGTCGCCCGTGCCGCCGCCTCCGACGATGACCACCCGCGCCATCTAGCTCACGATCCGCGCGGCCGGTACATCCACCCGTGCACGTCGGGCGCGGCTCCGCGCTGGATGTCGACGAGCGCTCGGCGCAGACCCATGCTGACCGTGCCCGGCCCGCCGTCGCCGACGGTCCACGAGCCACGCGCGGAGCGCACAGCTCCAACCGGAGTGATCACCGCGGCCGTGCCGCAGGCGAAAACCTCGGTCAAGGTTCCGTCCTCGCATGCAGCTCTCCATTCATCGACGCTCAGCCGTCCCTCCTCGACCGCGAAGCCGCGCTCGCGACCGAGCACGAGCAGCGAGTCGCGCGTGATGCCCGGGAGCAGAGTGCCGGTGAGCGCGGGGGTCATGAGCCTCGCCGGGTTTTCGCGTCCGAACACGAAGAAGAGGTTCATCCCTCCCATCTCCTCGACCCAGCGGTGCTCGTGCGAGTCCAGCCACACGACCTGGTCGCAGCCGTGCTCCGCCGCCTGGGCCTGGGCGAGCAGGCCGCCGGCGTAGTTGCCGCCGGTCTTGGCCGCGCCGGTCCCACCCGGCGCCGCCCGGCTGAAATCCTCGGAGAGCCAGACGGTGACCGGCTTCACCCCGCTCGGGAAGTACGGGCCTGACGGCGAAGCGATCAGGAAGAAGATCACCTCGTGCGACGGATGGACGGAGAGCGAGACCTCGCTCGCATACATCAGGGGACGGAGGTACAGGCTGTGATCGGGTGCCGACGGCACCCAATCGCGGTCGGCGGCCAAGACCAGGTCTATGGCCTCGAGGAACACTTCCTCCGGAAGCTCGGGAAGCGCCAGCCGTCGGGCCGAGGTCCGGAAACGCCTCGCGTGCGCGTCAGGCCGAAACGCGGCGACACCCCCGTCTGCGTGGCGGAACGCCTTGAGCCCCTCGAAGACCGCCTGCGCGTAATGGAGGACGGCGGTCCCGGGATCCAGGGAGAGCGGAGCGTAGGCGGTCAGCTCCGCGCTGTGCCAGCCCCGCTCGGCCTCCCAGCGGATGCGGACCATGTGCTCAGTGAAGATCCGGCCGAAACCCGGGTTGGCCAGGCGCCTCTCCCGTTCGGCCGCAGGTACGCGCTCGCGTACGTGTTGAATCGCGAACTTCAGCGGTGCTGTGCGGGCGCTCAAGCTCCCCAAGCATAAGAGGCCGAGTCTTGCGACCCGGCCTCGCGAGAGGAAGGAAGGGGTTCTGCTAGAGGACGCGCAGGGCGGCGGGGACCGTCACCACGACGGGCTCCAAGGCCGGGATCGCCTCGGCGATCGGCTCAATCGTGGCCTGGACGATGGCCAGGATCGGCTGGATCGCCTTTTTCGACCCCCTCCGAGGCGGGGGTGTCGTGGCGACCACGGGGTCGAGCAGGTACCGCAGCTTGAGCTCCAGGGTCTGATCGAAGTCGTTCATCTGTAGCAGAAACGCCTCCCCCAAAGGCAGTACCCGCTGTGGCAGCAGATTTTTTGGGCGATCCGCAGGCCTCCCGCCACAGGGCGGGCAGGATCAGCCTACGCCGCGCGTGAGGTGGGCTGAGCGGCCGGCCCCAGCTCTTCACCGCCGAAGCCTCCGACCGGCGCCACGACGACCCCGCCGTCGTTCAGGTTGTGCGCCAGCTTGACCATCTTGAGCCGCATGGGTCCCGGACCAAGCACCTTGGCCGCCATGACGACGAAGGGGCGCATGAGCGGCCTGACCCTGTGCAGGCCGGCCGTACCATTTCTCCGCGCCGCTCCTCTCATCGCGATTAGAGAACGCCGCCCGTCTGACGAGTACCGCTGAACCACTCCATCACCCTCTCTATGAGCCAAGCCTTGCCCCATCCTGAGGAGCTCCCCTGCAGCAACCAGCGAAGCCCCCTCGCCAGATGAACGCTGCCCGCCGATCCTGTACTCGCGCGTACAGGTGAAGATGTTTTGCTTACACGCGGCGCATAGAAGTAAACTCCTGTGCAGGGGGAGACATGGAAACTGTCGGGCAACTCGACACCGGTTACGGCGGCGACACCGTTGCCGATGGCACCGCGCTCGAAGCGTATCTGTCGGCGTCGGCCGAGCTTTCGCGTCATCGCACCATGGGCGCCGTCGCCGAGGCGGCGCTGGTCGTCGCCCTGGATCTCACGCGATCCACGGTCGCGTTCATCGCGCTGATGGATGCCAACGGCGAAAAGACGCAGGTCTACTCCCGGGCGGCCGACCCCGAACAAGCCATCCCGCCGGACGAGATTGACCGGATGTTCGCCGCCGCCGGGACCTTTCCGAGCCCGGTGGCCAACACGACTCCCTGGACTGCGCCGACCGGCCGAGGTCTGCCGGCGATCAAGTCTTACCTCGGACAACCGCTGCACGCCGGGGGGCGGATCCTCGGCACGATCGGGGTCGCCAGCCCGTCTGGATACACCGCCTTCCAGGAGCGCGGGTTCACCATCCTCGCCTACCAGGTCGCGGCCGCAATCGGGCTCGCGGAGCTCAACGAGCGGCGGCAGCAGATGGTCGGCACCCTGGTCAACCTGCGCGAGGAGCTCGATCGCAGCGAGAAGCAGCGGCTGATCAACGAGGAGCGCGCGCGGAGCGCGGAACGCGTGGAGCGGGCTCACGAGGCGGCCGTCGACGCCCTGCTTGCGGTGTCCAGGCACGCCCGCTCCGATCACGGGCTCGCGGACTTCTACAGGCGGCTGACGCACAGCATCGCCGAGCTCGTCGGGGCGGGCAAGGTGATGTTCTGGCAGGTCAACGAAGAGGGCTTGCTCGTTCCGATCCCTGGGGCGCATGGCATCGGCGGCGATTTCCTCACGGACATGCGTTTAGTGCCTTGCGCGCCCGAACGCGATGACCTGGCGAGCCGGGTCGTCTTCCACGACTTCATGTTTCGAGCGTCCCGCACCGACGCCTCCGACGAGTTCACGTACGTGCTCGACGCACTCCATGTGTCCAGCGCGATCTCGGTCCCGTGGCGCGCCGGCGACCTGCGCCTCGGCCTTGTCGCCGCGTACGACTCGCGCCGCCCTGATGGTTTTTCGCGCGAGGACACATGGGTCCTGCAAAAGGCCGGCCTCGCCGCGGGCCTCGTCTGGCAGCTCCGGTACGCCGAGAGCGATCTGAAGAAGACCGCCGAGCGCCTGGAGAAGGTGGATGCCGCGCGGCAGATGCTGCTCAGAAACGTCTCCACCGCCGTCGACACGGCGCGCAAGCGTTTCGCCGGTGACCTCCACGACGACGCCCTGCAGAAGCTGACCGCCGCCGAGCTGCAGCTGCAGCGCCTCCAGGACCCGAAGACCGACAGCGGAGAGCTGCTGACCGAAGCTCAGGCGCTCCTGGTCCAGACAGAGGAAGCCTTGCGGCGGCTTCTCTTTGAGGTTCGTCCGCCGGCTCTCGAGATGCCCGGTGGTTTCGACGAGACGATCCGCGAGCGGATCAAGATGCTGCGTTCGCGCACCGGTGCCGAGGTCGAGGTGGCCATCGACCTGCCTGACGACATGGCGTACGAGCACCGTTCGATGCTCTTCCGGCAGCTCGCCGAGGCGATGGCCAACATCGAGAAGCACGCAGCGGCGACGCGTATCCGCGTCGAGCTGCACAGGAACGACGGCGGCATTCACGGCCTGGTGGAGGACAACGGCCGGGGCTTCGTCGTTGCGGAGCGCGACCACCTGCCCGGCCACCTCGGCCTCCTGGCGCTCAACGAGCGCGCCCTGCTGGCGGGCGGCTGGAACAAGATCGAAAGCGAGCCCGGGCTGGGTACGACCATCGAGTTTTGGCTGCCTCTATCAGAATCTAATTCGTGAGTAGCCCTACAAGAGTTCTGATCGTCGAGGATCACCAGGTCGTCGCAGAGGGGCTTGCCGCCCTGATCAACGACCAGAAGGACATGGAGGTCGTGGGGCACGTGGGCTCGGTCGCCGAGTCGATCACCCGCACGGCCGAGCTGCAGCCCGACCTCGTGCTCTTGGACTTCCGGCTCACCGACGGGACTGGAGCCGACGCCGCAAGCGGTATCCGCGAGACGCGGCCCGAAACGAAGCTGATCTTCCTCACCCGAGAGGACAGCGACGCCGCGCGCTTCGCCGCGCTCGAGTCGGGCGCGAGCGCCTTCATTCACAAGTCGCGCGCGGCGCAAGAGGTTGTCGAGGCCATTCGAACCGTGGCGCAGGGAGGTTCACTCTTCACCCCACGTTCGATTTCGCAGCTCCTGAACAGCCGGCGCGAGATCGAGGCTCAGCTCGAGAGGCTCACGCCTCGCGAGAAAGAGGTGCTTCGGCTCATGGCCGAAGGCACGTCGAGCCGCGACATCGCGAGCCGCCTCGGCATCAGCTACACGACGGTGCGCACGCACATCCGCAGCCTCGGAAGCAAGCTGGGAGTGCACTCCAAGCTCGAAGCGATAGTGAAGGCGCGCGAGCTCGCCCTGGTCGAATAGAAACGCCGCAGAGCTAGGCCCCGGATACCCTTCGCCGGCCGCCCGCCCGGCCCAGCAGCCTGATCGCCGGAGCCTGGTCCTCCTGCTGCCATCGCCGCACCGTCTTGCGGCGCCGCTTGTCTTCATACAGGTCGATGTCGGCAGCCTGGTAGACGGCCTGCCAATCCTGGCCCGGGCGCCACCTCGCGATCCCGATGCTGACCTCGACCTGCTCGGGAGCCTTCATGCTCATGGCGGCGTGGTCGACGGCGCGCCTCAGCCGCACAGCGACGTCGCGCGCGCGGTCGATGTCGGTCTCCGGCATCGCCACCGCGAACTCATCCCCTCCGACTCGCGCGCAGAGGTCGGACGCCCGCACCACGCGCTGCAGCTGCTGCGCGACGATTCGCAGCGCACCATCGCCGGCCCCGTGACCCTGCCTGTCGTTGATGCGCTTGAGGTTGTCGAGGTCGATCATCATCAGCGACAACCGCCGGCCATGTCGCTCGGCGAGCGCGACCTCTCGCTCCATCACACGCTCGAACTCACGGCGATTGGCTAGCCCGGTCAGATGATCGGTGCGGGCCTCGCTCGCAAACTGTCGCGCGCGGTCGATGGCGATCGCGACCTGGTCGGCGACCGCCGCCATGAACAGAAGGTCTCCAGCGTTGAAGACTCTACCCACCATCGTGCCGACCGTCATCATCGCCACCGTCCTTCCGCGTACCTTCAGCTGCGCGCGGAGGGCATTCCACTCCTTGCTCGCGACGCGGTCGACCTGCGACTCCGACCTGCCGGTCGCAGACGCCGATGCCTTGACATGGGGCCCGACCTGGCGGGCGAAGCCCTCGACCTGGTCCTGGTCGAGACCGACCGTATGGAGCAGCTTGTAGGAGGATCGTTCGCGCAGCCACAGCGCTCCGGTGCTGAGCCGGAGCGCGGCAAGGGACTCGACCAGCGCGACCTCGGCCGTTTCGCCCAGGTCGAGGGAACGGCTCATGGCGGTGGCGATCGCAGCGAGCCCATACATCTCGTTTTCGCGCGCGCGGTGCTCCTCGTCGATGTGGTCCAGGTATCCCCGGGCAATCGCGGCCGTTATGCGCTCCGTGATGTCTTCGAGGCGGCTTTGCGCCAGCGCGACGATCTCGTCGTAGCGCGGCTTGCCCTGGATGGGCCGTGTGAGGAGCTCGATCGTTGCGCGACGGTAGATGGCCAGCACGTCGATGAGCGACTCGAGCGCAACGCCCTGCGCCGCCCGCAGGCGCCCGTACTCACGCGAACGCTGCTCGAAGGTGGACCAGGTGAGCTCGACGTCAGGACGCAGCGACGTGAGCATCATCTCGATGAAGCCCGCCGACACGACCGCGAGGTCCTCTCCTGTCTGCTCGCTGAGGACGACCAGCTCGGGCGTGCGCTTGCGGACCACCTCGAGCGCCTTCCTGCCGCTCTTGATGGAGTCCACGCCGAGTCCGCTCGCGAGCGTCGCGAGCACGTCGGCCGCGTAGGGGCCGCCTGAGTCTGCGCCGGGATTCATCTCCCTTAGAACGTTGCGGGGCGCAGCGACACCTGACCGCCGCGATCCGGCTGGTACCTCAAGTGAGTTAGGCAAAATCCGCGCATTGGTACGGCGACCGGAACCCCCGTCGTGGGCGACAGTTATCGCCAGGTGAGCGTCATGGCTCGCCGAATCAAGGGGGGGTGACAACGCAACAATGTCGGAGCCGATCACGGAGACAGCGGGAAACACACGCGAGTCTCCGAACTCGTACGAAGCCGGCAACGAGGCAGATTTCGAGCGTCTCTACCAGGCGTCGTATGGAAAGATCCTCGGCACGCTGACCGCGATGCTCGGCGATCGCGCGGCCGCCGAGGACTGTGCGCAAGACGCGTTCGAGCGCGCTTACAAGAAGTGGGCGACGTGGCAGCCGATCGCCCCGGCTGAAGCGTGGGTGCACAGGATCGCGATCAACGCCGCGGTCTCGTACCAGCGGAAGATGCGGCTGCGCGAGGTCGGTGAGGTGATTCGCCGCATCGGCCGGCCGGGCCTCGCCCCGGATCCGCAGGAGGTCGTCGAGCATCGCGACCTGGCGACGGCGCTCTCGAAGCTGCCGCCCAAGCAGGCCGCGGCGATAGTGCTCCGTCACTACCACGGCTACACGAACCGCGCCATCGCGCAGGCCCTCGGGATTCCTGAGCGGACCGTCGCGTCGAGGCTCGCGGTGGCCAAGGAGCGGCTGCGCGTGATGCTCAAGCACTCGTACGGACCGCAGGCGGCGATGGAGGAAGCGGCCGCCGAACGTGGATTCGCGGTAGCGGACTGACAATCACCTAGCAGCGAGAAAGAGGGCCTGGCCGATCGCCAGGCCCTTTCCTTTTCCGGCCGTCTTCTACGCCAGGCTGCCCACAGCGATGGACCCCAGGATCGCCCGCCGCATCACGCCGCTTGCGGTCGTCGCAGCAGCCGCAGGCTCCGGACCAGGCGGACCAGGCGCCGCCGCTGGGGATTCCAGGCCGCCGCCTCTGAGCGGAGACCCTCGGTCCGGCGCTCGTAGCGCGGGGCGTTGGATTCGGCGCACAGCTTGCAGCCGCATCCATGCCCGGTGACCGGGAGGCGATTTCCCTGCTTGTCGAACCTTGCGTGAATCGCCTCTCTCATCTCGGACGCCGGCGCTGGCCGGCTAGCAGTGGGTGCCGGGCAGGTAGTACGCCATCTGACCGTGGCAGGCCTGGTTGATGAGGCCCGGCGGTTCCGAGTACCACTCGTCGCCGATGCCCATCGCGTCGAGCGCCTGCTGCATGAACGGGTGCCACATCGGCGCCGCGATGAAGTAGCTGTCCGAGCCGCCCGTCATCTTGACGCGCCAGTCGGCGTTGCCACCCCAGACAGCCGTCACGATGTGCGGCGTATATCCCACGGTCCATGCGTCGGCGAAGGAGTCCGACGTTCCGGTCTTCACGCCGACGTGGCGGTAGCCCAGGGTGAGGAGCGATCCGCGCCCGAAGATCATGGCCCTGTTGTTGTCGTTGGACATGATCTGCTCCATGATGTACGCGACCCGCGCGTCGAGCACGCGAGTGCCCGGCTCGTACTGGTGCTCATAGAGCACATAGCCGCCCTGGGTCACGAGGTTGATCGCATACGGCTGCCGTAGCAAACCCTGGGTGGCCAGGACCGAGGCGCCGGTTGCCATCTGCAGCGGGGTCTCGGGGTACCCCCCAAGGGTCAGCGAAGGCCCAAACGTATTGAGCGGGTCGTCCTGGGTGTAGATCGGAAATCCATTGGCGTCGGTGCCGTGAAGCTGGTAGGGAGGCGCCCCCATGTTTCGTGCTGTCTGCACGACGGATGCCACACCAACACCCAGCTCGACCTTGACGGCCGGGATGTTCAGCGAGTTGCCCATGCAAACCTGGAGCTCGCATGTGCCGTGAAACTTGCCGTCGTAGTTCTGCGGCTTGTAGACCTCACCCGACATTGGATCTCGGTAGCTGAACGAGCTGTCCTGAATCTGTGTCGTCATCGTGTACTTGCCTTGTGCGATGGCCGTGGTGTAAGTGAAGATCTTCATCGAAGACCCGGGGTTCCTCGGCGGATATACGGCAAGGTTGTATTGACCGCCGTTGGCGTTCGAGTTGGCCGAGCCGACCATTGTGATGATTGCGCCCGTGGTCGGGTCGAGAGCTACCAGCGCGCCTTGCGTCACGTTGCGCTGCCACAGCGATCCGATCACGCCCGACACGACGTTCTGCCCGATCTGCTGCAGCGTTGGATTCAGCGTCGTCACAACGTGCAAGCCTCCGCCGTAAGTCGTCTCCTTGCCGAACCGCGCGATGAGCTCTGAGATCACGTAGCTGACGAAGGCTGACGCAAGAACCTGGTTTTGCGGTGTGAACATGTGCGTGGGCGGCGCCAGATCTTCGGCGAAGGCCTTCGAGGCGTCCGCGGCTGTGATCTTGCCGTCGCGGATCATCGCGTCGAGCACGGCCTTCTGCCGCTGCTTGGCCGACGTCCAGTTGACCAGCGGGTTGTAGATCGTCGGCCCGCGGATGATTCCGGCGAGCATCGATGCCTGCGCGAGGTCGAGGTCTTTGGTGTGCTTGTGGAAGTAGATCTGCGACGCGGCCGCCGTGCCCCACGCGGTGTTGGCGAAGAACACGCTGTTCAGGTACCACTCGAGGATCTGTGACTTGGTATAGCGTCGCTCGATCTCGAACGCGAGCAGAGCTTCACGCATCTTGCGGTCGAGAGTCGCCTTGTTGCCGACCAGTCGCAGTTTCACAAGCTGCTGAGTGAGGGTCGACGCCCCCTCCGTCGGGGAATGCGACTTCCAGTCGACAAGGGTCGCCCGTGCGATGCCCTGCGGGTCGACGCCGGGCTCCGAGTAGAAGTTGCGGTCCTCGATCGAGATGACCGCGTTGGGCAGCAGCGTCCCCATGTTGGCAAGCGGCTCGTAGTAGCTCTGATAGCCCGGCGGGTGGAGGTCCGCGAGCATTGTCTTGTCGTCGCGTGTATAGATCAGCGTGTCTTCCGGCACCGCCGACGTCAGCTGATTCGGATCGGGCAGGTTGTTTGCGAAGGCGACATAGCCGGGTGAGGTCACGATCAGGCTGGGCACGGCGATGAGGAGCAGCGCCAGCAGTCGCAGCATCCAACCAGCGGGCCTCGAGATCCTGCCCTTGGTCAGCGTCTGCGGGGCGCTGGCGCGCCGCCGCATGCCGTTCGGCCTAAGAGGCCAGACGATCTGATTCTTGCGATTCAGCCGCATCGTCATCTCCATCCATTTGTGGTGTTGGTAAAGCGTTCAACGGCCCGTACCAACCGATCGACTGAGCGCTCAGCAATGCCTGGATGTCGATGACCTGCCCCGGTCGAAGTGCGGGCGGCCGGAATCCGCGCTGAGCGGCCCTGGCCGTACGTACCGCGTCGGTCGCCTTGACGGCGAGGGTGTTGACCGCCGGCTGACCCGCCGCGGCGTACCAAGCGCGCGCGGCAAACTGCAGGTGCGTAGTCGCGTCCCTAAGCGATTCGAGCCGGGCGCGTGATTCGACTCGGCCCGCTTCGGCCGCGTGCGCGAGTCGCTGAGCCTCTCGCGGGACAGCGACGTCGCGGATCCAGATCAACAGGAAGACGAACTTCGCGAGCGCCGTCGCGCCCAGCACAGCCATTCCGGCGGCGATCCTGCGGTTCAGGGCCGCGAGGGGATCGGTCACCGGCGCGGGCTGTCGCCCTGGCGCCGCGGGCACCGGCAGCTCCATCCATTCGCCAAGCCGAACCCGAGGCTGCCACCCCATTCCGCTCCGCATCGACGAGCGGAGAATCAGAACGAAGATGTCGACGCCGGCGATGATCACAAGCCAGCTCGCGAGGGCGAAGCGGTTCTCCGAAAACCAGGAGACCACGCCCCCCATGGACAGCGCGACCATGGTGCTGATGAGCTGGTCGACCCCCCACGCGGCGGATGCGCTCAGCTCACGGGCATTCGGATCGGTGATGCTGATCACGCCGATAGTGCATGCGACGACGAGGCCGATCCAGAAGAGGACCTCGACAAAGAGTGGGATGGATCGGCGTACGCTGGGCAGGAACGTCGCTGCCACCAGGCCCGTGAAGAGAGCGATCGAGAACTGCAGGAGCGGGCCTTCCACGCCATAAAGAACGCGCCCGCGGCCACGAGTATTGGCGGACCACGCGAAGCCGCGCGTCCGTTAATGGCCAATGACGAAGGGGCAGATTCCTGTTACCAGCGTCGCAATGGCGGCCGGGTTCACCCCGGCCGCGACTATGCCTAAAGGTCTGCCAGGCGTCGCACCGAGTAACTACTTAGACAATCCGAACCGTATACCGGAAAGAGAGCAGGCCCGTCGCGAAGCGACCGGCCGATGAGAGGGAACCATTTGGGTTCCCTCTCATACTTCTGGGTTCCCTCTCATACTTGCGCGTTGTTCTGGATGGCGCGGGCGCTGACCCGCTCGGCGGCCGCGCCCTTGTTCCATGGCAGTGCTCTTGGTCATCTTGCTGGCGACGATCGGGCTCTCCTTGAGGGCCGGGCTGTACGGCCGAAGGTGGAACGTTGCCGAGTCCGACCGCACCGAAGACTCCTGGTTGATCGACACGTGCGCTCGCACCTTCATCCTGGTTCTTCTGTCCCTACTCGGGCTCCTCGCGCTGGGCGTGATGTACGGAAACGTCCTCGGCGCCGTGCACGCCGCCCCCTAAGAGGTAGCGCAACTCGAGGCCGCGTTGTAATTGATGAAGCAGCCCACTGCCCCGGGCTGCTTCGCCATTTTCGGCGTGAACGAGCGACCGGTGCGTCAGAATTCGATCGCTCCAAAACGGACCTGCTGAGGGCAACCAAGCCGCCATAACGGCCCGTTTCCTCGTCGTTTCGGGCCAATTCACAAGGCTTGAAGCTTCTTAACCCATCCGTCGTGGATGCACCGCCAGGCCGACCGTAGCTTGCCCCCGACATCGAGCGCTCTCCGGGAGCGCAAACGGGGGTATCAGTGCATTCACTTCGAAAGCTTCTCTTCAATGTTCGTTCGCGTCCGAAGACGCATCTCGCGATCGTGTTCGTCGCGATCAACCACATGAGCATGGTGGCCCTCGCCGCCGCGCCTGCCGTGGTGTCGCTGCCCGCGGCCGAGCACCCCGGCCAGATGGCGTGCTCGCAAGAGGGCGATTGCAACCCGGCTGCGGCGGCGCAGCCCGACACGACCCTCAGCCTGCCGGACGGCATGAAGCAGTGCGGCGAGTCCGGGCCGGCGGCTGCATGCGGCACAGTGAACGCGTCCACGGATACGGTGCCGGGCTCGAGCTCGATGCCCGATGGCCGGCAGCCGTGCGCGATCACCACCGACAAGGCTCTGCCCACCACGCCGGCCGCGTGCAGCGACACCATCCTGCCGGCGGCCGCCCCGGCCGGCCTTGGGGCCTCGGGCGACACGACGCCAGTCGTGGCTCCGAGCGTCCCAGTCGAGTCGCTCGGCAACCAGCTTCCCAAGCGCCTCACCCTGGCCGCCGGCGCCGACACCGCCAGGAGCGGCAAGCCCGCGGTGTTCACCGCCACAGCAAGCTCGACTTTGACCGGAACGAGCGCGGCGATCGAGATCTTCGACCTGACATCCAATACGCTGGCCGGCGCCTGTGCCCAGGGCAGCCAGTGCAGCGTCGCCTACTCCGCCATATCTGGGGTCCACCACTTCGTGGCGTTCATCACCCCTCCGACCTCGACGATCCCTGCGGACTCTGTCGCGCTGCGCTCCAACGAGGTGAACGTCGGCTGGCTCGACACGTCGATCACGGCGAGCCGGAGCATCGTCGGCCCCGGCCTGCCGATCGTCCTCACCGCCACGTCGACCGTCGACGTGCGCCAGACGGGCAGGTGGCTCGAGATCTACGACCTGACCACCAGCTCTCGCGTGACCTACTGCGCCCGCGGCACGGTCTGCACCACGTCCATGAAGCAGTCCGCCGGAGGGGTCCATGAGCTCGTCGGCTACGTCACCGGGCAGCCGGAAGCGGTGTCCGCGCCCATCTACCTGACGTGGCTCTCGGTCACGCTCTCGGCGACGTCGATCGGCCCCAAGACGGGAGGTTCCGTCTATCTCAAGGCGACGACCAACGCGGACCTGTCCAACACGCCGTGGGTCGTCGGGATCTACGACGAGCAGGGCCGCCTGGTCGACCATGCCTGCAAGACCGGAAACACCTGCAGCGTGCAGGCGTGGATGAGCGGGGGGACGACGCCGACCTATACGGCGATGATCGGCACGCTGCCCACGAACCAGGCCGCCTCTTCGGGGCAGAAGACTCACCCCAACGGCGCCTCGCCCGCGCCCGGGCTCGGCGACGTGCAGGCAAAGTCGGCCGCGATCCAGCCGACACACCTTCTGTGGGGCGTCGATTCCTGCAAGGCGTTCATTGGCGACGCGACCGGTGACCTCTACCCGGCGATCACAAGGGCTCTCGGCAAGCCCGACTTCTGGGGCCGCTACCTGACCGACACGGTCTGCCCGGGCATCAGCTCCTCCGAGATCGCCCTCGCCGCGCAGAACCACATGGGGATCCTGCCGATCTACAACGACTACAACTGCTCGAACGTCTCCTACTACTCCACCGGCCACGGCTACGGCGTGGCGGCCACGGCCGCGGCAGCACGCTTGGGCATCCCCAAGGGCCGGCTGCTCGTCATCGACATCGAGCCTTACGGCGCGGCATGCCCCGGGGCCGGCAACGTCGACTCAGGATTCATCGAGGGCTGGTACGACGGCGTGACCCAGGCCGGATACGTCCCGGGCTATTACGGCAACGGCACGTCGGGCAGCGAGTTCGCCTCGGCGTGGTGCGCGGCCGTCGCGGCTGTTCCGAATATCGCCACCGGCTCCGACCTGTGGTCCTTCGAGCCATCCCTGCTCGGCAGCTATTACAAAGCGAACGCGCCGAACTACTCACCCTATGACACCGGCTGCGCGGGCAACATCGAGGCCTGGCAGTACCAGCTCGGCGGCAACGGCCTGAGTAACGACGTCGACCAGGACGAGGCGCTCTTCAGCCTCGCCCTCTGGTACCCGTAAACCAAATCGCGTCCTCCCCCGCAGCGCCCGGGTGCAGATGTTGCCCCGGGCGTTTCCATCAGATAGGCCCCTTTCAGGGCTCGTCGACAACCAAGCAAGGAGGACAGATGGAGCGCAGGGAAACGGACATCGAGCGCGATCCCGCGACGGGCCGAGAGGTCGAGCGTCGGCGGGTCACCACTGAAGGTCCCGTCGCGGCGGTCGAATCGTCGGTCGTCAGCACCCTCAACCCCGGCCAGCGTGCTGTCGAGCTGATCTATCTCGCCTTCGGCGTGATCGACGCTCTGCTGCTGATCCGCCTCGTCCTGAAGCTGCTCGATGCCAACCCAGGCGCCGGCTTCACGAGGTGGACCTACGGCGTGACGGACGTGCTGCTCGCGCCATTCCACAACCTTCTGCCGACCATCGGCACCGAGCAGTCGCAGCTCGAAATGTCGGTCGTGGTGGCGGTCCTCGTCTACGCACTGATCGGGTGGGCGCTGGCGCGCCTGGTGGCGATCATCTTCTTCCGGAATGTGACCGTGGCGCAGCGGAATCGCACCTGGGGTCCGTAACGGACACCCTCTCCCCTTCGGGGCAGAGGGGTGTGGATTGAGAGGGGCAGGCGAAGCAGATCCGGGTTAGCAGCTAGCCTGCTCTGAGGCCCGGGGCGGCGGCGAGGTCCCGGATGTCCTGCACCTGGCGGGTGATCCAGCGCGCGATGTCGTTGGTGCGAACCACCTCACGCGCGCCCTCGTTGCGCTGGCGCTTCTCGTCCGCGGCCATGACCAGCCCCTCGTGCATCGCCATGGCGGTCGCGTCGACGTCGAACGGATTCACCGACAGCACGTGGGGATAGAGCTCCTCGTGCGCGCCGACGTTCTCTGAGAGCACGATCACGCCGTTCGACCGGTTGACGAGCGCGCCCTCCTTGACGACCAGATTCAGGCCGTCATAGACGGAGTTGACGACGAGCACGTCGAAGTTGCGCAGCGCGGCCATGGCTTTGCGCAGGCTCTCGCCGAGCTCGAGCCGGATCGGCTGCCATCCGTGGGCGCCGTGCTGGGCGTTGATGCGCTGCACGACCTGCCGGACACGACGCACGTAGTTGCGATAGACCGCCACGTTCTGGCGAGACGGCTGCAGGAACGCCCAGAACTGGACGCGGCCTCGCAGCTCGGGATGGTGAGCGAGCAGCTTCTCGTAGGCGAGGAAGCCGCGCACGATGTTCTTGGAAGGATCGGTGCGGTCGACGCGCACGATGAGGTGCTCGGGCCGCCAGTCGCGAAGCTTGCGCTCCTCGACCATCACCCCGTGCGAGTAGGCGAGGCGTGTGGTCGACGCCACGTCGATCGAGATCGGGTAGTGGCGCGCATAAACGACGCGGCCCTCGATCAGGACGGCGCGCTCGCGCTCGTCCACCGCGAGACCCGCGTTCTCCTCACACGTCATCAGGAAATTGCGCACGTCCAGGCTCGTCTGGAAGCCCACGATGTCGCAGCCGAGCAAGCCGTGCAGGATCGCGTCGCGCATCTCGCGCGGCAGCACCTTCCAGTACTGCGGTGTGGGCCACGGGATGTGCACGAAGTGCTGGATGATCGCCCCGTGCAGCTGGTCGCGCACGAGCTTGGGCACGAGATAGAGCTGGTAGTCGTGGACCATGACCAGCGGCCGGGCGGGCAGGCCTCGCGCAACGTCGACCACCTTGAGTGCCAACTGTTTATTGACCTCGACGTAACCGTTGTTCCACGCGCGGTGGATCCGCCCGTCGATCACCGGCTGGTGGGCCAGGTCCCAGAGGTAGTGCTGGATGAACCACAGCACCGGGTTCGAGATCACCGAGTAGTGCTGCTCGTACTGCTCCGGGGTCGGCGTCGCGTAGTGCAGCCTCGTCTCAGTGCGGATGAGGGGCGAATTCCAGGTGGTGCCGCGCTCTTCGATTAGCTTCCTCTCGGCGTCGTTCCGGGCGCACGCGACCCAGTCCGCCCCGGCAACTTCGGCGAAGGTGAGCAGCGCTGTGATGACACCGCCTGCGCCGCGCGTGAATCCACCTTCAGGCTTGGGCTCGTGCGGCGCTCGGTTGGCCACGACGATGGTCGAGGCGTGCGGCAGAGTCCGCGAGACGTAGCCCCGCAGCGACGTGCCGGGCCGCCGGCGATCCGCGCTTTCCAGGAAGGGGGTGTCCTCTTCTGGTGTTCTCATGCCAAGCATCCCCGGCTACGGTGAGGGTTTGGGCGAAGCCGCCGCGGGCGGCGATGGGGGTGGCGATGCCGGAGGCGATGCCGGCGGCGACGCGCTCGGCGACGTTCTCGGCGAGGCGCTCGGCGAGGCCGATGGCGAAGCGCTCGGGGAGGCCGAGGGTGAAGGCGAAGGAGATGTGCTTGGCGAGGCCGACGGCGAGGCGCTCGGCGTCGGCGACGACGTGCACGCGCCCTGCAGGAACGGATCCTGCGAGTCGGCTCCGCAACCCTGGACCACGCCGGCCGGGCGGCTGTACCAGTCGCGGTAGGTCGGCGGGAGGTTGTTGACGAACCGTTTCATGATCGTGAGCCCCACGTTTTCGCCGTACGCCCGGATCAATCCGCCGCCACCGTTCGCCGCCGTGTTGCCGACCCAGACCCCGACGACAACGTCCGGGTTGTAGGCCATGATCCACGAGTCGGGGATCCCGCCATTGCCGTTGTCGCTCGTGCCGGTTTTGCTCGCCATCTGGCGGTTCCAGCCGAATTGCCAGGTGTTCTGGTAGTTCTTCAGCACGTCTGACATCAAGTACGCCTCGGCGGGCGTGAGCACCGTCGTGCCGGCCGGATTCTCGTATTTGTAGATGGCGTGGCCGCTGGAGTCGTCCACCTCTCTGACCACGTTGAGGTCGACCCTCTGGCCCTGGTTGGCGAAGGTTGCATAGCCCTGCACGTGTTCGTAGAGCGTCACGTCGCTCGCACCGATCGCCGTCGACAGGTAGGGCTGAAGCTGATTCTTGATGCCCATCGCGTGGGCGAGCTCGATCACGTTGTTCATCCCCTCCATCTGCCCAACCTGGACCGCCGGGATGTTGCGCGAGTAGAGGATGGCCGTGCTTGCCTTGATGTTGCCCATGCCGCTGTTGTCGAAGTCGCGCGGCATGTATCCGTTGAAGTTGGTCAGGCTGTCGTGGAGGACCGTCGCCCACGTGATCTTGTGGTCGCGCAGGGCGGCCTCGTA
>DATNMQ010000046.1:0-2567 GCA_035602465.1 Candidatus Sulfotelmatobacter sp. | reverse complement strand
GTCATGGGTATCCTGCATTCTTAGTTTGTCGGAGTACACCTTCCAGGCTGAGTCAAAGAGGCTTCGTTCCTGAGGGTCAAGGAGTTGTAGTGCCGCTTGGGGATCTGCCTGATCGAAACCATCTTCGTCGGCATCGCCATTATAGAAGTGAAGGGCGTTGGGCTCAGCGACGGCATTAACAGGCCAAGGCCTAACCCTGGTGATGTATGGCCAGAGGAGACGAGCCTTAGTCTGGAACTCGCGATACCAGTCATCCCAGTCGAGGTGGGTGTTAAGGAAGACCCTACCGCCCTTGGATTTATCGTCAGAGGCGGCGTTTGCCAGAATTGAGGCAGCCGAGGCGAGAAGGGCGGCACTTGGGTTTGAGGCGTTGAGGCGATTGTCGGCCATTGTGGCGATCGGAGGTCTCAAGGGTTGCGCAATGGGTGCCGCAAATGAGACTCTTAATTGTTGAACTCCGGATGCCAAAAAACTTAAACCGAAACCAATTGGGAGGCCTGCCGTACTGGAGGTCTGGCGACGAGCCGACAGTTGTCTATCGCGGGAGACACCTGAACTGGTGCTGAACCAGACTAATGGCAGGGATTGCAGGGGGGCTGAAAAGAAACCAGAGATGCGATTCAATGGTGGAGACTGGCAAGGGTCCACTTACTTGGCACTGGTAGGCTGCAGATGAGGCTCAAGATCTAACGGTATGTAGGCATAGATTTGCAAAAGAATTGAAGGGCTGTATTGAGAACTGATGATACTCTGAACACTGATGATTCCTGCCTTCCTTCTTCCTCTCAACCGCTTCCAATCTTGCTATATATATTCCCGCTCAGATCCATTTCTAATGCGGCCTTTCAGGCCACGATTCCTTCATTTCTCAGTTTTCGGCTTCCTCCGCGTGTGGCAGCCGGGGGCGACCGACCGGTGTGCCCTATGGCAGTCTTCCACGCCGTCGGGTTGCAAATGCAGACGTCGTCAGGCCGTATCTCTAGGCGTGGCAGCGCTGTGCTGCAGTGAGGTTGCAAATGCAGACGTCGTCAGCCGCATCTCTAGGCGTGGCAGCGGCTGATTGGGCTCGGGGTCCTGGATCCTGTGATCTTGCTGTGTGCGGTATATTCCTGGCGTATCAAATGCCTCTGTGGGCGTTTCCTGGCGCATCACAAAAACGAAACACCAAAACCGAATTGACGTCAAGGCATGCCAAGAAATGGGGTTCAACACACCCCCTCAGATGAGCCGTAGGGGAGTCTGACATCGGAGCCCAGTTGTTGGTAGGACTTGAGGGAGTTTGTCTGCGTCAGTTAATTAGACTCCATAATGAAGCCATTCGCAACCCTTGTAATTGCCTCGGCTGATCAGGCCTTAGAGGTCATGAATTGCCTCGCATTTGTAGGCCTTGAGTTGCCATGCATTGAGGACTTGAGTTGCCTCCAGCCCTGCAGTGGCTTTCGGAGGTCTTGAATTGCCTTAACTTAAGGTCTTTATGAGTTGCCTAGGTCTTGAATTGCCTCGCATTGTAGGCCTTGAGTTGCCATGCATTGAGGACTTGAGTTGCCTCGCATTGTAGGCCTTGAGTTGCCATGCACTGAGGACTTGAGTTGCCTCGGATTTGTAGGCCTTGAGTTGCCATGCATTGAGGACTTGAGTTGCCTCGCATTTGTAGGCCTTGAGTTGCCATGCATTGAGGACTTGAGTTGCCTCGCATTTGTTGGCCTTGAGTTGCCATGCATTGAGGACTTGAGTTGCCTCTGGCCACTTGGCTCTTGTGAGGTCTTGGATTTCCACCCCCGAAAAACCGTCGCAGGGCAATAGCTATGCCTCAATCAACCCCAAAAGCAAGGTTCACGATATCTTCGTCTTGGAGTTCCTTGAAACGCCGTTCTTCGAGTCGTTCTGGGATATCGGCAAGACCAATTTGGTTCAGGAAGGTCTTGAACTTATCGCCCTGAAGGGCTTTAGTAAACCCGTCAGCAAAGATCTCGTCTGTTGGCGTGTAGATGATTCGCAGAGTCCCATTCTCGACCTCTTGCCGCAACCAGTGATTGTGTATGTCGACGTGCTTCAATTTGGTCTTAAGTTGCGCAACTTCCGCCTCCACAAGTCGAATTGTTTGCTGGTTGTCGCACTGGATACGTAAGGTCTTATCGTCGAATCTCACAGTTAGGGCATGGAGTAGGCGACTGACGAAAAAACCTTCTTTGGCCGCCTGAGCTAAGGCAAGGAGCTCTGCCTCGGTCGTAGATGTGGTGACAGTGTCCTGTTTGTTTGCGCTCCACATGGTGAGGCCACCAAATATCTTAATCGAGTAGGCCTGTGAGCTCTTTCGATCGATCGAGTTGTCGGCAAATGAAGCGTCGCTTGCGATCACGAAGTCCTCCTCGGGTTCCTGGCCACCGTATTGCAAGGCCAGGGTGCGTGTCGCAACAAGGTATCGAATGACCCGATCTGCCGCTTCGTGATGTTGACTGCTGGGATTGTGGCTAAATCTACCTAATCGCGATACTGCGAATGCGACGTCTGGACGCGTGTTGACCGCCGCCCACAGCAGTGAGCCGATCTTTTTCTGATATCGGTTG
>DATNMQ010000036.1:0-1326 GCA_035602465.1 Candidatus Sulfotelmatobacter sp. | reverse complement strand
AACGCGATATTGTGGACACACTTTGTCACGCCTCGCGGGGATCAGACACAACAAGACCAAACAAACCAGGTTTCCTACTATAAGAGGGAAGGGTCTGAAGACTGAGGCGACTTGAAACACAATTCAAAGTGGTCCTTGGCTTAGTAGGGCTTAGTACTTTCTGTATTGGGATCTTGGGGTCAATCTGAACAAGCAATTCTTAGTAGACCGTGTTCAGTTGTCTTTATAAAGGGTCAAAAGTCCGAAAATGCTAGTTCTTTGCTAGTCCAAGTAACACTGCAACCTTTTATGATGACTGAAGGGTTTTGAAAGGAGGAGCTACAGTAAGATTTTTGTATATGGAGTAGGGCATGGTATGGTGTCTTGATAGGATGAAAGTTTGAACGGACTATTTAACTAGTTCAAGTAACACTAGTAATCTCTTGAGCACTGTAATGTGCTTGAAAGTGGGCATCTGAACGAGTTTGTTAGTAGAGTGGCATGCTGCATGGCGTTGCAAATGAAGGGTGAAGGTCCGAAACCACCGTTTGGTCCTAGTAACACCGGTAGTCTTTCATTTGACAACAGCAAGTGTAGCAGACTTGAAAGCGGGCTTCAGTAGGATTTTATCTGAATGAGTTTGTTAGTAGTGGCATGCTGCATGGCGTTGCAAATGAAGGGTGAAAGTCCGAAACCACCGTTTGGTCCTAGTAACACCGGTCGTCTTTCATTTGACAACAGCAAGTGTAGCAGACTTGAAAGCAGTCTTTAGTAGGATATATTGCGTGCTGGGGGGATGTAGCTGAATGAGTTTGCTTGTAGAGTAACATGTTTCATGGCGTTGCAAACGAATACTTGTTTGACAACAGCAAGTGCGACAGACTTGACAGCGGCTTATCTGAATGAGCTTGTTTGAAAGCGACATGGTGCATGGCGTTGCAAAAAATATTTTGACAACAGCAAGTGCCCCATGAGACTTGAAAACTTCTCAAGTTGGAGCAAGGGGGCGCGTTTTGAGACCTGGGGGAAAGCAAAGATTGAAATATCATTTTTGATTTGAGTATGTCTTTGCGTCTTGAGAAGAAATTGGCTGGCTTGTCTTGTACCGAATCAATAATGCTGTAAAGTTAACAGTGTATGCTGAATCGGAATGGACTTTGTGAGCCTATCGGTCATAGATTTGAAGTCAAGCAGCAGCTGCATGCTTGCAAATGGGATGGGAGGAAAAATGTGGGCTGCTTGCCGGTGGCCAGTCTTGTTGCAATTAGAATGGTTGAGAATCCGCCGTGATCCAGTGTTTCGCTGATCGCAGGCAGTTCTCTGAGAAGGGCATGATTTTTGTTGTAA
>DATNMQ010000033.1:0-23295 GCA_035602465.1 Candidatus Sulfotelmatobacter sp. | reverse complement strand
CCTGCCCTCCCCCGCAAGTGGTGGAGGGGAAATTGCCCCCGCGATCCCCTTGCGGGGCGGGGCCGCGGCGCTGGTCAAGTACATGGAGGAAAGCCTCCAGGTCCCGACGGCAACGAGCTTCCGCACGGTGCGGGTCGATGTGCTGGACCAGCGGCGCCGTCAGCTCAACCAGCGCGTGCAGGAGGCCGGGCGTCCGGAGAAGGTCTCGTACACCCACGTGATTGCCTTCGCGGTCACGCGCGCCATCAAGGACGTGCCCTCGATGGCGGTCACCTTTGATCGCATCGACGGCAACCCGGCGCGGGTTGCGCGCGGTGTGCACTTCGGACTCGCGGTCGACGTGCAGCGTCAGGATGGCAGCCGCATGCTGGTGGTTCCGGTAATTCGCGACGCCGACCGCCTGGACTTTGCGGCCTTCCGCGATCAGTACGAAACGCTTGTCTCGAAAGCACGCATCGGCAAGTTGGTGGCGGACGACCTCGCCGGCGCCACCATCGTGCTCACCAATCCCGGTGGGATAGGGACTGTGGCATCCGTCCCGCGGTTGATGAAGGGCCAGGGCACGATCATTGCCACCGGCGCCATCGGTTATCCACCCGAGTTCACCGCCATCGCCGAGAGCGGGCTGCGCCAACTCGGGGTCTCGAAGGTAATGACGATGACCAGCACCTATGACCACCGCGTCATCCAGGGCGCCGAGTCCGGCGAATTCCTGCGGCGGATCGATGAGCTGCTGGCCGGTGCTGACGGTTTTTATGAATCGGTCTTCGAATCGATGCGAGTGGTCCCGCCGGCCGGGATGAGCGAGCCGGCTCGAACCGTGGCCCAGGCTGCGGAAGCGGCAGCCGCGGGGCCAACGACGGAGGAAGCCGAGATGCTGCGCGCGGTTGCGGCCGGTATGGCGCTGGTCGCCGCCTATCGCAGCCACGGGCATCTCTCGGCGCGACTCGACCCGCTGGGAAGCGCGCCGACGGGCGATCCGTCGCTAGATCCGGTCAATCATGGATTGACGCCCCAGTTGATGGAGGCGGTACCGGCCGCCGTACTGCGCGTGCGCGTCCCCGGTGAGAACCTGGCCGAGGTTCTCACCCATCTTCGTGAGACCTACTGCTCGACGATCGCCTACGAGATCGAGCACATTTCTAGCCATGAGCAACGCAACTGGCTGCGCGAGCGGATCGAGTCGGGGCGGTATCGCCAGCCGCTCAGCCCCGAGCGGAAGCTTCAATTGCTCGGCCGTCTCACCAAAGTGGAGGCGATGGATCGCTACCTTCGGAAGGCCTTCCTGGGTCAGAAGACGTTCTCCATCGAGGGGCTCGACTCGATGATCGTGATGCTCGAGGAGACCCTACAACTGCTCTCCGACAACGGCACGCGCCAGGTGGTGATGGGCATGGCGCACCGCGGCCGGTTGAGCGTGATCGCCCATGTCGTCAACCGCACCTATGAATCCTTGCTGGTGGAGTTCGAGCAGAGCAAGGATCGGCTTCCAAGCGGCACTGACGTGACGGGCGACGTCAAGTATCACGCCGAAGCCGAAGGCACCTACGTCACCCCGAACGGCAAGCAGGTGTCCGTCAGCCTTCTCGCCAACCCCAGTCACCTGGAAGCGGTGGATCCGGTTGTGGAGGGATGGACGCGCGCGGAGCAGACGCGGCGCAAGGGGCCCGCCCCCCATTTCGATCGGACAGGCACCGTGCCGATCCTGATCCATGGGGACGCCGCCTTTCCCGCCCAGGGCGTCGTCGCCGAAGTCCTCAACCTGTCGAAGCTCGACGGCTACACCACCGGCGGCACCTTGCACATCATCGCTAACAACCAGCTTGGTTTCACGACCGACCCCGAGGAAGGCCGCTCGACGCGCTACGCGTCCGATGTTGCCAAGGGGTTCGACCTGCCGATCATCCATGTCAACGCGGACGACATCACGGCCTGCGTCAGCGCGGTTCGCCTTGCGACCGCCTTCCGACAGAAATTCGGCCGCGACGTCGTCATCGACCTGATCGGCTATCGACGGTTCGGCCACAACGAAACGGACGAGCCCGCATACACCCAGCCGCAGATGTACGAGGCGATCAAAGAGCATCCGACGGTGCGAGAGGTCTTCGCCGCGCAACTCATCGAAGAGGGTCTGCTCAGCGCCGACGACGCGCACGCGCGCACCGAGGTCGCCGAGGCCCGCCTCAGCGACGCCCACCAGAACGTCAAGGCCAGTGCCGCGCATGCACCGCAGGTCAGCCGCCCGCCGATGGACGCCAGCCCCGAACTGGAGATCAAGACGGCCGTCTCGGCAGAGGCGCTCGAGTCCTTGAACCGTCAGCTGCTGGCCGTGCCGGATGGCTTTACGGTGCACCCCAAGCTGCTCCGCCAGATGGAACGCCGCAAGACACCGCTGGCCGAACGAGAAATCGACTGGGCGCAGGCCGAAGAGCTGGCCTTTGCCACGCTCATCACAGGCGGCATCCCGGTGCGGCTCACCGGCCAGGATACGGAGCGCGGAACCTTCAGCCAGCGCCACCTGGTCTTCCACGATCCCCGTACCGGGAAGGCCTGGGCGCCGATTCAGCATCTGGTCGGAGCGAGCGCCACCTTCGAGCTGCACAACAGCCCGCTCTCCGAGTATGCCGCGCTCGGCTTCGAATACGGGTACAGCTCCGACGCCTCAGAGGCGCTGGTGTGCTGGGAGGCGCAGTTCGGCGATTTCATCAACGGAGCGCAGATCATCGTCGACCAATTCATTGTCTCGGGCCTCGCCAAGTGGGGACAGTCGTCGCGACTGACCCTCCTCCTTCCCCATGGCTATGAGGGCGGCGGCCCGGAGCATTCGAGCGCGCGGCTCGAGCGCTTCCTCCAGCTCGCCGCTGAGGGCAACATCCGGGTCTTCTATCCGAGCACGCCGGCGAACTACTTCCACGCGCTACGGCGGCAGGCGCTCCACACCCGGCCGCGACCGCTCATCATCATGACGCCGAAGAGTCTGTTGCGCCTCCGCCCGTCGTGGTCTCGGCTCGAGGACTTCGCCGTCCACAGCTTCCGCCGGGTGATCGATGACCCCTTGATGCAGGATCACCGTGAGGAGGTGCAGCGCATCATTCTCTGCACCGGCAAGATCTACTACGACCTGATCGCCAGCCCCCTGCGCGCGGAGGCGAAAGATCTCGCAATCGTCCGCGTGGAGTTACTCGAGCCCTTCCGCACGGACGACGTGCTGACCGCGATTGCGAAGTATCCGAACGTGCGGCAGTTGACCTGGGTCCAGGAAGAGCCGATGAACATGGGCGCCTACTGGCACGTCAAGCGCCGCCTCGAGCCCAAGCTGCCGACGCACCTCACCCTGCGCTACATCGGCCGACCCGAGCGCGCCAGCCCGAGCGAAGGCTACGCGATCGCTCATGAGGCGCAGGAGCAGCGCGTCGTCGAGGCCGCGCTGGCCCCGCCCGCGGAGTCGACCAAGCCGCCAGCTTCGGGATAGAATTTCAGCCGATGCCGCTGTCGCTCGACTGGATGAACCTGTTCGGCGGGCTCACTTCGGGCCAGATCACCTCGGTCATCGTGGTGGCGGTGATTTTTACTGCAGCCGCCGGCCTAGTTTTGCTAGCGCTGATCGCCTTTGGCGTCCGCTCGGGTATCATGGCCCCCGCCTACAGCACCCGCGTCCCGCTGGCGTCGAATACTGAACTGGGCGCGTTCCTGGGGGCGGCGGCCTTCGGGATGATTTCGATCCTGCTGATGACCTTTCTCGGCTTCGCCGAAAACGACCTCGACAATCCGTTGTTCCTCCCTCTCTCCGTCGGGCCGATCCTGATTGGTGGGCTGCTGCTCCTGACGGGAGCCGGTCTTGCCTTCCGCACCGTTCGGCGCCGGTCCGCCCGTCCCGCCTAAGACCGAAACCAGGCGCCATCCCCGCCCGTTCCATCTGTAGCAAGGCGCCTCAAACTTGACAACCGACACTTTGGCTTCGTAATGTAGTGATAACGACGATATCAGTATTTCGTACCCAGGGAAGGACCAGGATGAACGCCCAGGACGGTCGAGCGATGTTCGAACTCCAACTTGAACTGCATTCTCGGGCGACGGGCGTTCAGCCCCTGATCTCGGCGGATGACCTCCTCGAGATCCACGAGCTCCTCAGCGCCCACGAGGGCGATCTGAAGAGCCTCTTCAAGCCGCGCGGGTAAACTCGACCCCGTCTGTGGCATTAACCAAAGAGACCGTTGCCGCCTGGCTGCGTGCCTATGTCCGGGCATGGGAAACCTACGATCCCGAGGCCGTGGCCGAGCTCTTTAGCGGAGACGCGACCTATTCCTACTTTCCTTTCGACGAGCCGATTCGCGGCCGGGTCGCTATCGTGGCCTCCTGGCTCGAGGGGAAGGACCCTCCTGGGACCTATGAGGCGAGCTACGAGCCCGTCGCCATCGACGGCAGCCTCGCGGTGGCCCAGGGCCGAAGCCGCTACTTCAAAGACCCCTCGAGGAGGGAACTCGTGCGCGAGTACGACAACATCTTCCTGATTGAGTTCGATGACAATGGCCGCTGTCACGCCTTTCGCGAGTGGTACATGCGCCCGCGCGGTCAAAAGGAGCCGGCGTAGGCCCCGCAATCGAGGGTGCTTGACCTGAGGGGGGCTGAGCACACGCCCCCTGATGGCGTAGCGTTGCACCGTGAGCCGGGAAGTCGAGCAATGGAACCGCCGCCTCCTGCGCGCCCGCGACGCCATGGACCGCGCCTACGCCGCGCCGCTCGACGTCCGCGCCGTGGCCGCGGTGGCCCATATCTCCGAGGCGCACTTCATCCGCAGCTTCCGCGCCGTCTTCGGGGAGACGCCGCACCGTTACCTGCAGCGGAGGCGGGTGGAGCGCTCGATGTTCCTGCTGCGCGAGACCGACCGCAACGTCACCGATATCTGCTTCGACGTCGGCTTCGGCAGCTCGGGGACCTTCAGCCGCACGTTCCGGGAGATCGTCGGCGAGACGCCGTCGGACTACCGCCTGGGGAATGAGCCGATGTTGCCGCCCACCTGCTTCCAGATGGCGGCCATGCGGCCGGTGGTGGCGGCGGGGGTGGCGAGGCGATCGAGCACTTTTGGAATAGCGGCCGCCGCAGCAGCTCCATAGCATGAGGGTCGTTCCATCAATCCCGCAGAGGAGAAATAAGCGAATGATCACCAAGCTGAACGTCACGTCCATCATGGTCCTCGACAAGAACGAGGCGCTCGACTTCTACGTCAACAAGCTCGGACTGGAGAAAGGACAGGACGTCAAGCAAGGTTCCTACCGCTGGCTGACGGTGCGCGTCCCCGGCGACCCCGGCACCGAGATCTCCCTGGAGGAGCCCGGCCCGCCGGTCCACGATGAAGCCACGGCCGCGCAGCTCCGTGAGCTGATCAGCAAGGGCGCCATTGGGGGCCTCGTCTTCCTGTCGGACGACGTCCGGGCTCTCTATGAAACCCTCAAGGCTCGCGGCGTCACCGACTTCACCCAAGAGCCCACCACGCGCTTCTACGGCACCGACATGGGCGTCCGCGACCCGTTCGGCAACGCCATCCGGATCCTGCAGCAAGGGAAGGTCGCCCACGCGGCGAAGGCCTGAGAGCGGAACTATGGCTGAGAGGAAATCTGCAATGAAGGGCACGCGGAAGCCCGCCAAAAGCGCCGCCGCGACCAAAAAGAGGTACGAGGGATTCACGAACGAGGAAAAGGGCGCGATGAAAGATCGCGTCCAAGAGATGAAGGCCGCCGCGAACAAGGCGGACGAGGAAAGCGCCGTGCTCGCGAAGATCGCCGAGATGCCGGGACCGGATCGCGCCATAGGCAAGCGGCTCCACGCGCTCATCAAAGCCAGCGCGCCGGCCCTCTCGCCGAGACTCTGGTACGGGATGCCCGCGTATGCCAAGAACGGCAAGATCGTCTGCCATTTCCAAACCGCGAAGAAGTTCAACACGAGGTACGCGACGTTCGGCTTCAGCGACGCGGCGAACCTCGACGAAGGCGCCATGTGGCCGGTCGCCTTTGCGCTGACGAAGTTGACCGCGGCCGAAGAGGCAAGGATCGCCGCGCTAGTGAAGAAAGCGGTGAGCTGAGGACGAGGCGCTTAAGACCGCTCGCCGAGGTCAGCGATTTTGGTCGGGGAGGGGGGACACTATTTGAACCGCCAGGACGAACTCCGCGGCAGTGTCCTCGAACTTATCAGGGCTCACCGTGACCGACTAGAGCAATGCCTCCGCAGTAGGTCAATCTGAATTCGCCGATTCGCACTGCGTAGCACCAATTAGGACCGTTTGACACCGGCGTTGCTGTACGCAATCGCGGTCGGTTCCAGTGGCGTGAGCGCCCCAAGAATCCGGCGCAATCTCGGCAAATACCTCGACCGGTTGAGGCAGCGCGCCCCATACCCTGGAGTTGCTTATCCTGTGTGTTTCCGTTTACCTCTGTCCTGGATCGAGCCCGCCGCGACCAGCGCGCCCAACACAAGGATCGGCAAGAGAGGCTGCCACCCGAGTGTCGCCCAATACCTATGGTCGAACACGATCGAGTAAGCCAATTGACCCGCGACATAAACGCCGAGCAGAGTGAGGGAAATCCGGCTCAGAAGCCCACGCCTGTCACCCGATGGGGCGCGGGCAGTCACGATGAGAGTGACGGTGAATAAGGCAAGCACCCACACAGCACCGCCAATTGATGAGACCCCGCCTGAATAGAGCTGGAGAAACAAGCCGGCGACCATGAGGGAAATGAAGAAAAGCAGTAGCGGAGAGGCGCCCCGCCATACAGGTGAAGTTAGTCGTTTCATCGAACTCAGCGCCAGTCTTATCCGCATCTCTTCACCTCGAACCCATTTGGACGTCGAACGGGCACAGAATCCGCCAGGGTCGGTCTCATGCGCAGTATCAACACGGTCTCGAAATCCGTCTCGCGCGCGGGGTCCGATCGATTACTCAGGGTGAGACCCTCGAACTCGATCTGCGAGGCCTGCCTATCGCGCTGATCGAGGCGGTTCCGCGTTGGACGTGGCCAGTCCGGCCATGGCGGACGAGCCCGCACCCCGCGGTCCAGCCATTCGCCACGATCGCTCAACGCGTGGAAGAAGCTGGGACCAGCGTCGCCGCCGGCGAAGTCGCGCCATCACTCGAGGCCGAGGGGGTGTCTCCGCATGAGGCTGCGGCGGCGGTCACACCCTGGTTGCGTCAGCACCTCAAATCTTTCGCGAACGGCCATATCCAACAGTAGGCTGATAACACTCGAATCTGCCAAGGACTTCTGGACCTCGGGCACGCGCGCGATGCATGTTGTCGACGAGCTCGGCATCTCGGGAGAGCGATAACCGAGGCTCTGGTCAGCCTGGCTCTATGACGCGCTCTTCCTGAATTGGTCGGGGAGGCGGGATTTGAACCCGCGACCACTTGACCCCCAGTCAAGTGCGCTACCGGGCTGCGCTACTCCCCGACGGAGGAGTAATCGTACCCAGCACTCGGCGGTGGGCCGTGGTCGCGGGTGGCTGCGTTAGCTGCCGCGCGTAGCGGCCGGAACCCTCTGCGTCAGCGCGATCAGATTGCCTTCGGTGTCCTTGAACCACGCGCCCTTGCCGCCGTCCGGCGTGTCCACCACGCCATCGCGCGACTTGAACTGCGGGTGGTCGTACTCCTCGAACTTGACGCCCTTGCCCTTCAGCTCTGCGACCGCGCCTTGTACATCGTCGACCTCGAGTGCCATCTGCGTGTGGTCGCCCGACGCCCTGCCGCTGCTTGCGAAGACGGCGAATCCCGTCTCGCCCGTGCGATATATGGCGCCGCCATCAGGCTGCTCCTCGGGCTTGAGCCCCAGCTTCTGCTCGTAGAACTGGCGGGCCCGCTTGATGTCCTGAGCGGGAATCGCCGGAGCCGAGCTCTTGATCTGCAGCATGGTGTGCCTCCTATGCCTCACTAACCAGCTGACGCAACCATCCGATTATGCTCCGCGTTCAGCCACGCGCGCCGTAGGCCACCAGGCTGCGGTGGGTCTGCGAGAAGCCTGCCTCGCGCAGCGCTGATTTCATCGGCGATTCCATCACCGCCACCCCGTCCACCTTCTGCAGCTCGACGCGCCCTGCACTGGTCGCGATCGCGATCAGCGCCTGGAGATGGACCGGCTGGACGTCGCCGTTCGTGAGCAGCGACCGGCCGCCGCGCTCCAGGTAGAGGACCAGCCGGCCGTCGTCGCTCACGCAGTAGGCCCCGGCGGCGCGAGCCATGCGGCCGTCGGACTGCGGCCACGGCAGTACGGTTCCGTAGGCGTTCGCCGGATCGGTCGCGGCCATCGCGACCACGCCACCGCCCGATTCGCGCAACGAGCGCAAGCGGTCGACCGCACCGGGCAAGGCAAACTGCGACCCGCCGAGGCCATCGACGAAATATCCGCGCCGGATCCGACCGGATTCCTCCATCGCCCGCAGCACCGGGTACAGTCCCGCGAATCCGCCGGGCCAGCCCTCGCCGACCACCGCCTCGCGGGTCAGCACGCCGTGCCGCTGAAGCAGCACACCCGCCTCGGCGTGAAGACGCTCGGTCGTGCTGGCGCCTGACCCGACCAGGTCGGCCACCAGCGACCAGCGCCCGGTCGCGCGAGGCTGCGTGAGACGCGGCAGGCGCGGCTTCCGCACCGGCCGCCGCGACACCGGTCCAAGCAGCCGGAGCGGCGAGAACGTGTCGTTGGTCACCTCTCCGGACCAGACCAGGTCCCAGAGCGCATCCAGCATCACGTCCTCGTCTCCGCCGCCGCACGCGTTGTAGAGATCGCGGAAGAAGCTCGCACCGCGGGCTTTCAGGTGCTCGCGCAAGCGCTCATGCAGCTCGGTTTGCGGTGGGTCATTCGGCGGCGGCACGAGGCGCGGTGCGTCCCCTCGCATGTACAGGGCAACCCTGCCGTCGCTGATGCCCAGCGGTCCGCGCCCGACCCACACGACCTCGCCCATCGAGATCAGCTCGTCGAGCAATCGCGGAGTGTAGTTGGCGACGCGGGCCGCGATGACGTCGCGCTCGATCACGCTGGCGGGCAGCGCAAGGCCCTGGAGCTGGAACACGACCTCAAGCAGGCGGTCGGTCCCGCCCGCCTTCACGCCGATGCCATGCCACGCGGGAAGGAAGCGGGCCAACGCGACCGGCGCGACCGACTCGACCTCGCGCCGCAGGGCCGCAAGCGATCGCCTCCGCAGGGTGCGCAGCACCTCGGGATGGCAGTACTCGCGCCCCTCGGCTGCCTTGCGAAATTCTCCCGCCAGCACATCGCCCCGAGCGGCGAGACGCGAGAGCGCGGCCTCGACCGCCGGAGTGGAGAGGGCCCACCGCTTGGCGGGATCGGCCGTGACGAAAGGGACATGGGTGCGGGCGTATCGCCTGAGCAGCGACTCGAGCGCGTCCGGGCCCGCGGTCAGGAACTCTTCGGGCAGGCCGATCGGCAGCATCGCGCCGAGCGCCTCGCGGTATCGGCCGGCATCCTCCGCGGCGATCCATCTCGTCTCGCTTGCCAGCCGGACGTTGACCGCCCGGCGCTCCTTCTCCAGGCCGCGCAGCCAGTCGATGCCAATCCCTCGGGCGGCCGCCTCCTCCTCGGTCAGGTCGCCGAGGCGGACCAAGAGGTCGTGAGCCTCGTCGACGTCGCGTGGAAAGCGCTCGGGGAGAAGCCCCTGCAGCTCGAGCTCGAGCCCGGCGATGGACTCGGGATCGAGGAGCTCGCGAAGGTCCTCGCTTCCGAGCAGCTCGGCCAGCAGCTCGCGGTCGAGCGTGAGGGCCTGGGCTCGCCGCTCCGCGAGCGGCTGGTCGCCTTCGTACATGTATTCCGCGACGTACGAAAAGAGGAGCGAGGACGCGAACGGCGACGCCCGCTCAGTGTCGACCGCGACGACGCGGATCTCGCGCGAGCGAATCGCGCGCAGGAACGCGGTGAGCGCGGGCATGTCGAAGTGGTCGCTCATGATCTCGCGCCAGGTCTCGGCCAGGATCGGGAAGTCCGGGTACCGGCCTGCGACCTGCAGCAGACCCGCACTGCGCATGCGCTGCTGCCACAGAGGCGTCCGCTGGCCGGGCCTGCGCTTGGGCAGAAGTAGGGAGCGCGCGGCGTTCTCGCGGAACCGAGCCGCAAACAATGCGGACGCGGGAAGCTGCGCCGAGACCAATGACAGCACTTCGTCCGGGTCGAGGATCAGCTCATCGAGCGCGGGTGGAGACTCGACCTCGGGCAGGTGCATCGCGATCCCGTCGTCGGTCCACAGCGCGCGCGCGTCCACGCCCAGCCGCTCGCGCAGCCGCGCCTCCAGGGCGAGGGCAAGAGGCGCGTGCACCCGACCGCCGAAAGGCGTGTGAAGGCAGACGCGCCAGTCCCCCACCTCGTCCCGGAATCGCTCGACCACCACTGTGCGGTCGTCTGGCACGACGCCTGTCGCCGCGGCCTGGTCGTCCAGGTAGCGGAGCAGGTTCTTGACCGCCAGGTCATCGAACCCCGCGCGCTCGCGCAGGCGTTTCGCGGCCGCTTCGGGGTCGAGGCTTCGGAGCTCGCGCACCATCTTTCCCAGCGCGGCACCCAGCTCGACCGGCCGGCTCGGCGTGTCGGCCTTCCAGAAAGCGATCTTCCCCGGCTCGCCAGGCGCGGGCGTGACCAGGACCTGCGAGGGCGTGATCTCGACGATGCGCCAGGTCGACGCACCGAGGACGAACGTCTCCCCGACGCGCGTCTCGTAGACCATCTCCTCGTCGAGCTCGCCGACCCGGCGCCCGTCCTCGACGAGGTTGACGCTGTACAGGCCCCGGTCGGGGATGGTGCCCGGGTTGGTGACCGCGAGCCGCTGCGCGCCCGCCCGGCCGCGGACCTTGCCGGCGATCCGATCCCAGACGAGTCGAGGCCGGAGCTCGACGAACTCGTCCGACGGATAGCGGCCGCTCAGCATGTCGAGCACCGATTCGAACGCCCGCGGGCCGAGATCGCTGTAGGGGTAGGCACGGCGGACCACGCGACCCAGCGCTTCGACGTCCCAGTCATCCATCGCGCACATGGCGACGATCTGCTGCGCCAGCACGTCGAGCGGCTTGCGCGGGACGACCGTCGACTCGATGCGGCCCTCGAGCATGCCCTCGACGACGGCGGCGGACTCGAGCAGGTCGCCGCGAAACTTCGGGATCACAACGCCGCGCGAGACCTCACCGACCGAGTGCCCGGCGCGCCCCACTCGCTGGATGCCCGCGGCGACGCTGGGCGGCGCCTCGATCTGCAGCACGAGGTCGACCGCGCCCATGTCGATGCCGAGCTCCAGCGTGGATGTCGCGACCAAGCCTCGCAGCCGCCCGGCTTTGAGCTCGTCTTCGATGAGGAGCCGCTGCTCGCGGGCGATGGACCCGTGGTGAGCCCGCACGAGATCCTCCTCGGCGAGCTCGTTGACTCGCGCCGCGATGCGCTCGGCGAGCCGCCGCGAGTTGACGAACACGATCGTTGAGCGGTGTTCGCGGATCAGCTGGAGCAGTCGCGGATAGATCGCGGGCCAGATGCTGTTCGCACCCTTCGCGCCGTCCTCGTCCTCGGTGGTGAGCCGCGTCATGTCTTCGACCGGGACCTCGACCGTCACCTCCATCGTCTTGAGCCGGCCGGCGTCGACGATCGACACCTCGCGGCCGGCGCCGCCGAGGAAGCGCCCGACCTCCTCGAGCGGGCGCTGCGTCGCCGACAGCCCGATGCGCTGCGGCTCGACCTTCGTCAGCTCGCACAGCCGCTCGAGGCTGAGGGCCAGGTGGCTGCCTCGTTTGGTGGCGGCGACGGAGTGGATCTCGTCGACGATCAGCCACCGGACGGAGGCCAGGATCTTGCGCGCCGCGCTGGTCAGGAGCAGGAACAGCGACTCCGGGGTGGTGATCAAGATGTCGGGCGGGTGCCGCTCCATCGAGCGCCTGGCGTCGGCCGGCGTGTCGCCGGTCCGGATCGCCACCGCAATGTCGGGCGGCTGCCAACCCATGGACTCCACCTGGCGGCGAATGCCGACCAGCGGCGAACGGAGGTTGCGGTCGACGTCGTGGGCGAGCGCCTTGAGAGGAGATACATAAAGGACGCGACACCGCTCGGCCTCAGGAGGCGTGGGCTCGCTCGCCAGGCGATCGAGGCACCACAGGAAGGCTGCGAGCGTCTTGCCGCTTCCGGTGGGCGCGGCCATGAGAACGTGGTGGCCGGCCGCCACCTCCCGCCAGCCCCGCTCCTGGACGGCCGTCGGCTCGGCGAACGACGCGCGAAACCACTCGCGGACCGCCGGCGAAAAAAGATCGAGAACCTGCCCCACGACTGACAGTTGTACAGGAGTTGGCGACTACAAACAAGTGTTCTTAACATCGCGGTCAGGCACACTGCGGGGCGACCGCACATGATCGAGAGGCAGCGCTTCCGCGAGGTGATGGGCGCCTTTCCCAGCGGCGTCGTGGTGCTCACGGCGTTCGGCGAGGACGGACGACCGCGTGGGCTCACGGTGAGCGCTTTCTGCGCCGTCTCGCTCGAGCCGCCGCTGGCGCTCGTCTGCATCGACAAGACCTCGAACACACTGCCCGCCGTGCAGCACACGGGCGGGTTCACCGCCAACATCCTCGCCACAGGTCGGGAGAACCTGGCTCGCCGCATGGCGACCAAGTTGAGCGACAAGTTCGACAGCCTGGCGTGGCGGCCTCCAGAGAGTCGGGTCGGCGGGCCGATCCTCGACGAGGACTCCGCGGCCTACGCCGTGTGCGCGCTCCGCGACACGATCGAGGCGGGCGACCATTGGGTCCTCATCGGCCTGGTCACCGAGGGCGCGCACAGGGAAGGCGTCGTGCCGATGGTGTTCACCCGACGGGCTTACTCCTGAGGATCAGAGCGAAGGCGACGGCCACGACGGGATCAGCTGTGTGAGCCCTGCTGACAGCCACGTGAGCCTGTTCGTGATCAGCAGCACCCCCATGATCACCAGCACACCGGCCGACGCGAGGTCGATGGCCCGCCGATGCTCGTTGACGAACCTCAGCAGCGGTCGCGTGCTTTCCAGCGCGAATGCGAGAGCCAGGAAGGGCACCCCCAGACCGAGGCAGTAGGCAATCATCAGGCTCAGACCCTGCGGCGTGGCGCCGATCGTCACGGCGGAGCTCAGCACCGCGCTCAGCGTGATCCCGATGCACGGCGTCCATCCGCTCGCGAAGCCCATGCCGAGCAGGAATCCGCCCGCCACACCGCCGCCCTGAGGCGCGCGCTGCATCACGCGATATTCCGTGGAGAGAAACGGGATGCGGAGCACCCCCGCTACGTGGAGGGCCATGACGATCACGAGGATGCCCGCGACGACCGGGACATAGGGGCGGATCGGCTGCACTGCCAGCGAGAACACATAGAAGAAGAGGATGAAGATCAACGAGAGCCCGGCGACGAATGCCGCGCCGGCGAGAGCGATCGACTGCGACGCAGGGCGCTGGGCAATAGCGGCGGCCTCCCCCCTGCCCCCTCCGGCGGCTGCGCGGACACCTTCCCATGAATGGGGAGAAGAAGTGCTCGCGCCCAGGTACGCCAGATATGCGGGGACCAGCGGCAGGACGCACGGCGAGACGAACGACGCCAGGCCGGCCAGGAAAGCAAGCGCCGGGTTGACGCCGGTCAGCACGCGGTCGCCGACTGTCGCGCGGCCAGCTCAGCGATGGCGTCGGCGATCTGCGACCACCCCCGCTTGGGAAGGTCGTGCCCCATGCCATCGATCTCGATCAGCCGCGCACCGGGGATCGCCGCCGCGATCGCCCGCGCATTCTCGACCGGTACCAGGATGTCGTCGACGCCGCCAACGACGAGGGCCGGCACATCGACCGCGCTCAGCCGTTCGAGCCACGGCTCGGCGCTGAGCGTGGCCATGAGCTGTCTTGCGGCGCCGGCGGGATAGAAGGCGCGGTCGTCAGCCCGCTGCGAACGCCGCCATTCGACCTCTTCATCGATCGGATCCGCGCTTCCCACCAGGGCGCGCCGGATCTCAACGCCCTGCGCGATGCGGCCTTCGCGGGTCTTCGCCGGGGGTGTCAGCAGCACGGCTGCGCCTTCTAGTGTGGCCGGGAATCCCTCGCGCGGGGCCGGACCGGAAATCATCGCGGTCAGCGAAATGACGCGATCCGGATGCTCGAGCGCGAGCAGCTGGGCGATGTAGCCGCCCATCGAAGCTCCGGCGACGTGCGCGGCCGGGAGGCCGAGCGCGTCCAGAAGGCCCGCGGCGTCGCTTGCCATGTCGGTGAGGAGGTAGGGAGGCGGCACCGCACCACCCATCACGTCGGAGAGGTCGGGCAAGCCCTTGGACTCCATCCTGGTGGAGAGCCCCACGTCCCGATTGTCGAACCGGATCACGTAAAAGCCGCGGCCGACGAGGAGGCGACACCACTCCTCATCCCAGCTGAGCAGCTGGGTGCCCAGGCCGGCGATGAGCAGCAGGGGCGAGGAGCCCTGGTTGCCAAAAGTCTCGTACTCGAGCTCGATCCCGTTAGCGGTGGCACGCGGCATGGGGTCCATGCTACTAATCGGCCATGAACCGCTCGCTCCCGCCGCGATCCGAGGTGGAGAAGCGGTTCACGTGGAACGCGGAGAGCGTCTTCGAGGACGAAGCCGGCTGGGAGAAGGCGCTCGACACGATCCTGTCCCGGCTGCCAGACCTTCAGGAGTTCAAGGGCCACCTGGGCGACTCGCCCGACCTCCTCGCCGACTGGTTCGACGCGTCGGAGCGCGTCCATCGGGTGATGGCGACGGTGATCGTCTACAGCATCATGGCCTACTCGTGCGACGTCGGCGACCAGGAGGCCGCGGCCCGAGCCGACCGCGCCCGATCGGTGGCCGCTCAGCTTGGCGCGGCGGGGTCCTTCGCCGTCCCTGAGATGCTTTCGATCGGGATCCCGAAGCTGCGGGAGTGGGTCGCGTCGTCACCTCGCCTTTCGCACCTCGGCCACTACTTCGACCGGTTGGAGAAGCTGCAGAAGCGGATCCGCAGTGCGGAGGTCGAGGAGCTGCTGACCCAGGTGTCGGATCCACTCGCCAGCGCGCTCTCCGTGCACAGCGTGCTCGCCAACACCGACCTGAAGTTCGCCCCGGCGGTGGGCGCGGACGGAGAGCTGCACGAGGTCGCCCAGGGCACGATCGCGGCGCTCCTCACCAGTCCCGATCGCGAGATTCGCCGGACCGCATTCGAGAGCTACGCGGACGTCCACCTGGCGATGCGGCACGCGATGGCGGCAAGCCTCGCCGGCGGTGTCAAGCGCGACGTCTTCTTCGCGCGCGCGCGCGGGTACGCGTCTTCTTTAGAGGCGGCGCTCGAACCGAGCCACATCCCGGTCGACGTCTTTAAGAATGTCGTCCGGACATTCCGCGACAACGTCGGCACGTGGCACCGCTACTGGCGCATCCGCCGGCAAGCGCTGGGCGTCGAGGTCTTCCGGCCATACGACACGCGCGCGCAGATCAGCTCCACCACGCTGAACGTGCCTTACGAGCAGGCGGTGGAGTGGATCGCCGAGGGTGTGGCCCCGCTGGGCGAGGAATATGTGCGGGTCCTGCGCAAGGGTGCGCTCGAGGATCGATGGGTCGACATCTATCCGAACAAGGGGAAGCGGATGGGCGCGTTCTCGACCGGCGCGATGGACACGCGCCCCTTCATTTTCATGAGCTACAACGACGACATCTTCTCGATGAGCACGCTGGCGCACGAGCTCGGCCACTCGATGCACTCGTATCACACGCGAGGCACTCAGCCTTACGTGTACTCGAACTACGGGCTCTTCCAGGCCGAGGTCGCCTCGAACATGCACCAGGCTTTGACCCGGCGGCATCTGCTCGCGACGCAATCCGACCCAGCGCTCCAGGTCGCGGTGATCGAGGAGGCGATGTCCAACTTCTACCGCTACTTCTTCATAATGCCGTCGCTGGCGCGGCTCGAGCTCGAGATTCACGAGCGCGTCGAGCGGGGTGGTGCGCTCACCGCGGATTACCTGAACGGCCTGATGGCGGACCTGATGATCGAGGTGTACGGATCGGAGGTCGAGGTCAACGAGCGGGACCGCGAGCGCATCGGCTCGACATGGGCGCAGTTCCACACCCACCTGTACAGCAACTTCTACGTCTATCAGTACGCGACCGGCATCGCGGCGGCCGACCACCTCGTGGAGCGCGTGGCGGCTCGTGACCCGAAGGCCATCGCGTCCTACCTCGCGTTTCTCAAGAGCGGCGGGTCGATTGACCCACTCGAGGGGCTGCGCATGGCCGGGGTCGACATGACGTCGGCGGAGCCAGTAGAGGCGGCGTTCGCGACGCTGGCGTCGATGGTCGAAAGGCTGGAGAAGCTGACCATCCCAACGCGATCCTGAAGGCCGGCTGGCTGGCATCTAGCCCGCCGGAGCCGGCACTCGCGGATTCGCACACGGGTCGACACCCGCCGGAGCCGGCCCGCGCGTCATTGGGCGCGCTTAGAGCAGACGGAGGAGGGCGGCCGTCGCGGCGCCGGCTATGACGACGACCAGGAACGGGGCCCGGAGCACGACTGCGATGATCGCCACCGCAAGCGACGCCGCCCGGACATCGAGTACCAGATGCTGACCAGTCGAGAACGTCTGGATCGCGACCAGCGCCGCAAGCAGCGCGACGGGGATCAGCGGCACGGTGCGCTGGATGCGCGGGTCCTGGAGCCACGACTGCGGCAGCGACAGCCCGGCAAGCTTCAGGCCGTAGCACGCCACCGACGCAACTAGCACGCCCGCCCAGATCATCGCCGCCTCATCACGCCGAACAGCGTCACAAGCAGCGCGATCAACAACAGCGGGACGCCCGCGGGGACGAACGGGAGCAGGACGATCGCGGCGGCCGCCGCCGCAATGGCGATCGCCAGCGGTTCGCGCGCTCTGAGCCGCGGGGCAAGCAGCGCGAGAAACGCCGCCGGCGGGGCCGCGTCGAGCCCGAACACCTTCGGATTCGGGATCGCGTGGGCCGCCAGCGCCCCGGTCAGCGTGCCGAGATTCCAGAGGATGAAGAGGGTCGCGCCGGTCGCCCAGAACGCGAAGCGGCTCTGGTCGGGGTCCTCACGCGCGATCGCCATCGCGGTCGTCTCGTCGATCACGAACTGCGCAGCGGCAACGCGGCGGACTCCGGCCACGTTCAGCAGCGAGGCGAGGCGGAGCCCGTACAGCGCGTTGCGCGAACCGAGCAGGACGGCCGCCACTGCGCCGGTCCAGACGCTGCCGCCCGCGCCGACGACACCCACCAGAGCGAACTGCGAAGCGCCGGTGAACATCAGGATCGACAGCGCGCAGGTTTGCAGGACCGAGAGGCCTGCCGCGGTCGAGATGGCCCCGTACGAGATGGCGTAGGCGCCGCTCGCGATGCCTATGCCCAGGGCGTCGCGGACTATCCCCCTGCGGGGATCAGCCGATCTGCTTGCCGTCTGGTCCGACGACGTTCCAGAGCGCGCCGAAGTTGTTGACGGCTTGTCCGGTGGCATCCCCGGGATTGTGATCGGTGACGACGTAATACAGCGGGTGCCCGCCGTAAGTGACCTCGATCGTGCCGTCGGTCCGGGTCGTGGTGCCGAGCAGCGTCCCGCTGACGCCGCTGCCGGCTTTGGGTGCCCCGTTGGTGAGCAGCGGCGGCCAGTAGACGGCGCACTGCCCGTAGCAGGTCGAGCTCATGCCCTTGTCAGCCTGGAACAGATAGAGCGTGCGTCCGCTTCCGTCGACGAGGATCGTGCCCAGCTTGGAGTTGTTGGCCACCGCGACCGTCGCCGCGGAAGTCGGGGTGGCCGGCGCGGGGGAAGAACCGGTCGAGCTCGTCGCGCTCGGGCTCCCGCAGGCAGCCGCGGCAAGAAGCGCGGCGAGAAAAATTGCTTTGCTCATGACGGATGCGGATACCGGGGAGAGTTACTCCGGCGTGACGTACGCGGCGGTGATCCCTCCGTCCACGACGAACGTGGCCCCGTTGACGTAGCTCGACTCGTCGGAGGCAAGGAAGAGGGCGGCGTTGGCGATCTCGCGTGCCTTGGCGAGGCGTCCCATCGGCAGATGGACGCGCCGGCGTTGATACGCGCCAGGGTCCTCGTTGAAGATCCGCATAAGGAGCGGCGTCTCGACCGGGCCCGGGCACAGCGCGTTGATGCGGACGCCCTGGCGCGCGAACTGCACCGCCAGCTCGCGGCTCATCGAGAGGACGGCGCCCTTCGAGGCGGTGTATGCGATCTGTGACGTGGCGGCGCCCATCAGCGCGACGAAGGACGCGACGTTGATCACCGACCCTCCACCCACTTTCAGCAGGTAGGGGATTCCGTACTTGCAGCACAGGAAGACACCCTTCGCGTTCACGTCCTGCACGCGGTCCCACGCGTCCGGCTCGGTGGTCAGGATCGAGTCGTCGTCCGGCGGCATGATCCCGGCGTTGTTGTAGAGCACGTCGATTCGGCCGTACCGCTTCTCGGTCGCCGCGTACATCTCCTGCACGCTCTTGGGGTCCTTGACGTCGGCGGCGAAGAAGAATGCGTCGCGGCACTCGGACGCCGTCTTCTCCCCAGCCTCGCGACCGACGTCGGCCACGCACACGCGCGCGCCTTCCGATGAGAAGAGCAATGCCGCCTCGCGGCCGATCCCGCCGGCCGCACCGGTGATCACGGCAACCTTCCCGTCCAGTCTGTTCATTGAATTTCAGCCACGTTCGAAAAGCCTCTCCCGCTCGTAGTTGGTCACGACCTTGTCGAACAGAGCCTGCTCGGTCCGCGCGTAGTTGAGGTAGTGGTCGATGACGTCGTCGCCAAAAGCATGACGCGCCATCTTGCCGTGCTCGAGATCGGCGATCGCGTCGCGCAGCGCGTGCGGAAAGCGCTTCACGTCGGACTCGTACGCGTTGCCCTTGAACTCGGGTGGGAGCTTCAGCTTTTCCTCGATGCCGCTCAGGCCGGCGGCGAGCAGCGCGGCGAAGCACAGGTACGGGTTGGCGTCGGCGCCCGGGATCCGTGACTCCGTGCGCAGGTGCTGGCCGTGTCCGACGATGCGAAAGCCGCACGTCCGGTTGTCGTGGCCCCACGCAAGCGTGGTCGGCGCCCAGCTGCCCGCGGCGAAGCGCTTGTAAGAGTTGATCGTCGGCGCCAGGAAGATCGCGAGCTCCGATGCGTAGGCGATGTGACCCGCGAGGTACTGCTGAAAGATGTCCGACTCTCCGTCGAATGTGTTGCGGTCGCCCTTCCAGAGGCTCGAGTGCACGTGGCACGAGCTGCCGATCCAGCGGTGGTCGGGCTTGGCCATGAACGTGACCGAGCAGCCGTGCTGCTGGGCCATCTCCTTGATGCCGTTCTTGTAGATGGCGTGGTTGTCGGCCATCGAGAGCGCGTCCGAGAATCGGAAGTTGATCTCCTGCTGTCCGGGCCACGCCTCGCCCTTCGAGCTCTCCACCGGGATGCCCGCCGTCTTCATCCCCTTGCGCACAGCCCGGATGAAGGGCTCGTCATACGAGGTCGCGAGGATGTGGTAGTCGAGGATGTAGGGCACCGAGGGGGTCAGGTCCGTGTAGTGCTTGGCGTGCGCCTCGGCGAACGTCTCCTTTAATAGGAAGAACTCGAGCTCGGAGCCGAACATCGGCTCGAAGCCGAGCTTGCGCGCGCGCTCGATCTGCTCGCGCAGGACCTGCCTCGGCGACGGGCGCACGGGTTTGCCGTCATGCCAGGCGACGTCGCACAGCACGAGCGCGGTGCCCTCGAGCCATGGGATGACGCGCAGCGTGTTGAAGTCCGGGACCAGGTCGAAGTCCCCGTAGCCGCGCTCCCAGTTGGCCATCTGGTAGCCCGGGACAGGGTCCATCTCCATGTCCAGCGCGAGGAGGTAGTTGCACCCCTCGGTCGATTCGCCCTCATAGGACGTCTCGACGAAATACTCCGCGTCGACACGCTTGCCCATGAGACGGCCCTGCATGTCCGTGAAGGCGACGACCACGGTGTCGATCTCGCCATTGTCGACGGAGTGCGCGAGGTGCTCTTTGGTCAGCAATCAGTAAGTCCCCTCCTGGACGGGCTTCGCCCGCCACATCAGGGTCGTTTCGTTGTGTGGCGGCTCTTGGCGCGGGCGACGAACCTCGCAAAGAGGTTGCGCGCCCATGGCAGGTCGGCCGCCAGCTCCTCGGGGTGGCACTGCACCGCAACGATGAGGCCGTCGTCCGACTCAATGGCCTCGACCGTCCCGTCCTCTCCTCGCGCCGTCTGATGAAGGCCCGGGGCGAGCTCGCGGATCGCCTGGTGGTGCAGGCTGTTGACCCGGATCTTGTGCTCGCCCGCCGCCCGACCGAGCTCCGAGGACGGGTCCACCTCGATGGTGTGGGCGAGGTGATTGCGGCCGAAACGCCGCACGTCGTGGTCCTCGAGGTGCTGCACGAGCGTGCCTCCCAGCGCGACGTTGATCACCTGCTGTCCGCGGCAGATCCCCAGCACCGGAATGTCCTCGCTGCGTGCCTGCTCGAAAAGGCGTAGCTCGGTCTCGTCGAGCTCGCGGTCGATCGGCCCGACCTTCTCGTCCTTCGGCTCGCCGTAGAAGGACGGATCCACGTCCCAGCCCCCCGGCAGCAGCAGGCCGTCGACCTCCGGCAGCGCGGGAGTGCCGGGTGGAAGCTCGACCGGCTCCGCTCCGGCCGCCTCCACCGCCCGGCGGTAGGGCACGTAGTACTCCTCGCCCCGCCGCGGGCTCGTCGTGATGCCGATCCTTGGCTTCTCAGCCACCGCGCCTACCGGGTCGTCGCTCCGGCGGGCACCGCGCTGCCGACCGATTCGAGCTCGCGCTCGATGCTCGCCAGCTCTTCAGCGGAGCCCTGGACCTTGGGACCCTTGAACCAGTTCTTCGCCGATAGGAACCAGTACCCGCCCGCGTAGACCAACACCACTACCACCGCGACCGGTGCGTAGTTGAAGGTGGCGAGGTTGTTGCCAGGCGCGGCCTGCGGGAGGATGAACAGGATCGAGATGAACACGATCCAGATGACCGCAATCCACCCGACGATAGGGCTCCACTGCCCGAGCTGCCACGGCCCCGGCTGAAACCTGTTGCCCGCGAGCCGGCGGAGGAGGATCGGGATTCCGTACGCGATGTACAGCCCGATGACCGCGATGGATGTCACGGCCGCGTAGGCGGTCGGGTTCCACAGGTACGGCAGGCCGAGGATGAAAGCGCCGACCGCGGCGAACCAGATCGAGTTGGTCGGGGTGCGGGTGCGCTTGTTGATCCTGTGCCAGAACTCCGAGCCGGGGACGGCGCCGTCGCGGGAGAAGGCGTAGATCATGCGTGAGTTCGCAGTCACCGACGACATCCCGCAGTAAAACTGCGCGCCGATGACGATCAGGAGCAAGAGCGCGGCTCCGGTCTTGCCGAGCGCGTCCTGGAAGATCACGGCCGGGGCGGCGCCAAGGGCGCCCACCGCGTTGGCGTAATCCGCGTCGTTGATGGCTTGTGTGACGCCGATCAGCAGGATCCAGCCTGCGATGAGCGAGATGATGATCGACCATACGATGCCGCGCGGGCCGCTGATGGCGGCGTTGCGCGTCTCCTCCGTCATGTGCGCCGATGCGTCGTAGCCGGTGAACGTGTACTGGGCCATCAACAGACCTGTGAGGAAGACGAAGACCGACGCGCCGGCAAAGCTGAATCCGGTCAGGTTCACAAACTTGGTGAAAACGTAGGACGGCGACTGGTGGTACTTCGAGAAGATGAAAAGGACGCCGACGATGATCAGAACGCCGGCGATGTGCCACCACACCGAGATGTCGTTGAGCAGCGCGACCAGCCTGATTCCGAACGTGTTCATGAGCCCGTGGACGAACAGGACCACCGCGTACACCGCGATGATGGAGATCCGTGGACCGAGGTCGGTGGTGGCGTTGAGCGGATTGGGCCAGGACGAGACGAACAGGCTCAGGAAATAGTTGACGAAGAAGGCAAGCCCGAAGTCGATGCCTGCGGTGACCGCCACCTGCCCAAGGAGATTGAACCAGCCGGTGAACCAGCTCCACCCGGCGCTGCTCTTGCCGCCAAGCTTGGCCGCCCAGTAGTAGAGGCCGCCCGCGGTGGGGTAGCTCGAGCACACCTCGGCCATGGCCAGGCCGACCAGGATGACCATCACGCCGACGACCGGCCACCCGATGGTGATGACCGCCGGTCCCCCGTTTGACATGCCGAAGTAGTAGAGGGTCAAGCAGCCGGAGAGGATCGAGATGATCGTGAACGAGACGGCGAAGTTGGAGAAGCCGCTCATCCTACGCAGCAGCTCCTGGGCGTAGCCCATTCGATGGAGTGTGTCGACGTCGGAACTGTGAGCCTGGACGCTCATAAGGTGCCCCTCCCTAGTAGCCTCTCCCTCGTGGCTGGTGCCGCGAAGCTAACAGCCCCTCGGTTGGTTGTCAAGGATGTTCCGGGAGCCGCTGATTGAGCCAGGATGTAACAAACATCACAGAGCGGGACGCCGGCGTCGGCGAGGTCGTCCGGCTGCGCATGGACAGCCTCAGCCCGGCCGAGCGCCGCCTCGCCCGCGTGCTCCTCGCCTCGTACCCGATCGCCGGCCTGGAGAGCGTAGCCCGCTTCGCCGAGCGGGCCGGCGTGAGCCCCCCCACCGTGACGCGCTTCATCACCAAGCTCGGGTTCAGGGGCTACCCCGAGTTCCAGGAGAGCCTCCGGCGCGAGGTCCAGGCCCGGCTCAGCTCGCCGCTGGCCCGTTATCGCGACGAGCCCCAGCGGACGGGGACCGACTGGATGCTGAACGACTCCCTCGAGACGTCGGGACACAACCTGCAAGCGACACTTGGTCTCCTCTCGCACCGCGACGTCAACGAGGCGGTCACGGTTCTCGCCGACGTGAGGCGACGCGTCATGGTGCTCGGCGGCAGGGTCAGCGCCCCCCTCGCCCGCTACCTCGCCGGGCAGATGCACCTGCTGCGGCCTGGGATCGGGCTGGTGGACGCCGAGCGCAGCGCGCCCGCCCAGCAGCTGATCGACATGCGCAAGACCGACGTGCTCGTCGTCTTTGACTACCGCCGCTACCAGCCGGACACGATCGAGAGCGCGCGCGTGGCCGCCGCTCGCGGGTGCAACGTCATCCTCTTCACCGATCCGTGGCTCTCGCCCGCCTCGGCGTTCTCCCGCCAGGTGCTGGTCACCAGCGTGGAGACGGTCGGCCCGTTCGACTCGCTGGTGGGAGCGATGGCGGTCGTCGAAGCCCTGATCGCGGCCGTCCTGCGCCGGTTGGGCGCGAGGGCCGAAGCGCGGATGCAGAACCTCGAGCGCCTTCGCGCGGGTGACGTGCT
>DATNMQ010000185.1:0-4323 GCA_035602465.1 Candidatus Sulfotelmatobacter sp. | reverse complement strand
TCCCTCGCGTCCTCGTGCTGGAGCAGCCAGTCGGCGACCACCACGCGGCCGCCGGCGACGTCCACCTCGACGAGGGCGTCCTTCGTCGCGGGGATGAGGTGCTCAATCGTGCCCTCGCGGCTGACCCACACGTCGTTGGCGGGGCGCTCGAGGATCTCCTCGATCACGCCGAGGCGCCTGCCGTCCTGGGTCACCGCGGCGAGCCCTACGACCTGCCAGTGATAGAAGCGCCCGGCTTCGACGGACCGCATCGCCTCGTCCGGCAGCTCGAGGTACCGGCCTCGGAACAGCTCGGCCAGGGTTCTGCTGTCGATGCCGTGGAACTTGACCACCAACCCCGGCTGGCCTTCGCGGCTCCACTCGACCTTGCGGTCGCTTCCGTCGAGCAGGACGTGGGCCCCGGGGTCAAACCGGTCGGCGAAATCTGTCAAGGGTAAGACCTTGACAGCCCCGTCCAGCCCATACGCCCCCATCACCTGCCCAACACGAATCACGCGTGCGGCTCTCCGCCGTTGCGGCGGCTGCGTGGGGCGCCGTGCCGTTGCTCCAACGCCGGATTGGCGAGGTCGACGAAAACGCGCTTGCGGTCCTTCAGCGATGCGACGCGCACAAGCGTGCGGATCGCTTCGATGTTGCGCCCGGCCTTGCCGATGAAGCGGCCGATGTCCTCGTCGGCGAGCTTCACCTTGATGGCCACTGTGCCGCCGCCACGCTCGAACGCCTCGACCGTAACCTCTTCAGGCTTCTCCGCCAGCGATTTCGCCACGTATTCGACGAGTGCGCGGTAATCGATTCCAGGCCCGCTGGACGCCGGCCTGTCGCGACGAAACCCGCCGCCGCGGTTGAAGCCGCCGCCGCCGCCACCGCGCCGGAAGTCACGCCGAGGGGGTTGGCTTCTCTGCACGTCGCTCAAGGATTCCCTCCCGCTTCAACAGGCTGCGCGCGGCTTCGCTCGGCTGAGCGCCCTGCTGTAGCCACTTCATCACTTTCTCCACGTCGATCTTGATCTGCACCGGGTCTGTCATCGGGTCGTAATACCCGAGGTGCTCGATAAATCGGCCGTCGCGCGGCGAGCGCGCGTCCGCCACCACAAGGCGGTAAAAGGGGTGCTTCTTCGCCCCCATCCGCCTCAGCCTGATCTTTACCAACCTGCGCCTCCTTGTCCATACATTGGTGGGAGTCCGAGCGGCTTCCCCTTGCGGTTGGCCGAGCCGAATTGCCTGGCGAGCTTCTGCATCGCCTCTCGGGCCTTGAGCAACCGGTTGATGTCGGCGGGTTGCACGCCGCTGCCGCGCGCGATCCTTCGTTTGCGCGCGCCGTCGATCAGCTCCGGATGAGCGCGCTCGCGGGCGGTCATCGACAGGATGATCGCCTCCATGCGCCTCACCTCCTTCTCCGGATCCGTCCCGGCCAGCTGACCCTTCAGCGCGCCGCCGCCCGGGACCATCTCGAGCATCCCCTCGAGCGAGCCCATGCCGCGGAGCTGGCGGATCTGGGCGAGGAAGTCGTCGAAGCTCAGCTGGCCGGCGCGGAGATGGCGCTCGACCTCTGCCGCCTTGTCCTTGTCGACCGTGCGCTCCGCCTTCTCGATCAGCGAGAGCATGTCGCCCATCCCGAGGATCCGCGACGCCATCCGCTCGGCGTGGAACACCTCCAGGTCCTGGGGCTTCTCGCCGGTGCCCGCGAACCGGATGCGCTGGCCGGTCGCCAGACGCAGCGAGAGCGCTGCTCCACCCCGCGCGTCGCCGTCGAGCTTCGTCAGGATCACGCCGTCGATCCCCACCTCTTTGGCGAAGGCCTCGCCGACCTTCACGGCCTCCTGGCCGGTCATGGAATCAGCCACGAGAAACGTCTCGGTGACCGGCACAGACGACTTGAGGCGGACCAGCTCTTGCATCAGCTCGGGCTCGACGTGCAGCCTGCCCGCGGTGTCGAGGATCACGATGTCGCTGTTGAGTCGCTTCGCTTCAGCGATAGCCGCCGCCGCGATCCGCTCGACCGCGCCCTCGCTGGTGTGAAACGCGACCCCCTCGCGCTCGGCGAGGGTCTTCAGCTGCTCCACCGCGGCCGGCCTGCGGTAATCGAGCGCAGCGACAAGCGGACGGTGGCCTTCGCGGCGCGCGAGCAGCGCCAGCTTCACGGCGGTCGTCGTCTTACCCGAGCCCTGGAGGCCGGCAAGCATGACGACGGTCGGCGGATTCGATGCGTAGCGGAGACCCTCCGCGTTGCCTCCGAGCAGCTCGACCAGCTCGTCGCTGACGGCCTTGACCACGGTCTGGGGCGCGGTCAACCCAGTAGAGATCTCGGCGCCCACCAGGCGGGCTCGCACCCGCTCGACGAACTCCTTCACCACCTTGAAGTTGACGTCCGCCTCGAGCAGCGCAAGGCGAACCTCGCGCAAGCCGGCGTCGACGTCTTCGGGGCGAAGGACTCCGCGACCGGCGATCTTCTTGAGCGCTGCGGCCAGGCGCTCGGTGAGTCCTTCGAACATCAGACTGTGCCCTCGAGCCGCGCGACGCGCCGTTGCAGGCCGTTGAGGTCACGCTCCATCGCCTCCAGCGCCCGCCGGCGGCGCGCGGCCTCGGCGAGCAGCCCGAGACGCTTCTCGTACTCCAGCAGGGCGCGGGTCGAGCGCCGCACGATGTCGTGCACCGCAGCGCGCGAAGTGCCCTCGTGCGCGGCGATCTCCGCGAGAGACCAGTCGCTCCGCAGGTGGAGGTCGATGACCTCGCGCTGGTGGTCCGTCAGGAGCGGTCCATAACGCTCGTACAGCGCCAGCGTGCGGCCACGGGCTTGAAGGGTGTCAAGGGCCATGCCTTGACAGTTTACCAAGACTAGAATCACCCCTTGTGGGGCCTCTGCTGGTGGAAGCGTTTCGCTACAACAAGTGGGCCAACGTCCATTTGCTGGAAGTTTGCAGCGGCTTGAGCGACGATCAGCTTCAGCTGACCACGCCAGGGACGTATGGGACTGTCGCCGCGACGCTGCAGCATCTGCTCGGGGCCGAGCAGCGATATCTGCGGCGGATGGTCGAGCACCAGCCGGAGATCCACGAGCGAGATCCGTTTCCGGGCGTTCGCGCCATGAGAACGATCGCCGAGCGCAGCGGGGATCTCCTGGTCGAGGCCGCGGAACGGGTCACGCCCGACGACGTCATCGACACGCAATACGGCGACGTGCATTTCCGCTTGCACGTCGGCGTAGTGCTCCTCCAGGCGATGCATCACGGCAACGACCACCGCGCCCACGTCTGCACCATCCTCGGCGCTCACTCCATCGACTACGGCGACATGGACGTCTGGGCATACGGCGCGGCCACAGGCGCGATGGTGCCGCTGGCCACCGGCTGATGCTGACCGCATTCATCCTCGTCAAATCCAGGCGCGCGGGTCTGACCCATCTTGGATCGGACCTTGCGGGCGTCGACGGCGTTGCCGAGGTCTATACGGTCACCGGCGAGTGGGACTTCATCGCGGTCGTCAGGGTCCGCGAGCACGACGACCTCGCGAAGGTCGTCACCCAGCACCTCACCAAGTTCGACGACATCGAGCGTACTCAAACGATGGTCGCCTTCCAGCAGTTCTCCGCCCACGATCTCGAGGCGATGTTCGGCCTCGGCCTCGAGGGCAAGCAGGCCTGAGCTCTCTCCTACCGGTCGCACTGCGCGCCGCGCGCGCGGGCGCCGCCGTGCTCCTCGAGTCCGGCCTTCCGCGTCCGGGCGGTGCGGCGCAGTTGAAAGGCCGCGGCGACTACGTCACGGCGACAGACCGCCGCTCCGAGGAGGCGATCCTCGAGGTCCTCGCGCGCGATGCGCCGGGCGTGCCAGTCCTCGCTGAGGAGCGCGGCGGAACGCGGGCAGGCACGATGTGGGCGGTCGACCCGCTCGACGGGACGACCAACTTCGTGCACGGCTTCCCGTCCGTCGGAATCTCGGTAGCGCTGCTGGAGCAAGGCTCACCGGTCATCGGTGTGGTGCTGGCTCCGTTCCTGGGATACGAATTCAGCGGTGCGCGCGGTGAGGGCGCATTCGGCAATGGCGAGCGCCTGCCGCATCTGCGCGCGGTCGATCCCGCGAGTGCTGTCGTCGCGACTGGCTTCCCGTTTCGCAACAAGCAGCTGCTACCGCGCTACCTCTCGATGATGTCGCGCGCGCTCGACCGCTTCGAAGACCTCCGGCGTGCTGGCGCCGCCGCGCTGGACCTGGCCTGGACCGCCGCGGGCACGTTCGACGGTTTCTTCGAGCTGGGCCTCAACACGTGGGACGTCGCGGCGGGGGCGGCATTGGTGCGCGAGGTCGGCGGCCGGGTCACCGACTGGTCGGGC
>DATNMQ010000142.1:0-4773 GCA_035602465.1 Candidatus Sulfotelmatobacter sp. | reverse complement strand
GTTCTCGACCCGGAAGGCGGGGCGGCGCTCAAGACTGCGATCGAATCCCTCGCCAAGAAGCTCGGCCCGGATGACGGACGGACGCCCAAGCAGCGCCGCGCCGACGCCATGGTCGAGGTCGTCCACCACGGCATGGACCAGGGCACGCTGCCCCGGCGCAACGGCGTCCGGCCGCACATCACCGTGACGACGACCATCGACGGGTTGAAGGCCGAGCTTGGCGCGGCGGCGTCGGAGCTGGAGAGCGGGATGCCGATCTCGAGCACGACGGTGCAGCGCCTGGCCTGCGACGGCACGCTGTCAAGAGTCCTGAAGGCGGACTCGATCGTGGTCGACGTCGGACGAGCCACACGCGCCACTTCGCCGGCGCAGAGCCGAGCACTGAAGGCGCGGTATCGGGGATGCGCCGGCCCAGGGTGCGACCGGCCGATCAACTGGACCAGCACTCACCACATCGAGTTCTGGGCTCGGAGCGGACCGAACAACCTGCGCAACATGCTTCCCCTCTGCTACTACCACCACCGCCTCGTCCACGAAGGCGGGTGGCAGATGGTGAAAGCAGGCGAAGGCGTGAGGTTCATCCCACCCGATCGGGAGATCGCCAGGCGGGCTCGCGGGCCGGGGATGCGCTGGGCCGCGTAACCCGCCGAAGTTTTCTTTCCCAGACCCCTTGACAACGCGGATGGGGCGATGCATACTCGGCATGCATACTGAGTATGTTTAGACGAGAGATTGTCGCTTAAGTACGGCGTTCTGGGACTCCTCAAGGGGGAGCCCCTCCACGGATATGAGGTGAAGAACCGCTTTGAAGCCATGCTCGGTGGGACCTGGGAAGTCAATATCGGCCAGATCTACACGACGCTCCAGCGCCTCGAGCGCGATGGGCTCGTTCGGCCGGTGGGCAAGCGCGGGGACCGGGGCAAGCTGCTCTACGAGCTCCTGCCCGAGGGCAAGAAGGCGCTCGACCAGTGGCTCGCCGAGCCTGACTCCGGTCCTCAGCAGCTCCACGAGGACATCTACGTGAAACTCCTACTCGCGACCCGCATCGCGAACGGCGACCTGCAGCAGATGCTCGCTCGCCAGAAACGCGCCTTTTTGCAGCGCTTGCGGGATTTGAACCGGCTGGAAGAACGGGCACGCCGTGACGGCCGAATCGACCTCGCCCGGCTCGTCCGCGGCGCATTGCTTCACACGGAGGCAGATCTCAAATGGATGGACGAACTCTCTTCAGAGCATTTCGGGACCGAGGGGGCAGCGGGGGAATGAGCGAGCTGGTTCGTCTCACCGACGTCACCAAGGTCTATCAGGGCGGCATCACCGGCGCGCTCAACGGCGTCTCGGTCACCGTCGAGAAGGGCGAGTTCACGGCGATCATGGGGCCCTCGGGCAGCGGCAAGTCCACGATGCTCAACCTCGTCGCGGGGCTGGACCGGCCGTCGTCGGGCACCATCACAGTGGGCGGCACCGACCTGTCGAAGCTCGGCGAGGCAGGGCTGGCCAGGTTCCGGCGCGACCACATCGGCTTCGTCTTCCAGTTCTTCTACCTGCTGCCCAACTTGACGGCGCTGGAGAACGTCCTCATCCCAGCGCAACTGAAGGGCAACACCGCGACTGGTCGGGGCCGCGAGCTGCTCGAGCAGCTGGGCATTCCAGAGGTCGCGGACAAGTATCCGGCGCGGCTGAGCGGCGGCCAGCAGCAGCGCGTCGCGATCGCCCGCGCGTTGATCAACAACCCAACCTTGCTGCTCGCGGACGAGCCGACCGGCGCGCTCGACACGCACAGCGGCGAGCAGGTCATGGAGCTCCTGGGCGGTCTGCACCGCAACGGGCAGACCATCCTGCTCGTCACCCACGACGCCAAGCTCGCGACGCGAAACGCGGCGCGCGTGATCAGCGTGATGGACGGGAAGATCGTCGACGACGCTCGCCTCGAGAGCCCGGAGAAGGCTCCCTCCGAGGTCATCCGCATGCGCAGCGAGGACCCGACCGCGCTGGGCCCGCGCAAGGCGCAAGAAACAAAATGAGAGCCGTCTTCGTCAAGGCGCTCGCGGACCTTCGTCGCCGGCGATTGCAGGCGTCGGTCATCTTCTTGACCGTGCTCCTCGCGGTCGGGACCGGAACCATGGCTTTGAGCGTGATGACCCAGACGCGCGATCCGTACCAGACCGCCTTCGAGGCCCAGAAAGGCGCGCACCTGCAGGTCTACTTCGACGGCGTAACCGATCGTCAGGCGCTCGCGTCGACACCCTCGCTCCTCGGCGCCTCGGCCTATGGGGGGCCTTATCCATCGACCACCGTCGAGTTTCAGCATGGGACACGGAAGTTCTCGCTCGACACCTTCGGCCGGGACAACCCGGGCGGCGACGTGGCGGTCCTGAAGATCACTTCCGGGCACTGGCCCGTCTCCAACAGCGAGATCGTGGTCACACGATCTTTCGCGGACCTCAACCACATCTCTGTCGGCGACTCGGTGAAGGTCGTCAGCGTGACTCAGAAGCCCGTCCTTACTGTGGCCGCCGAGGTCGTCGACATCGACGAGGGCAGCGCCGACCTGAGCAGCCAGCATGCATGGGTTCTGAGCTCCGCGATCCCGGCTCTTACGCCCACGACCCCGAACTCGTCCTTCTACGAGATGGACTACCGCTTCGCGACAGATCCAAGCAGCTCGCAGCTCGCCGGCTATGTCGACCGGCTCAGGGCCAGCTTGCCGCCAGGAAGCGTCGGTGGGTCGGTCAACTACATCCTCATTCGCAACATCTTCAACATCACGAACCAGATCCTCACCAGCGTGCTCGTGGCGTTCAGCGTGTTCGCACTCGCGGCCACGGCCGCCATCGTCGCCAACCTTGTGACTGGAATCGTGATCTCCTCGTATCGCGAGATCGGGATCATGAAGGCGGTCGGCTTCGCCCCGCGACAGGTCGTCGCCGTGTTTGTGCTGCAGATCCTGGCGCCGGCGGTGGCGGCGTGCCTCGTTGGCATACCGGCCGGCGCCGTCGCGAGCCAGCCCCTGCTCGCGAACAGCTCGCAGGCACTCGGTCTTGCCTACGTGCCCAGCTTTTCCATCGGCCTCGACCTACTTGCGCTTGTCGGCGCCCTGTTCATCGTGGCCCTCGCCGCGACCCTCCCGGCTTTGCGCGCCGGGTTGATGAAGCCCGTCGCAGTCCTGGCGACCGCGACCGCGCCGCGCGGCGCCAGCGGGCGGTGGCTGCGGTTGCTCGCGAACCGCGTGCGCCTTCCACAGCCCATCGTGCTCGGCGTCGGCGATGCATTTGCACGTCCCCTGCGCAGCGGACTCACCCTGATCGCCATCCTCCTGGGCGTAGCGACGGTGACGGTGGCGATCGGCCTGCCGCGGAGCTTCCAGAAGATCAATGACAGCGAGACCTCCGCAGGCAACATGCAGGTGATCGTCACGCGCAGCAGCGGGTTTCCGGACTCGGAGGTCACGCGCATCCTGAACGCGCAGCCCCAGACAGCACGGGTCGTGGCGCTGACCCTCCAGAACTTCGACGTCCCCGGCATCGGCGACCCCGTGAACACGCGGGTGTTCCGCGGGGACGCGTCGCACCTGGGGTACATGCTTGTCTCCGGGCGCTGGTTCAGCGGCCCCGGCGAGGTGCTGGCTGAGAAGGCGTTGCTCCATGACGCGAACCTGAAGGTCGGCGATACCTTCACCGCCACGGCCAACGGCAAACCGGTCCAACTGCACGTGGTGGGCGAGGTCTTCGACGTGTCGAATCTAGGCCACGAGCTGTTCATGGATTGGTCGACGCTGGCCGAGGTCAGTCCCGAATCGAGCCCTGAGGTGTATTACGTGACGCTGACGCCAGGGGCGAACGTCGCTGCCTACATTCGGAGGGTCGCTGCTGCCGAACCCGACTTCATCGACGTCCGGCCGAACGACACCGGACTAATCGGCCCTGTGAAGATCATCGACTCGGTGCTCGTGATCCTGGCGATCGTCATCGCGCTGATCGCCATCGGCGGCGTGTTCAACACGCTCCTTCTGAACACGCGCGAGCGCGTGCGCGACACGGCGACCCTGAAGGCGGTGGGCATGAGTCCGCGCGAGGTCATGGTCATGGTGGCGGCTTCCGCGGGACTGCTCGCGCTGATCGGCGGCCTGGTCGCGACACCCCTCGGTGTCGTGATGAACAGGCTCCTTCTGGACGTCGTCAACAGCTCGGCCGGCAATGACACTCCGCCAATCGGCTACGCAGCTTTCAACCCGCTGGAGCTGTTGGTCATCCTGCTGCTCGGCGTGGCGGTCTCCATGCTCGCCGCTATGATCCCCGGGCGCTGGGCGGCGCGCACCAACGTGGTGGAAGTCCTGCACGCGGAATGATCGACCCCGAGTGGGCGCGCACCGGTCGGGCTTTTGCGTGGGCTTATGGGGGGCTCGCCCTCGTGGCCGGCGTCCTGGTCACGGTCGTCAGCATCGGCATCCCAACCACCGACGACCTGGCCAAGCACTATGCGTACATCCGGCAAATCTGGCCGGAGCTCTACGTCTCGTTCGTGCTGTTCATCGCCGCTATGACTTGCCTGTTTCCGATCGGGCTTGTGCTGCGCGACCTCTTCGGTCGGAGTGTGCGCAGCGAGCTGCTGTACGCCTCGTTTCTGATGGCAGCGATCGTTGGGGTGCTCTGGATGCTCGCCCAGGCCGGCTCGGCTCAGGTCGTCGCGCGCGACAGCGCGGGCATGAGCCCTCAGGAGCTGGACATCCTGGGGAGGTCGTCCGGCATCTGGTCCGGCGTCATCAACTGGCTG
>DATNMQ010000152.1:0-1159 GCA_035602465.1 Candidatus Sulfotelmatobacter sp. | reverse complement strand
GGCCTGCATGGGTTGTGGTGGAAAGCTTTTGCGGTGTGGGATGGGCCCGCGGCCTATCAGCTTGTTGGTGGGGTGATGGCCTACCAAGGCGACGACGGGTAGCCGGCCTGAGAGGGTGTCCGGCCACACTGGGACTGAGATACGGCCCAGACTCCTACGGGAGGCAGCAGTGGGGAATATTGCACAATGGGCGCAAGCCTGATGCAGCGACGCCGCGTGAGGGATGACGGCCTTCGGGTTGTAAACCTCTTTCACCAGGGACGAAGCGTAAGTGACGGTACCTGGAGAAGAAGCACCGGCCAACTACGTGCCAGCAGCCGCGGTAATACGTAGGGTGCGAGCGTTGTCCGGAATTACTGGGCGTAAAGAGCTCGTAGGTGGTTTGTCGCGTTGTTCGTGAAAACTCACAGCTTAACTGTGGGCGTGCGGGCGATACGGGCAGACTGGAGTACTGCAGGGGAGACTGGAATTCCTGGTGTAGCGGTGGAATGCGCAGATATCAGGAGGAACACCGGTGGCGAAGGCGGGTCTCTGGGCAGTAACTGACGCTGAGGAGCGAAAGCGTGGGGAGCGAACAGGATTAGATACCCTGGTAGTCCACGCCGTAAACGGTGGGTACTAGGTGTGGGTTTCCTTCCTTGGGATCCGTGCCGTAGCTAACGCATTAAGTACCCCGCCTGGGGAGTACGGCCGCAAGGCTAAAACTCAAAGGAATTGACGGGGGCCCGCACAAGCGGCGGAGCATGTGGATTAATTCGATGCAACGCGAAGAACCTTACCTGGGTTTGACATGCACAGGACGCCGGCAGAGATGTCGGTTCCCTTGTGGCCTGTGTGCAGGTGGTGCATGGCTGTCGTCAGCTCGTGTCGTGAGATGTTGGGTTAAGTCCCGCAACGAGCGCAACCCTTGTCTCATGTTGCCAGCACGTTATGGTGGGGACTCGTGAGAGACTGCCGGGGTCAACTCGGAGGAAGGTGGGGATGACGTCAAGTCATCATGCCCCTTATGTCCAGGGCTTCACACATGCTACAATGGCCGGTACAAAGGGCTGCGATGCCGTGAGGTGGAGCGAATCCTTTCAAAGCCGGTCTCAGTTCGGATCGGGGTCTGCAACTCGACCCCGTGAAGTCGGAGTCGCTAGTAATCGCAGATCAGCAA
>DATNMQ010000148.1:0-1140 GCA_035602465.1 Candidatus Sulfotelmatobacter sp. | reverse complement strand
CGGGGTCAATCAAGCGGGCGACCACGCCGATGGTGCGGGGGTCAGACAATTAAGCGGCCGCGCGCGGTTGCGTCCGGAGTGCTCACGCCGCCCTGGCACGGTCGAGCGCGCGGATCTGGCCGTCGCGCAGCCCGTAGTAGATCAGTGTGAGCAGTTTGCGTGCCGCGGCGACCTTGGCGATGTTCTTGCCGCGGCGAGCTTCGATGCGTTGTTTGTCGGCTGAGATTTTGGCCGTGGTTGGGTGGCGCTGCACCGCCTCGATCGCGGCCCAGCGAACCGCTTTGGAGCCTTGTTTGGTGATGTGTCCGCGGTGCACGACGGTGTCCGACTCGCGGTGGCGCGGGGTCAGCCCGGCCCATGAGCACAGGTGGGCGGGGTCGGTGAAGCGGTGCACGTCCCCGATCTCGGCGACGAACACCGCCGCCAGCGTCGGCCCGATGCCGGGCACTTGCTGGATCGCTTGATAGCCGCGGTGGGTGTCTAGCCGTTCGGCGATCATCGCGGCGAAGCGCGCTTCGTGGCCATCGAGGATGTCGATGAGTTCCAGCAGCGAACCGATTCGTTGGGCGTAGGCGGGGCCCAGTGGCACCTTCGCCAGCCGTTGCCGACCGGTGACTCCGAACAAATCCGACACCGCGATCAACACGCCGGCTTTGGCGAGCACCGCATGGATCTGCGCCTTCAGTCCGGATCGGATCGCGACCAGCTTGGCTCGGTAGCGCACCAACTCCCGCAACTCGCGCGTCTCGGGTGGGGCGATCCACGCCTCGGGCAGCCGACCCATCCGCAGCAGATCGGCCAGATCACCAGCGTCGCGCACGTCGTTTTTCACTCGCCGGTACCGGAACCCTTTGACTCCCAACGGATGCGCCAAATGCACCCGCGCTCCGCCGGCCTGCAGCACGTCGACCGCCCAGTACCAGCCGTACGTCGCTTCCAGCACCACCTCAGGGTCGGCGCCAGCTTCCTCGAGCTGCAGTCCCAACGCGACCGGATCGTTGACGATCCGCACCGCCGAGAGCTGCTCACCGGATTCGGACTGGCGGACGATCACCGACCGCTGCCGATGCAGATCGATCCCAACGAACTGTTTTCCGTCATACTCACTCATCAGGGGCCTCCCTTGTCGTAGTAAAAGTG
>DATNMQ010000143.1:0-1327 GCA_035602465.1 Candidatus Sulfotelmatobacter sp. | reverse complement strand
GGTTGCGGAAAGCAGACCTTTCGACGACGATGCGGCCAAATGAAAAAACGATGATCCCGGGAGGCTCCCTGAAAATGCGCATCGACGCTCAGCCTCACCTCTCCCGTTGGGAGAGGTCGACGCGAAGCGTCGGGTGAGGGGTTACGACCTAACGATAGACCTTAACCCCTTGTATCTGCCCATTGAGCAAAATGTGCGATGGAAGCGACTGAGCGCTTTGGCCGGTGGCCACCGGCCAAAGCGCGCGGCGATGTCGCCCGATACCCCTCCGGCAACAACCGTGGGTGAGCCTGGGATCTTCGCCGTTGTCACGCACGACCGAACAGTCGGTTGATCACAATCGCACGCACAAGGCAGGTTACCGTGATGAAGATCATTTGTGGAGTGGATGTTTCGAAGGCCAGTCTCGATGTTTGTATCGAGCCCGGTTCCGTCCGCGGCAGCTTCAACAACACCGCCGCCGGGATCGCGGCGCTGGCGGCATTCTGTCGCCAGCACCGGGTGGACCTGGTGGTGATGGAGGCGACCGGGGGTTATGAACGCAGGGCGTTCCTGCTGCTGTGGGAAGAAGGCCTGCCCTGTGCCGTGACCAATGCGCGCAATGTCCGGCAATATGCCGAGTCGATGGGCGTGCTGGAGAAGACGGATCGGATCGATACCCGAATGATCGCCCGCTTCGCCCGCGACAAGGGTCTGCAGCCGACGCCGCTGCCGAGCCAGGCCCAGCAGCGCATCAAGGCCCTTGTGGCAAGGCTCCGGCAGGTCACCGACGATCTCACCGTGCAGAAGCAGCGCCGCTCCAGCCTGCTCGACAACGCCGAGATGCTGGCCAGCCTCGACGAGGTGATCGCCTTGCTGAAGCGGCAGTCGCGCAGGCTCGAGGGCGAGATCGCTTCCATGATTGACGACGATCCGCTGTGGGCGCAGCTCGCCGAAACATGGCGTTCGGTGAAGGGCGTGGCCGGCCGGACCGTCGCCCGCCTGATGGCCGAGCTGCCGGAGATCGGCACCTACTCCAACCGGGCCATTGCCAAGCTCGTGGGCGTTGCCCCGATCGCCAACGACAGTGGCAAGCGAAGGGGCAAGCGGCCGGTTCGCGGCGGACGTTCCGGCGTTCGTTCGATCCTGTTCCTCGTTGCCGCTACCGCCGCGCGCTACGACCAAAGCCTCGGCGCGTTCCGCGACAGATTGCGCGCCAAAGGAAAAGAAAAAATGGTGATCCGCATCGCGCTCGCGCGCAAACTGCTCGTCAGGCTCAACGCAAAAGCACGCGATGCGCGTGCCGCATACGCCAATGCAACTTGACTTCTCAGATAGTCGCTCACCC
>DATNMQ010000139.1:0-3393 GCA_035602465.1 Candidatus Sulfotelmatobacter sp. | reverse complement strand
GCCCGCGAATCGAGATGGAATTGCGCGCGCTGATCCGGCAGATGAGCACGGAGAACCAGCTTTGGGGTGCGCCGCGCATCCACGGCGAACTGCTCAAGCTTGGGTTTAGCGTCGCTCAATCAACCGTTGCCAAGTACATGGTGAAACGACGTGGACCTCCGAGTCAGGGGTGGAAGACCTTTCTGCGAAACCAGCTCCCGACATTGCCGCCATGGATCTGTTCGTGGTCCCGACCATTGGCTTCAAACTACTTTACGGCTTCATGATTGTGCGGCTTAATCGCAGAGATCTCGTCTGGATCAACGTCACAACCAGCCCGACAGCGGAGTGGGTTGCACGTCAGATAACTGAGGCCTTCCCTTGGGCTGAGGCTCCGGGTTACATGATCCGGGACCGCGACATCTACGGCACCGTTGTCACACGCCGACTTCGCGCCATGGGCATCCGAGATAAGCCAATTGCACCATCCTCGCCCTGGCAGAACGGCTTTGCCGAACGGTTGATCGGATCGATCCGGCGCGAGTGCTTGGACCACATCATTATCTTCAGCGAGGCACACCTGCGCCGGATTCTAAAATCATACGCCGATTATTACAATCCTGTTTCATAACACCCATCTGTCTATGTGATTGGAGAGAAGAGGTTTTGCTGATCTGGATGCGATCCCGTGGGGTGATTTGGGTTCTGCCTCGCGCGATGAACGACGCGCTGAGCCGCCGGTTCGCCGAGCGTTGATCGGCTGAAGATCCACGGACCATCCGGCAGAGGATGCCCCCCTTCGATCTCGCCCGCTTCGGCGGCGAGCCTAAGCGTCTTCGGTGCAATGCCGAGCAAACCCGCCGCCTTGTTCAGATTGAGCCATGGCTCGTTCCCATCCGGCGCCGGCCGAAAGACCGGGATCTTATGATGCGACCTGAGCGCGGTGACCCGCTCCCGTGTCCAGCGATTGCCGTGGCCGGTCACCAGGCCGTTCCGGTTGAGGGTGCCGGCAATCAGATCATCATTGGCGATGAGAACCAGTTGGCGGACGGCGGCGAGCATGTCGGCGGAGATGCTGCTGCGCTGTCCGCGGCGGCGCCTTGGCAGGCGCAGTTCGGTGTGAACGCCGCCGATCCAATGGGTCAGGAGAACGATCTCTGACGCTTCGTCATCGATATCGGCGACCACCTCGTGGATGACGGTGCGCACGATTCGCTTCTTGAGCCTCGCGTCGGTCGGCGGCGCCGACCAGACAGCCTTGAGATCAGCGGCCAGCGCGGCGACGTGTCCTGGCGAGCGTGATGGTTCCGATGTCGAGGCATCATGCGCGGCAATCCTGGTCTCGATCTCGCCTACACGTGTGAGCGCGCTGTTCCATCGCAACTCCAGTTCCGCCGCGATCAGCCGGTTCTGCGGATCGATGGCGTCATACTGCCGGAATGCCCGATCGGCGCTGTAGCGCGCCGCCTCGAGGTCGCGCACCAGCGCATCACGAACCTGATCGCGGCGGCTGGCCGCTTGTGCTTCGGCCTCGACGGCCGCAGCTATCGCTCCCGGTTCGACAACCCGCAGAAGAGCTTCCTCGATGGCGTCGTCGACACGCAATCCTCCGAATGCGATGCAGCGTGGCTCGCCATTGTCGAGCGAACCCCGCCAACAGGAATAGCGCGGAATGTTATGCTTGGTGCCTGTGTAGCGGACCATCAGCTTGCGTCCGCAACGCCGGCAGCGGACAAGGCCGGCGAGCAAAGCGTCGCCGTGCTTCGGCGCTCCGTGATGTCGGCCTGTGGGCATGTTGTCGTTCACCATCTTGCGGATCGCCTCCGACCGCTCCCAGCTGACGTAACCCTCATGGACGCCTGGGATCAGCGCCAGCCATTCGGCTCGCGCCTTACGACAGCTCCTGGGTCGGATCACCCCTGCTGCTGCATCATATCCTGTCGCGACACGACTCTTACCATAGGCGTAGGCGCCGCCGTAGATCGGGTTGTCGATCATCCGGTGGATGGTCGCATAGCTCGGCCTGCGCCAGACCACGTCGCCATTATAGCGCTTGGCGGGCAAGTCCAGCCCATGCTCGATGAACCAGAGCAGGGCTTGCCGGACACTGCCGAGCTCGGCGACCTTGTCGAAGACGAGAATGACGGCTTCCTGGACACGGCGATCGGGATCCTTCTCGAGCCTGTCGCCGACCTTCACGAAGCCGACCGGGGCAGCGACGATGAGTTCGCCGCGCCGGGCCTTCTCATAGCGGGCCGACAGGGAACGCTGGCGCAGAAGATCGAGCTCATACTCGTTGAGGCTGCCCTTCAATCCCAGCAACAGCCGGTCATTGCCCTGACGCGGCGCATAGACCGTTTCCTGATCGATCAGCACGGTATCGACGACGCGGCACATCTCGATGAGCTGCTGCCAGTCACGGCTGTTGCGGGCGAAACGCGAGACTTCCCGCGCCGCGACCGCACCGACCTTGCCCAGGCAGACCTCGGCCACCATTCGATCAAAGCCGGCGCGCGCGACGCCGCCTGCCGCCGAGCGCCCGAGATCGTCATCGACCGTTTCGATGCGAGACCAGCCCAGCGCCGTCAGACGATCGCGCATCGCATATTGCAAGGCGCTGCTCTCGCGATTGTGGAGAACCTGATGGGCGGAGGACTGCCGGACATACAGGATCGCCTTGCGCTCCAGATGGTGCGGCCTGATCTTCTCAGACATCATGACGCATCTCCTCCCGTTCCCGAGCGAGGTCGCCGTCGGCGTGACCCAAGATCAGGCGGACCATCAGCTTCGTCAGCGTATGGCGCGTCTCGGCGGGCAACGCCTGCCATTGCGGCGTCTGCGCCGCGGCGTAGGGCGGGTCGCAGAACAGATCGAACTGACGTGCATTGCTGTGAGGATGGCGATGAGCGGTAGGCGGGCGCGGCATGGACATCTCCCCGATTCGCGTCGTGAGAGCCCAATGCTGCGCTTGAATCCCGCAATTGCGATGGTGCGCCCGAAACCGACGTCACATCCTGCAGCAGCGTTGCCAAGGCGGTGAGCACCGCAAGGTCAACATAGGGAGCGGCGCCAACACGCCAGGCCGCGCGGGCCGCCCGATCGAACATCCAGGCCGGAATCTCCAGCCATCGCCCGGATGCCCGACCAGAGAGGCTGCAACGGAAAATCTCTCGGCCCGCCTTCTGAACCACCTCATGAATATGGACCAGGCATCCTGCCCAAGGATGCCACGGATAAAGAAGCTCGTGCTCCGCGATCCCGTGGGCGTTCCGTCGTCGTGTTGTATAATAGCGTCAGAACGCATCGATCCTTGAACAAGGATGCGCCGGTCACTCGCCAAATTCAGCGAATCGGAAGCATCAAATCACACGCCATCCTTGGCGGACTTCACCACCACTACGCCCGAGCTTAAGT
>DATNMQ010000136.1:0-1496 GCA_035602465.1 Candidatus Sulfotelmatobacter sp. | reverse complement strand
TAGAACCATACGTCGCACCCTACGTCCAAGTAAGGCACGCCATACACCTTCTCTACGCCACTTCTCCCCGCAGCCGCGATGGGGCCTCTGACCTCGGTGTCAACCACCGGTTCGACAAGCACGGAAACCGCCTCCCGCTCGAGCTCCACGGGTGCGGCTGCAGCCTTTGCGCCCGCAGCCACCGCCGCCGGCTCAGCTTCTGGGAGGCAAGATGAGTGTTCACCGGGGCGCATCGCGTGAAGGTGGACGACAAAGGCCGGCTCGCGATCCCCGTCCAGTTTCGCAAGCAGCTGCGCGAGGGAAGCTTCGTCTCGGTGAGCCAGGACAGCGTCCTCGCGATCTATCCACCGGACCTGTGGGCAGCCCTCGCCGACCAGCTCAAGAGCCCGCTGCCGGGTCCCGACCAGCGAGCGCTGGCGCGCACGCTGTACTCGATGTCGGACCCGTTCGAGCCGGACGGACAGGGACGGATCAGCCTGCAGCCCGAACAGCGCCGCCTGGCGGCGATCGAGACCCCGTCGACGGTAGTGGTGATCGGCATGGGCTCGCGGGTGGAAATCTGGCCCGAGGCCCGATGGGACAACTACAACACCGACGCATCAGGGCGCTTTACCGAATTCGCTGACAGGGTGATCTCAGGGCATTAGTCCGCACGTACCAGCACTTTCACAAGAGGTAATAGAGCTGCTCCAGCCCCGGGTGGGGGCGGTCGCGATCGACTGCACCCTCGGGCAGGCGGGCCACGCCCGCCAGATCCTGGAGAGGATCACACCTGGCGGCAGGCTGCTCGGGATCGACCGCGATCCCGCCGCGGTCGAGGCCGGCCAGGAGTCGCTGGCGTCGTTCGGCAGCGCAACGGTGCTCGTCCACGGACGGTTTTCCGAGCTTGGCGCGATGGCTGCTCAACACGGTTTTGTGCCGGCGGACCTGATCCTCTTCGACTTCGGTCTCAGCAGTACGCAGATCGACGACCCCGAGCGGGGGTTCAGCTTCCGCTCAGGTGGGCCGCTCGACATGCGCATGGACCCCGGCACCACGCTCACGGCATCGGCGATCGTCAACAAGTACGACGTCGCCGAGATCGAGCGGATCCTCCGGGAGTACGGCGAAGAACGCTGGGCTCGCCGGATCGCGCAGTTCATCGTGGCGCGGCGCCCGCTCCGCACCACGCTCGACCTGGCTTCGGCCGTCGAGTCCGCGATCCCTCGCCGAGCCTGGCCGCGCGACATCCACGTCGCGACGAGGACCTTTCAAGCGATCCGGATCGCCGTCAACGACGAGCTCGGCGAGATCGAGCAAGGACTCAGAGCAGCTCTTTCGACACTTAAGCCCGGTGGTCGTATGGCGACGATCAGCTTCCATTCCCTGGAAGACCGCTTGGTCAAGTCATTCTTCAACGTCGAGTCCAAAGACTGTATCTGCCCACCCCAGCAGCCAGTCTGCACCTGCGGCCACCGGGCCGCCCTCCGCATCGTGACCCGTCACGTCGTGCGGCC
>DATNMQ010000135.1:0-3472 GCA_035602465.1 Candidatus Sulfotelmatobacter sp. | reverse complement strand
CGCCTCTTCACGCCGGCCCGGATCAACGGTTTGCCCGGAGCGCCCTTTCCGGCGCCTCCCAGCACCGTCGTGACCAAGGACCAGGCGGCTGACTACATGGAGTCGTACGTGAAACGTTTTGCGCTCCCGCTTCGACTCGGGGTGAAAGTCGAGACGCTGACACGCGAGGACAGCACGTTCGAGGTAAGCGCCGGCGGGCGGAGCTTGCAAGCGGACCAGGTTGTCGTCGCCACCGGTGCCTATGCGACGCCTCGCAAGCCCAAATTCGCCGGGCAGCTGAGCCCGGCGACCACGCAGCTTCACTCCACCGAATACCGAAATCACTCGCAGCTCGGCGCCGGAGATGTGCTGGTGGTGGGCGCGGGAAACTCGGGCGCCGAAATCGCGTTGGATGCGGCCGCGAGCCACAAGACCTGGTTGTCAGGACGGCGTACCGGCCAGATGCCTTATCCGGTGGTGTTCACGCCGCCGGCGTACTGGCTCTTGACGCACCTCATCTCGAACGACAACCCGCTAGGCCGTCGTGTCGCCTCACAGGCACTGAGTCGCGGACAGCCCCTGGTGCGAATCAAGCCCGCGCACCTGGCTGCGGCGGGCGTTGAGCGGGTGCCGAGGGTCACCGGCGTGCAGGATGGAAAGCCGCGCCTGGACGACGGCCGGGTGCTCGAAGTTGGAAGTGTCGTCTGGTGCACGGGCTTCGACCACACGTACGACTGGATCAAGCTGCCCATCACGGACGAGGCCGGACACCTGCAGCACACGCGCGGTGTCGTCCCCTCGCAGCCGGGACTGTATTTCGTGGGCGTTCCGTTTCAGCACGGCATCACCTCGTCGCTGATCGATGGCGTCGGCGCGGATGCCGAATACGTGGTGGAGAAGATCGCTGCCAGACGTTCGCGGGCGTAGCATCACCTTCTTGTGAGCGAGATGCCCGCGGTGAACCTGGAGGGCGCCGTGCCGTCCCATCTTCCGGTCCTTCCGTTGAAGTCGACCGTGGTGTTCCCGCGCATCTTCATCCCGCTCTCCGTGGGGCGCAAGAAGTCGCTGCAGCTGCTCGAGGACCTGACCGGCGTGGAACGGCACATCGCGGTCGCGACGCAGCTCGAAGAGACAGCAGAGGACGTGGGGTTCAAGGACCTCCACCACATCGGCACGATGGTCCGCGTCCAGCACCTGCTCAAGCTGCCGGACGGCACGGTCCAGCTCGCGGTGCTAGGCCTGCGGCGAATTCGCCTGACCAAGGCGATCTCCGAGGACCCGTACTTGACATGCGCGGTCGAGATGGACTCCGAGATCACGGAGGACATCCAGTCGATCGAGCGCGAGGCGTTGATGCGCCGCGCGATCTCGTCGTTTCAGCAGCTGGTGTCGCTGGCGCCGCACCTTCCCGCCGAGCTGGCGGGCGCGGCGGGCGCGATCGACGACCCGCTGCACCTCGCGTACTACATCGCGAATCACATCCGTCTCGCCACCGAGCAGCGCCAGGAGATCCTCGTGCTCGACTCCGCGAAGGCGAAGCTCGAAAAGCTGCTCGGCCACATGGCGCACGAGCTCGAGGTGCTGGAGCTCGGCCGCAAGATCCAGTCCCAGGCCGAGGAGCAGATGGGTAAGGCGCAGCGCGAGTACTTCCTGCGAGAGCAGCTCAAGGCGATCCAGCGCGAGCTGGGCGAGCTCGACTCCGAGCACGCCGAGCTTGGCGAGCTGCGCGAGCGGATCGCGAAGGCGGGCCTTCCGCCCGAGGCGCAGCGCGAGGCGGATCGCGAGATCGCGCGCCTGGAGCGCATCCCCTCCGCGTCGCCCGAGTCGTCGGTCATCCGCACCTACCTCGAGCTGATCGTTTCGCTGCCCTGGAACATCTCGACCGGAGGCGAGGTCGACGTCAAGAAGTCGCGCGGGATCCTCGACGCCGACCACTACGACCTCGACAAGGTCAAGCAGCGCATCGTCGAGCACCTCGCCGTGCGGCGCCTGAAGCAGGTGCGCAAGTCGACGGAGCGCGGACGCGAGCCCATCCTGTGCTTCGTCGGACCGCCCGGGGTCGGCAAGACCTCGCTCGGCCAGTCGATCGCGCGCGCCATGGGCCGCAAGTTCGCCCGCGCGTCGCTGGGCGGCATCCACGACGAGGCGGAGATCCGCGGCCACCGGCGCACGTACATCGGCGCCATGCCCGGGCGCATCCTGCAGGCGATCCGGCGCGCCGAGTCGAACGACCCGGTCTTCATGCTGGACGAGGTCGACAAGATCGGCGCCGACTGGCGCGGCGACCCGTCGTCGGCTTTGTTGGAAGTCCTCGATCCGGAGCAGAACAAGGACTTTCGCGACAACTACCTGGACGTGCCCTTCGATCTGTCGAAGGTCATGTTCATCACCACGGCGAACTCGCTGGAGACGATCCCGCCTGCCCTGCGCGACCGCATGGAGGTCCTGAACCTCTCCGGCTACACCGAGGACGAGAAGGTGCAGATCGCGGAGCGCTTCCTGGTGCCCAAGCAGCTGGACGCGCACGGGCTCCGGCCCGGCGAGATCGTGATCTCGGCGGACGCGGTCCGCATGATCATCCGCGAGTACACCCGCGAAGCGGGCGTGCGCAACCTCGAGCGCGAGATCGCCTCATTGATCCGGCGCGACGTCGCCGACATGGCCTCCGGCAAGCGGCTGAAGAAGCTGGACGACGTGAAGAAGGTGCGCGCCGCGCTCGGCAAGCGCCGCTTCTTCGACGACGTCGCGGAGCGCATCGACCGCCCGGGCATCGCGACCGGGCTTGTGTGGACGCCGAGCGGCGGCGAGATCATCTTCGTCGAGGCGGCCCTCACGCCGGGCAAGGGCGAGCTGAAGCTCACAGGTCAGCTGGGCGAGGTGATGAAGGAGTCGGCGGCGGCCGCGCTCTCCTATCTGAAGGCGCGCGCGGGCGACATCGGCATCGACCCCACGCTGTTCGACAAGAACGACATCCACGTGCACGTGCCCGCGGGCGCGCAGCCGAAGGAGGGACCGTCCGCCGGCGTCACGGTGCTCACCGCGATGGCGTCCATCCTCACCGGGCGGCCCGTGCGCGACGACGTCGCGATGACGGGCGAGATCACGCTGCGCGGACGCGTGCTGCCGATCGGCGGGATCAAGGAGAAGGTGCTCGGCGCGCACCGGGCGGGGCTGCGCCGCGTCCTGATCCCGAACCGCAACGAGGCCGACCTCGACGACATCCCGGCGGAGCTGCGCAAGGAGATGAAGTTCGTGATGATCGAGTCGATCGACCAGATCCTGAAAGAGGCTCTGACACCGCGCACGCTGGTTGGGGCCTCGGGATCGAACGGCTCGAAAAACGGAAAGGCCGCCCGGACTACTGCCGTTGTGCGCGCTGCAGGATCCAGCCGTGCGCGGCAAGCTCCGCCGAGTCGTCGAGCGGCGAAAGGTCGGCGACGCCCCGTCGCGTGAGGGCCCGTTTGATCAGGTAGTCCGCGAGGTGCGGGTTCTT
>DATNMQ010000133.1:0-4603 GCA_035602465.1 Candidatus Sulfotelmatobacter sp. | reverse complement strand
GTACGCCGGCAACGAATTCAAGCACGACGAGATCGAGTACCTGATCGTCTCGGAGAAGGACGTTCTCGCCGTCGTCTCATCGAACGGCAAAACCAGCAAAAAGTAGAAGAGGGATTTATATGGCAAAGACAGTCACATTCGATGTAGAGGCGAGGCAAGCCCTTAAGAAGGGCATCGACACAGTTGCCCAGGCCGTCCGTATCACGCTTGGCCCGAAGGGCCGCAACGTGGTCCTCGAGAAGAAATTCGGCGCCCCGACCGTCACCAACGACGGCGTGACGATCGTGCGCGAGATCGAGCTCAAGGACGCAATGGAGAACACCGGCGCGCAGCTTCTGCGCGAGGTCGCGACCAAGACCAACGACGTGGCCGGTGACGGCACCACCACGGCGACTCTCCTGGCCCAGACCATGATCAACGAAGGTTTCCGCAACGTCACCGCGGGCGCCAACCCGATGCAGCTGAAGATCGGCATCGAGAAGGCCGTCCAGGCCGTCGTCGATGAAATCAAGAGGCTGTCCGTACCCGTCAAGGGTCACGAGGACGTCGCCCACGTGGCGGCCATCTCGTCCCAGGACCCGCTGATCGGCGACCTGATCGCCGACGCGATGGACAAGGTCGGCAAGGACGGAGTGATCACCGTCGAGGACAACCAGCAGATCGCTACCGAGCTCGAGGTGGTCGAGGGCATGCAGTTCGACCGCGGCTATGTCGCCGCCTACATGGTCACCAACCCGGACCGCATGGAAGCGGTCCTGGACGAGCCGTTCGTGCTCATCACCGACCGCAAGATCTCAGCCATCCAGGACCTGCTCCCCGTGCTGGAGCGCGTAGTCCAGCAGGGCAAGCCGCTACTGATCGTGGCCGAGGACGTCGAGGGCGAGGCGCTCGCCACCCTAATCGTCAACAAGCTGCGCGGAACCTTCACCGCCGTCGCGGTCAAGGCGCCCGGCTTCGGCGACCGCCGCAAGGCGATGCTCGAGGACATGGCGATCCTGACCGGCGGCCAGGTCATCTCCGAGGACCTCGGCTTGAAGCTCGACCAAACGAAGGTCGAGCAGCTGGGCAAGGCGCGCAAGGTCACCGTGACCAAGGACGACACCACGGTCGTGGTCGACGCCGAGAACGACCCGAAGCGGATGGCCGCCATCCAGGGCCGGATCAAGGCGATCAAGGCCCAGATCGAGGAGACCACCTCCGACTTCGACAAGGAGAAGCTGCAGGAGCGGCTGGCCAAGCTGGCCGGCGGCGTCGCGGTGATCAAGGTCGGAGCGGCCACCGAAGTGGAGCAGAAAGAGAAGAAGCACCGCATCGAGGACGCGCTGAGCGCGACCAAGGCCGCGGTGGAAGAGGGCATCGTCGCGGGTGGCGGCACCGTGCTGCTGAACGCGCAGAAGAAGCTCGACGGCGGGCTCGGCCTGAAGGACGACCAGGCGACCGGTGTCGCGATCGTCCGCAAGGCGCTCGAGGAGCCGATCAAGCAGATCGCCCTCAACGCCGGCAAGGAAGGCTCGCTCATCGTGCAGCAGATCCGCACGAGCAAGGAAGGCATGGGCTACGACGCCCTGAACGACAAGTTCGTGAACATGTTCGAGGCGGGCATCGTCGACCCCGCCAAGGTGACTCGCTCGGCGCTGCAGAACGCCGCGTCGATCGCCGCGATGGTCCTGACCACCGAGGCGATGGTCACCGAGGTGCCCGAGGAAAAGAGAAACTCCGGAGGAATGGGCGGCATGTCGCCCGACATGATGTAAGCCGGACTAAGTCCGACTTCGCAGGGAGCTCCCGCTTCGGCGGGGGCTCCTTTCTTTTCCAGGGGGTTCTTCGACCGGGATGATGCCGCCGATCCCTGCGATGCGCCGCGCCACGATGGAGACGGCGAACGGTAGCCCGAGCATGAACGTCGCCACGATGACCGACAGCGCGTCGGGCAGCCGCCTGGGGTCTCGGAGCCCGAGGTAGGTGAGGTAGCCGCCGGCGGCGGCTGTCAGCAGGACGACCAGCACGGCGGCGCCTACCGCCCAGGTGCGGTACTCGCGAAACAGCGGCGGCGCGTTACGACTCGCGAGCCGCAGCAACCACCAGGCGGTAAGACCGTTCAGGACCAGGCCGCTGACGAGCGCGCAGGCGGCGATGCCGATGCGGAACGCGTTCAGGTGGACCATCACGAAAGCGGACGCGTTGACCGCAAGGATGCCGACGGGCGTGATGACTCCGAGCGTGAGCAGTGCCACCTCACGGAACCGCCTGGAGCTCAACATCACCTTGAACGATAGCCCCCGCTGTCGCTGGCAACCACGAAGGAGAGTCGGATCCAGGAACCGGTATAGCGAACGGTCAGCGGCTGTGGGTTAGTGGCCGCACCCGCAAGCTTGCGCACCGCCGGCGTCGTCGCCGGTGTCGAATGAGTGGCCGCACGAGCACGAGTGCGTCGCGTTGGGGTTGTGCACCGTGAAACCGGCACCCATCAGGCTGTCGACGTAGTCGATCTCCGCTCCCCGGATGTAGGACACGCTGAAGTCGTCCACGACGATCTGCACTCCGTCCTGGTCGACCGTGAGGTCGTCCGCGCGGCGCTGGTCGTCGAAGGCCATGCCGTACTGCATCCCCGAGCATCCGCCGCCGCTCACGAAGATGCGGAGGGCGAGCTGCGGGTTGTTTTCCTTGGCGAGAAGCTCCTTGAGCCGAGACTGCGCGTCGGGGGTGAGTGAGACGACAGCTTGTTCGATCACGAATGGGATGTTACCACGGGGGGTTAAGCCCTCCCAATACTTCCCTCTCCCCTTCGGGGAGAGGGTCAGGGTGAGGGGCGTAGGCAATGCCTTACCGCCTGCCCAGCCCTAGCGCCTCCCGAGCTTGAACCCGCCCTTCTTCTCTTTCGGCTCCGAGCCGACGGCCCCGGAGATCATCTGGGCCAGCTGCTCGACGCCCCGGGCGATCGCGCTCTTCGGATCGGTCAGGACCAGGATCTCGCCCTTGACCGCCGCCTCGTCCGGCTTGGTCCCGTCGAACTCGATCTCGACGGCCAGCTCCTGCTTGAGGGTGCGGACGACGTCCTCCTTGCTCACCACCGACTTCGGGACCTTGTTGTTGAGGGCGAGGATCACGCGCCCCGGCACGATGTTCAGCACGTTGGTGAAGATGTTCAGCAGCTCGCCGACGTCCTTCAGAGATGACAGCTCGGGCGTGACGAGCACGAGCACGCGCTGCGAGTGGTCGAGGACGCTGATCACGATGTCGGTGAAGGCCACACCGAGGTCGAACACGATGTAGCGGAAGGCGTTGACCAGGATGCCCATCGCGCGATTGACCAGGTCGACCGTGATGAGGTCCGCCTGCTCGGCGCGGAGCACGCCTGGGAGCAGCATCATGCCGCCGGGGTGGTGGAGGATCGCCCCGAGGACAGCCTCCTCGAAGTTCTGCGGCGGCACCTGGCTCGCGGCGGCAAGACACCCGGTCGGGGTGAGGTAGGAGATAAGGGCGGCGTGGTTGTAGGGGAGCGCGAGGTCGACCAGCAGCACCTCGCCTGGGAACCTCTTGGCAAGTGCGGCCGCGAGGTTGACGGCAATCGTGGTCCGCCCAGACCCGCCCTTCGGCGAGTAGATGGCGACCGTCGATGCGGCCTGCTCGGGGGCGACCATGCGGGCGCGCGCGATCAGGTTGGGCAGGGTGTCCTTGCGCTGCTCGACGAGCTTGGTCAGCTCGATCAGGGCGTCGGAGTCCGCCGGGACGGTCTCGTAAAGCGTCTTGCGGTCGAGCGTCAGGAGGCGGCAGTCCTCGAGCGCCCTGACGCTGGCGGTGCGGGTTTCTTCAGAGATCAGGGACATCTCGCCGAAGAAGTCGTCGGGGCCCATCAGGGCGATCGTGATGGTATGGCCCGGGGACTCCTCGACATAGACCTCGCAGCGGCCGGACTCGACGATGAACATCGTGTCGCCCGGGTCGCCCTGGTGGACGATGACCGAGCCCTTGGCCGCGTTGGCGGGGGCGAGGCGACGGGAGAGGGCGTGGAGGATGTTGTCGGGGAGCGTGAAGAAGATGGCGACGCGCTCCAGGATCTGGAACCGCCTCCGAAGCTCCTCGGGGGAGCCCGATGTGGGCCTGTCGTTGTCGCTCACGCCGGAGGGAATTATAGGTTTGGGGTCTCCAACTCCCTCCGCCTTGTTCCCTCTCCCCCTCGGAGGACCCCACTTCTTCCCTCTCCCCGCAAGGCGAGACCCCACTTCTTCCCTCTCCCCTTCAGGGGACCCTCATTTTTCCCTCTCCCCGCAGGGGAGAGGGTCAGGGTGAGGGCTAGCAAGTTACCCCTGTCCCTTTGGAAGACCCCGACTTCTTCCCTTTCTGGTTAAAGGGGCGCGCATGCAGAACCGAGCGGAATTCAGGCCGTTGGTAGACTTAGCCGCTGCCGGTCCCGTGGTGTAGCCTGGCCAAACACGCGGCCCTGTCAAGGCCGAGAGCGCCGGTTCGAATCCGGTCGGGACCGCCATCAAGCCCCCGTCGAGCCCTGGTGGATATGCTCAGCAGCGCTCCGGAGAGGTGGCCGAGTCCGGTTGAAGGCGACGGTCTCGAAAACCGTTATGGGTCACTGGCCCATCGAGAGTTC
>DATNMQ010000127.1:0-8459 GCA_035602465.1 Candidatus Sulfotelmatobacter sp. | reverse complement strand
GGGATTGGCGCCTGCGCCGACTGAGCCGTCTCCGAACTCCCACAGATTTACGAGCACCGGCTTAGCACTCATAGTCGCAAACAGAGCGTTGAATCTGACTGTCTGGCCTTCGTCCGGACTCGACGGCGAGAACGTAAACCCGCGCGAGATCCCACCGTGGCCCGTGGTGACAATGCCGCCCGTGCCCGTGGACAGGCCGTCGTGGGCAAAGATGGTCAAGCCGATGGAAAAAGCACCCGCCGACGGGAACGTGTGCGAGATTTTCGGTGTGGTCATTTCAACGGTCTCAGCGCCGAAGGCGTCGTTGAACTGCCAGACATATTGGGCAACGCCGCCAGGTGCGGTCGAGCCCGTGGCGTCGAAGTTCAGCATGAGCCCGTCGCCCCTGGTCACCTCAAGCTTCGCTGTCGGCATCGTTGCAATGGGCCCGAGCCGCTGGAGGCACGTGTGACCGACGTTGCTCCATTCCTCCTGATACCAGTAGAAATGGCCGTTGATCACCTGGTTGTACAGCGCTCCGTTGTGCGTCCCAAGCGGGGTGCCGTTCTCACCAACGCACTGGTCGCCAACCTCGAAACCATGGAAGAAACCGGCCCCATTGGTCCAAGCGTCATTCGGGATCGGATCTGTAACCGACTCGTTCTGCTCATGGCTCAGGCCGCCACTTAGCTCACCGTCCCAGAAACCGTTCGGATGGTTGCCGTCGTCGCACCCCCGGACCCCGGGAACATAAGGATCGTTCGCGTAAATCAGGAACGGCGATATCGTCGTGTTCGAGTGGTACGCACAGAAGAACGCGAGGTCACCTGGCACCTCGCCCGCCGAGCATCCTCCGAAAAACTGGGTGGGGTCATTGCTGAAACACGTTTCCACGTGGGGCGGCGTCATGAGGAAGTACTCGTGGCTGAGGTCCTTGACGAGGTGGCGGGCAGCGACGAAACGCTCCAGCTCCACCTGAATCTGGAGGTCGGTCAGGCAGTTGGTCACTGGGCTGTTGGCCGGGCACTCGCTCGCCGGATACGGCTGCGTGTCCACAAGCACGCCGCCGAACGTCGTCGCGTAGCGGGCGAACGCGCCGGTCAGGTCCTGGTATTGAGCAGACACCGAGTCCACGTTCTGGTGGCCGCCGCTGTCGTGGGCAAGATCCTTGAAATATTGCGAAATCCCGGCGATAAAGCCAGACGGGTAAGCCTCGCGGCCGCGCGGGCTCCACAGCACCATGTAGTCCGTGTTCGACGGCATCAGCGGTCCACCGTTGTAGTCCATGTTGTTGAAGACCAGGTCGGCCGGTATGACTGCCTTGCTGGCATTTCGCGCCGCGACTACCGGGCTGTTCAGCAGCGGGACATACGCCGCCGGGTGAACGGAAGGCTGCTTTGTGGCGGCTGACGCGCCAACCACGGGTATGGACCCAAGTGCGACAGCCGCGATGGCAAACCCGAACAGAAGTCTCCAACGTCCATGAAGAGCCACCCCACTCCTCCCCCCGGCCGCCTCGAGGTTGGCCGGACTAGTCCACCACCTGCACCGTGCCCGGTCCCCTTGTCCGGGCGCGAAAAATATGGGGACTGCCGGGCCGAGTGTCAAGCATCGACTTTGGCGGTTGAGTGTTAGGAGACGACGACCACCGTTAGGCGGTAGGAGCCCGCGTTTCCGACGCAGCGCATGGCCTCACCGCAACTGGTCCGCGACGCGGTGACGTCCGCAGACCCCTTACCGACCGCGTCGAAAGACGCGATCGCAAGTCCGCAGCCCGCGCCAGGAACGCACCCGTTGGGTTGAGGTGAGATCGCCGGCGGTCCTGCCAATCTGAGGACACTCAGGTCGCTGCTTTCGTGGATAGTCCAGTAGGTGCTGGCGAGGTTCACTTCCAATCGATCGCCCACGTGCAACTCGAAAGTCTTGCCGTTGTCTGAGTCCGTGGCGACGATCGGCCGCGCTTCCGGCGTCGGACCTGGGCTCGGGCTCGGCCCGCCGCCCGTCATCACAGCCCCACAGGAGGCCAGAACTGCCGCGGAGACAAGGCCCACGAGGACGCGGAGCGTATTGGACACTGCCATATCAGGATGAAACGTCAGATGCCCCCCGGTCGTCACGCGCGAAATGAGTTCCGATCGTCAGACGGGAATTGGTGAAGTCCGAACGACTACCTCGAGCTCAGGTGCGTCAATACGACTGTCGCACCAATCGCAACCACGATTCCTGCGGCGATCGCTGCCGACCGTCCGGGGTAGGCGTACATCCAGCCCACGGAGCCTGGGAACTCCCTGTTCGCTTCAACCGGCGAATAAGACCCTAAGTATTCCAACGATCGCCCGTTTGCGGCGGCGAATGCTGCGACATCGTCGCCGCTCCAGGCCGCAATTCTCACTTTCTGAAGACACCGCCCGTCCGCCCCAACCAGCAGCAACGCCGCTTTGGCCTGGTCGCCGTAGCGGCTGGGGTAGACGATCACTAACTGGACGGCTCGCGCAATATCCGAAGTGGGCCACACGCGCTGCCCGCCGAGCAGGTTCTGGTATCCGACCACGCCCGGTCCGATCAGCAGCCTGGTGTTCGCCAGCCACAGCCAGTAGCAGACGGGCGCCGCAATCGCCATCAAGATGGTTCCACTTCCCAGGACTAGCGCCGCTTCGTTCCCGCGCATCGCGATCGCTCCGGCCAACAAACCGAGCACCGCGACCAATCCGAACCCGACCACCAGCCGCGGCGCGGCGTGCGGCGCAAGCTCGCTCCGCTGTCCTAGGCTGTCCATGTCCGAGCAATTCTGAGGTCCCGGGCCCTTGTTTTGGCCCGAGTAAGCCGATGCCCCTCTCGCGTCAATGCGAAGGCTCAGGCCAGTCGCGCGTCGAGACGATATCGATATTGCTGAGCTGCCGCCGGGCGAATCCTGGAAAATCTGCCGCCTCAGTCCGGTTGAGCCGCCGGCAGTGGTTCCCGCATGGCCGTTTTCTCGTTGACGCCGCGGATCGTGAGCCAGAGCATGATCGCCACCTCCGCAGTCAGGGCCGGCCCAGCTAACCTCGAGACCGTGTCCGCGTACGCCGGGAACAGAAAGCCGGCGACGCTGATCGACTCATAGCCGATACAGGCCAGGAGCAGCCAGACCCCGAGGAGCCGCGGCAGGAAACGCGACCTGTACACGAGGAGGCCGAACGGGATGAACCACAGGCCTCCAAGCATGTTAAACGCGAGATCAACCTGGTGGTGCAGGTTGAGGAACAGCATGGCGATGGCGTCGCGCTGCGGCTGGTCGAAGACCGACAGGAAATCGCCGCCCCGAATGAGGAGCAACGCCGCCACGTCATTGGCCGCGTTGACGAAGGCGATGGGAACACCACGACGCCCAGGATCAGGAGCAACGAGGCGAGCGCCTGGTCAACACCCTTGAGCAGCCGATAAAGGGCCAACACCACGAAGATCCACAAGGCATTGCAGAGGAGGTTGGCGACGATGCCGAGCCGGAACAGAAACGCGTGGTCCGCGATGTTGGAAGCCGTCGCCGCGGCGTTGCCCGCCGCGAACAGAGCGCTGGGAATGTAGATGAGGCGAAAGAAGCCAGGTACCGAGCTTGCGATATACAGAATCCCAGCCACTCGGGCATCACGGCTGAGTGAAGTCATTTCGGGCCGGGTTACAGCCCAGGTCACACAGCGACCGCTGCCGGTTGTGAGTTCGCTCCGGCGCCATCGGGTGCTGAGCGCGTCACGTCGATGGCGATCTTGCCCCGCGCGTGGCCCTCGCGGAAGTAGCGAAGCGCCTCGCGGACCTCGTCGAGCCGATACCGCCTCTCAGTGACCGGCGTCACCTTGCCTGAGGCCATCAGATCCGCCATCGCGTCCAGGTCCTGCTGCGTGAGCTTGGTGATGAAGAATGCCGCTTTCTGGCTGCCCCGCATCGAGCGAAGGCGCACGCCGGCGAAGTGGCCGAGCGCCTTTATCGCGCTGACGTGTTGGATCGCGGCCGCACCCACAAGGACGAAGATGCCTGCGGGTAGAAGCACGCGCCGATATTCGGAGAAGTTATGGCTACCGGCGATGTCCAGGATCACGTCGTAGCGCTCCGCGCCCTTGGTGAAGTCCGCTTTCGTGTAGTCGATGACCCGGTGCGCGCCGAGTGAGCGGGCGGTGTCCACGTTGCGCGGGCTGCAGACCGCCGTCACATCGGCCCCGAACGACCTGGCTATCTGTACGGCGAAGGTGCCCACGCCTCCGGAGGCGCCGTTGATCAGCACCTTGTGGCCTGGCTTGACCTGGCCGTGATCGCGGACCGCCTGCAGCGCGGTCAGCGCCGCGACGGCCACGGTGCCTGCCTGCTCGAATGTGATGTTGGCCGGCTTCCGCGCGAGGCCCGCCGTCTCTGAGATGGAGATGTACTCGGCGAACGACCCGTGCTCGCCACCAAACACCTCATCGCCGGGTCGAAAGCGCGTGACGTCCTTGCCAACCGACTCAACGGTCCCCGCAAAGTCGGTGCCCAGCACATCTCGCCTGGGTTTGCGGTTGATGCGCCGCATCAGGCGGCCCGCGCCGCTGAGAGGAAAGAGGTCGACCGGATTCACCGACGACGCGTGCACCCGAACGAGCACGCCGTCGTCGGCCACCGCCGGTCTTTCGATCTCCTCGAGCGTCAGGCTGTTGCGCTTGTCGCAGACGATCGCGTTCATCGACGTCAGCTCAGGCTGAAGGGTGGGTACTGGTCGGTGACCAGGGTGAAGGCGTACGCGGTCACCCGGTTCTGCCAGCGAAGCACGCCGACGACGTAGCGGAAAAGGCCCTTCGGATAGGTCGCCGTGAAGAGGATCGCAAACCAGGCGAAGACGATCGCGAACAGAGCGCCGATCCACAGGAAGAACAACACGACGTAGTGCGGGATGGCGAGCAGCCATTTGACCAGCGGCAGCCAGCGGTTGAGCTGCTTGGCGTCGGGATATGGGAAGTCGAGGTGGACGGCCTGGTCTTCGTCTGTTGACGGGTAGCGATCGTCGAGCAGCGCCATGTACGCCGTGACCCGGTTGGAGAATCGGAGCAGGTTGAGGTTCCAGTCGAACCACCATCGCGGGTACTTCTGGCGGACCACCAGCATCAGGACAAGCGGCACGAACACGGCGGCGCCGCCGATGACCAGCGTCCGCGTATTGTCGTCGTTGCCGAACGTCTGACCGGTGAGCATAGTGAGCACGACGACGATCGGGATCGCGACGATCAGACGGAAGGCGGTCGTGAGCCGGCCGAGCGGCCGGGCGGGAAAGTCGACGTCGAACTGGACCGGGTAGCTGCTGACCACTTGTTCATCCCTCCTGGATAAGGTCGCTGGACTTGAGGCTGATCACCTCGTGACCGTGCAACGCCTCGAGAAACGGCTGGAAGCTGCCGTGGACGACGCAGCGGAGGAGCCGGCCGTCGACGATCTCGACGCGGCTCACCCCCGACGCCCGCGCGATTTGCTGCACGGGCGGGGCGCCAACGAAGCTGACCTCCACTTTTCTCTTCCGAGGCTCCTCGATCACGCTTCACAAGCTACGCAGGGCGTTGGCCGCGGGAATCCGTGGAATCACCGAATTCCTCGGCTTCCGGCGCGTCACCCGCCTGGGTAGTAACTTGCCGTCTCACGATGGCCAAGCCAGTCCGCCGCCTGGGCAACCTGCCGGCCGAAGCGACCAGCTTCATCGGGCGGCGGCGCGAGCTGGCGGAGCTGCGGAAGAAGCTCGGGGCGGCGCGGGTGGTCAGCCTGGTCGGGCCGGGCGGTGTCGGCAAGACCCGCCTCGCATTGCGAGCCGCCGCGGGCCTGGCGCGGGGATTCCCTGGCGGCGCGTGGCTCGTGGAGCTCGCGGAGGTGCGGGACCCCTCGCTGGTCGGCTACGCCGTGATGTCCTCGCTTGACCTGCGGGACCAGGCGGCGACGGAGCCTCGTGCTTTGCTCCGCTCCTACCTCGCCGACAAGGAGCTGCTGCTGGTGCTCGACAACTGCGAGCACCTGCTGGGAGCGGCGGCCGAGATGGTGAACGATGTCGTTCGCGCCGCGCCGGGCGTTCGGGTGATCGCGACCAGCCGGGAGCCGCTGGGCGTGGCGGGCGAGCACGTCCTCCCCATCCCCCCGCTGGAGCTGCCCGCGGTGGATGACGGCGCGCTGCGAGAGAACGAGGCGGTGATGCTCTTCGTCGAGCGGGCGGCCGCGGCTTCTGGCGCTTTCGAGTTGACTTTGGGGAACCAGGCGGCGGTCGCGGATGTGTGCCGGCGGCTGGACGGGCTGCCGCTGGCGATCGAGCTTGCGGCGGTGCGGACGAGGGCGCTGTCGGTGGAGCAGATCCTCGAGCGCCTGAGCGACAGGTTCGGCCTTCTCGTCGGAGGCGGCCGGGCGGCGATTCCGCGGCATCAGACGCTCGAGACCACCATCGAGTGGAGCCACGACCTTCTGTCTGCCGGCGAGCGGACGCTGCTGCGGCGGCTGTGCGTGTTCGCGGGCCGGTTCACTCTGGAGGACGTGGAGGGCGTCTGCGAATTCGACCTCGACCATGTTTCGTCGCTGGTCGAGAAGTCTCTTGTCATCAAGGAGGACGTGAGTGGCGTCGCCTGCTACCGGCTGCACGAAACGATGCGCGAGTACGCAGCGCTCAAGTTGCGGGAGGCCGGCGAGGTCGAGACGCTCGGGGAGCGCTGCACCGATTACTACGTGCAGCTGTGCGCCCTGACGGGACCGCCGGCTCGATACCGGCTGGCCGAGTGGCTCGAGTGGATGCAGCTCGAGATCGACAACATCCGCGCCATCCTGCGGCACTGCCTTGATCGCGGAGATTTCAGTCGTGGGATCGAGCTCGTCGCGTCGCTCGGCTGGTTCTGGATCACGCGCGCGACCACCGAGGGCGTGGCGTGGCTGGACCAAATGCTCGCGGGAGGACGCGGCGAGAAGGAATCGATAGCGTTGGCCTGCTTCCTGCGCGGGTTCCTCGCCGTCCTTCAGGCCGATACGACGGCTGCGCTGCCGTGGCTCCAACGCGCGGTGGATGCGGCTCGAGAGCTGGATCACGCCGGGCTTCTGACACAGGCGACGTCGATGGCGTCCATTGCCGCGATGACGGCGGGCGACCGCGCGGCCTCGGACGCCTTTTACGAGGAGGCCCTGACAGCGGTGGCGGAGGCCAACGACCTTGCAGCCACCACGTCGGTTCTGCAGGCCCGAGCCCTAAACGGAATGTTCACAGGCGAGCTGGACGCGGTCCGTGAGGCGACGTCGGAGGGCGTGAGCCTGAGTCGGGGTGCGGGCGACCTCTACGTCCTGGAGATCATGCTGATGGAACTGGCGTTCGTGACCCTGATCATGGGCGACACCGACGCCGCCAAACCTCTCTATACAGAGGCGCTCCAGATCGCCCGGCGCATCGACGACCGGCTCGCTCAGTCTTATTTATTGGCCGCATTCGGCTGGTTCGCGGCAGGGGCCCGCGAGGCACGCTTGGGGGCGCAGCTGCTGGGGGCCGCGGAGGCGACCCGCCTCGGAGCCGGTGCGGGCATCATCGCGCCGCTGGCGCCGCTGCTCGACCAGGCCGAGGAGTCGGCGGTCGCGGTGCTGGGGCGGCCGAAGTTCGATGCCGAATTCACCGCCGGCAAACGCATGAATCGCGAAGCCGCGATAGGCCTTGCCCTCGGCGAGTCCATCGATGCTCGGGCTGCGTCTGATGGTGATGGCGCCGGCGTGCTGGGCAAGCGAGAGGCCGAGGTGGCGAGCTTGGTCGCCGAGGGCCTGAGCAACAGGCAGATCGGGGCCCGCCTGTTCATCTCGGAGCGCACCGTCGACAGCCACGTCCGCAGCATCCTGAACAAGCTCGGGTTCAACTCCCGCGCCCAGATTGCCGCCTGGATCGCGTCGGTCAGTCGGAGATGAGCTCGAACGCGATGCGCAGACCCCGCTCGCGTGATCGCCCACAGGCGAAGCACGCCGCGGCCCACGCCAACCCGAAGACACCCTCGGTTGCGAATGGGTCCCAAGGAGATCTGTGATCCGGCCGTGATCCGGCGGCGCTACAGAGCAGGCGAAATCGCCGATTTTGAACTCAGAAAATGATCGGGGGAGCCCGGGACATTTCGGCCATGTTGGCTGCGGCCGGCAAGCATTCGCTGAACCTGACGGGCCCGCTGGACGTGACGTGGTTCGGTCTCCACCAGGCCAAACGCCGACAGTGCCCCCTGAAGGGCACCCATTCACGTACGTTCCGAGCTGAGTATCCGATCTCGAGGTCCGAAATGCCCGAGCGCCCTACCCGTCCTACGGCCGCCAGAAACACCAAGCCTTCGGGGTGCTACACGGGCGTGGGCACAGCAGTGTACATCCGCTCGATACTCTCGGCGTATTTCTGGAGGATCACCCGGCGCTTCAGCTTGAGGGTCGGGGTGAGCTCCTCCGATTCTGCCGTCCACTCCGACGGCAGGATGGTGAAGCGCTTGATCTGCTCGTGTCGCGAG
>DATNMQ010000113.1:0-2322 GCA_035602465.1 Candidatus Sulfotelmatobacter sp. | reverse complement strand
CACGCTTCTATGCGCGGACTCAACTCACACGGCGGCACGGAGCGATTCGAGAAGGCTACAGCGCTCCTAGTCCGAAGTTCCCCCTGGTTTGGTGACGTGGTGGGGTGTTGAGCAGGGATTTCGCATTCTCGCCGGTGTGGCGTACTGACTACATGTAGCCCAGGCGGTGGGAGATGCCGAGCAGTTCGAAGGCGCGTTGCTGCAGCGGGGTGGGGGTGGTGATGAGGGTGAATGCTGGCATGTCGTCGGCGGGCTGGATGTGGTTGGCGCAGATGGTGCCCAGGTCGGCGAGCAGGCTGGTGAAGCTGTGCACCGGGTGGCCGTCGGCGGAGCGTTTGCGTGCGGCCTTGGCAAGTGCCCCATCGGAGCGTTGGGCCGGGGCGACGGGATTGGTGCGCTTGGCGTGGGCGGCAGGTTTGTCGTTGTCGTAGAACAGGATCGGGGCGAGGGCCTGTTTCATGTGCCAGCTGATGTAGTAGGACAGCATGCGCAGGAACACGTGGGCGCGCACCCGGTCGGCGAGCCGGTGGCGGATGGGACGCACGTCGAGTTCGGTGTTGAGGGTGCGGAAGAACCGCTCGACGTCTTCGAGTCCCTTGTAGCGCAACACCACGTCACCCTCGGCGAGGGTGTCGGTGGGCAGGCTGGTGCGCAGCACGTAGATCCCGTCGAGGGCAGCCTCGGCGGCGATCGCCTCGCTGTTGCGGGTGAAGGTGAAGGATTCGTCGGTGATCTCGAGGGTGAAGTGTTTGGCCATCTTGTAGTGATTGATCACCTTGCCCACCCGCAACGCGATGTTGTCTTTGCCGCGCAGCGGGCGCCGCTCGCGGCCGGTGGCCGCGGCGATGGGGGTGAGGTCCTTTTCGGTGGCGACCAACAGATCTTGGCGTTTGCGGGTGCGTTGTTCGGCCAGCACGGGGTTGTGGCAGCACACCAGCCGCTCGCCGGGAAACTCCGGGGAGCTAATCTCGACCAGGTCCTGCTCATCAAACAGCGACAACTGCAATGCGCCTTCCTCGACCAATGCTTTGATCTGCGGGGCGCGCAACGCGCTGATCCAGTCCAGCTGCGCGGGACGCACCTCGTCGCGGATGCGCGCGTTGGTGAGCATGCCCCGATCCCCGACCAGACACACCCGCGACAACCCGAACCGGTGTTTGAGTTTGTCGATCTGGGCGGCCAGGGTCTTCGGGTCGGCCGTGTTGCCCTCGAACACCTCGATCGCGATCGGTATCCCGGCGGTTGTGCACAGCAGCCCGTAGACGATCTGCAGCCGCCCTTTCACCCCGTCTCGGGGGTGCCCGATCGCCCCCAGCGGGCAGGTGCGGCCCTCAAACGCCGCCGAGGACACGTCATAGAGCACCAGCGTCCCCTCAGTCAAATGCCGCGCGGCAAGGGCGTTTTCGATGGCGTCTTTGCGGGCCAGCGCCCAGTCCATCGCGGCATACAGGTCGTCCTCGTCACAGCCGCCCACGCCGAGCACCTGCCCCAGTGAGCTGGTCGCGGTCTCGGCGCGCAGCCCCCGCGCGAACGCCAGCTTCGAGCCGGGCGCGATCACCTGGGCCACCAGCATCGCGGTCACCAGATCGCGTTTGCGCGACGGCGTGGCATCGATGAGCTCCTCGACGCCGAGTCGGCGTGCGCTGCCCAGCACCGCCGCGACATGCCCGTGCGGCAGGCTGCGGGTGATCTCGAACGCCGCGGATAGATCCACCGCCGCTGGCAGTCCCTTCAGCGCGCGTTTCAGGGTCTGCACCTTGTGCTCGGGCCAGTGTGACAGGTTGGCCAGGGTGCGGGTTTTCACCTTGCCCCCGTCGCGGTAGCTTTCGCGCAGCAGCACCGCCGGCGGTGACCCCCGGTTGGGCACCGACGTCACATACATGCTTACTGTATAGCACAATCAGCATCTGACAATCGCTGAAACAGAAGATGACACGCCGATACTGCCTGAGATTTACATGATTACACTCTGAAACAGACGAGAACACGAAACACCTGCTCACAAAGGCACAACGAGATTCAGGCCCGCCTACAAGGGGGAACTTCGGTCTAGATAACACCTGCCGGCGCCCACCAGCACCGCCGAGGAGCGCAAGACGGTGCGGAACTGCTCGCCCGGATCAACCTCGACGCCTCAATCGACTACGAGTAGGACGTCCCACCGCGGGTCCGGGTGGGGCAGTTGCGTGTGCACCGCTAGTCCCCGTAACTGGACAGTCGCCTGGTGAGTCATCGAGCAATGATCAGAACCTGTGGGTGCGACGCGATGTCGCGCATGTGAGTGAGCTCGTGGATTGGAGGTCGGCGATGCCGGTCACGTAG
>DATNMQ010000101.1:0-5742 GCA_035602465.1 Candidatus Sulfotelmatobacter sp. | reverse complement strand
ATCGTCTGCACGCTCACCCACGACGAGCTGCGCGACACGCGATATGCGTGGCAGAAGCTGTTCCGGACCGCGCTCATCTCACGAGACGAGGTTCCCGGTGGGATCCGTCTTGTCGTCAACGAGGGCAGCGCGGTCGCCCTGCGGCAGCTGGTCGAGGTCGAGCGCGACTGCTGCCAGTGGATCAACTTCGACCTGGACGGCTCGACGGTTTCGATGACCACCGATGGAGCGGGCGTCGCGGCCATCCGGCGGATGTGGGTGGTCGACGCGCTCTAGCCATTACATGGCGGCGAGCTTCAAGACCTCGTTGCCCCTCGAGACGTAGAGGTTTTCCTGATCGTCCACCGCGATCTTGCTGGTGGCGATGAAGCCGTCCTTTTGTGGACCTTTCCACTGCGCCATGTATTTGCCGGTGGGCGAGAACTCCTGGACGCGATTGTTGCCTGAGTCGACGACGAAGACGTTGCCGTTGCGGTCCAGCGTCAAGCAGAACGGTTTATCGAACTGCCCGGGGCCGACGCCTGAGGTTCCCCAGTGAAGGAGGCTCTCTCCAGCAGGCGAGAACTTCTCGATCCGTTCGGCTCCGGGACCGACAGGATGCGGCTCTGAGACGTAAAGGTTCCCGCTCGCATCGAGGGCGATGTCGAACCCCGTCTCGGTGTATTCGCCGATACCACTCCCGACCGTGTGCCACTGGATGAGAGGTTGGCCGGAAGAAGACAACTTCTGGATCCGATGATTTCCAGCCTCCGCGACGTAGATGTCGCCCTGCGCGTCTACAGCGATCCCCACCGGACCGTTGAACTGCCCTGGCCCCGACCCCAGCGTGCCCCAGTGCGCCAGGGGCGCCCCACTGGCAGAGAACTTCTGGACTCGGTCGTTCTCTCCCTGCGATCCGCCGAAGGAAGGTGATCCAAACTCGGTGACGTACACGTTGCCTTGCGCATCCAAGGCCAGCTTCTCGGGATAGGTCAGCTGGCCGGGGGCGGAGCCTGCCCCGCCCCACTGCCTGACCAACACTCCGGAGACGGTGTACTCATAGATCAGGTTGTCATCCATCTCGGTCAGGTAAAGGTTGCCCTTGCCGTCGAGAGCTACTCCCGAGATGCCGAATGCGCAGCCGCTGAGTGGGCCGAAACAAGCGGCGGAGGTCTTGACGGTCAGTACCACCTGCCAGTTGCTCGCCGCAGGCGTGGGGCTGTGGGCCGGCGTCGCGGCCGAGCCACCGCAGGCCGCGCCGAAAGTCAGCAACACGCACGCAAGCGATGCGAGCCGGCAGCTGGTCATCGGCATCAACAGCACCTCCCGCCCGTCGGCACGGTGCTCATGACCGACCACGACTGACCACCGTCGGTCGTCTTCCACATCGTCGAGTAGCCGGATTTGCCGTCCGGCGAATATCGCGAGGTCAGCGCGAAGCCGACTTTCGGGTCGACGAAGCTCAGGCCGCCGACGAATTGCTCCGAGGCGAACTGCTTGACGACCGCCCAGCTGCTGCCTCCATCGGTCGTCCGATACAGGGATAGAGGCGTACCGGCGAACGTCCATCCGTTGTTCGCGTCGACAAAATCCAGCTGCTGGCTCGAAAACGGCAGCTTGCGAAAGCTCCAGCTGCGGCCCGCGTCATTGGTGGCGTAGACGGCGCTCCCGCCTGGCCGGCCATTGCCTGCGCAGTCCACGGCAATGACTCCCCGATTCGACGTGAACACAGGCGAGTGCACGCACGTGTAGTCGATGCTGGACTGCAAGGAAGGCAGGTCGACGGCGTGCCAGGTCCGGCCTCCGTCGTGCGTGACAGCGACCACGCTTCCGACAGATGGGGCTGATGAAACGGGTTGCTTGGCGCCGGCGCCGATGGAACAGTTGCCTCCCACAGTCAGCCAACCGTCATTTGGACCTGTGAACGTCAGTCCGTTCAGCTGGCAGCCGACGGCCAGCGTACCCAGCGTCGATCCGTCAGCCTGATGAGCGGTCGTCAGCAGGGTCCAGGTGATCCCTCCGTCAGAGGTTTGGTAAACCGCCCGAGTCAGCGGCTGGGAAACCAACGAGGAGGTGGCCTTGTCGAACGCGGTGAGCCCAGAGTCTGTGATCAACCAACCGTGCTGCGCGTCGATGAAGTCCATGCGCGCGCTGGTGAAGGCCGCTCCGCTGATCGGAACACTGCTTTGACTCCAGGTCTTTCCACCGTCGGCGGTGGCGAAGACCGCGAGGCTGGACGCACCACCCTCCCCGGGCGGGGCCGTCGCCTCCGTGACCCACGCGTGGTTCACATCGAGGAGGAAGTCGCTGTACCCGCCCTTGGTCCGATTCGTTGGGCTTGGCGGTGAGGCGTCCCTCCAATGGAGCCCGCCGTCAGTGGTGCGCTCGGTGCCGCCCCCCCAACCAATATTTCCGGCCAGAACCGTGGGGAGTACCTGGTTCTGGTTTGCGCTCGACGTCGACGCGCACCGCGCGGGAAGACATCCCAACAGGCCAGGTGCATCCCGCTGCGCGATGACCCTTCCGTCGGACGACACCACGTACAGGGCGCCGTTGACTGTTTGGATGGCGAAGCTCGTTCCCCCCGGCTCGGGCTGGAAGCCCGACATGCCCTCACCGGCGGGCACCGTCCAGATTGTGGTGCCGTCACTCCACCTGACCACGCTCGCCTGACCGTCACCTGACACGGCGACGGCCAGCGTGCCATCCCATGAGAAAGCCTCGACGGAGCCGTTGACGCGTCCGACTGAGGTACCGCTGGGGCCGATGATCGTGGTGTTGCCGTTCGGCTGGATCTCGGCGACGTAACGGCCGTCCCTCGATGCGACCACCCTGGCGACACCGCTGCCCGAGAGGTCATGCGTCCACAGGACGCGGCCGCTCGACAGCTGCACCACCCAGTACTGGTGGGGCGCATTTCCATCGGGACCTGGGCTTGGGTTGACCTGGACGACGACGGCGCGGTCCGCCAGCACGCTGCAGGACGTGACTGTGAGCACGTTCTCATTGGCCGACTGCATGCCGATTTGAGCCACGTTGTGGGGCGTGCCGCCGGGTGTAGTCACCTGCAGCGTGCCGGGCACGGCTCCGAAGATCGGGAGGACCTGGCAGTAGTGGAGCTCGTCGTCCGCCCAGGTGCCGACGAAGTACAACCCAACGTTTGGATAGTCGGCGTAGGGAGGGCCGGTCAACGTGGCCACCACGTGGCCCGAGCGGTCGTAGAAGTAGGGGATTGTCACGAACAGCGTTCCCTTCGGGCTGGATGACACAGGCCCGGTGAGCGGTGGCGCGCCGCCGCCCATCGGAGGCGGTGAGCATGTCTGCGTTGTGCCGGTGTCCTGACACACGGACTGGCCCTGGGCCGCGATCTCGGTCACCTTCCCTGCCCGACCATCCCACGTCATTCCGTCGATCTGATTCGGGTTGCCCGCGTCGCCGAACAGGATCACGGGCGTGGAGGGATCAACGCTGAGAGGCTGCGTCAAAGTGGGCGACGGCCGCGGCACCCCCGGAGAGGGTGATGTGATCGGCGGCGTCACGTTGTGCGGACGTGTGATCGACCGGGCATAGACGAACGACCCGATCACGATCGCCGCGATCACGACTGCCGCGATCCCGGCCGCCAGCTCTGTTCGCCGGCCCAAGGGTCGCCGAGGATCGGTCAGCCGCCGCGTCCTTTCCTGCATCCGGCCCGTGTCGGGCAGGTTGCGGACGCCCCGATTCGGCTCGGGCTCAAAGACCGCGACCGCGGCCGCGGCTTTGGCTCGCTCGGTCAGACCGGCAGGCACCTCGAAGTGGAGGTCGATGAGGAAGCGTTCCAGAGGATCCGTCATAGCTGGGGCACCCCTTGGGAAAGACGAGCTCGCAGCTTTTCGAGCGCCCTTCTTGTCGCCATCAAAGCGGCTGCCTCTGAGATTCCGAGCGCGTCGCCGACGTGGCGAAAGCTCAGATCCGCGCCGTAGCGCAGCGCGATGGCGGCGCGATGGCGTGGCCTAAGCGATCGGACTGCATCGAGTACTTCCTGGGTCGTGAACGTGTCCGCAGGCTCTGGCGTCTTGTCCTCCAATGACCACCTGTCGGCAAGCAGCTCGAACACGAGGCGCTGGCGCCCCGCGATTCGGTTGGCGTCGCGCCCAGCGTTCACCACGATCCGCCACAGCCAGCCTTCGACGTCACCCTTCGCGGGGTCGAAGGTCTTGAGCCCTCGGATCGCGCGCTCGAGGGCATCCTGGGCGAGGTCCTCGGCACTCGACGAGTCGGCGGAGATGAGCTGGGCGAACTTGTAGACGCGCCCCGCATACGTTTGACAGAGACCGTCGGCGGTCAGAGATGCGGTCGCCGCGGCTGATTCCCGGTGGTCCACAGGCACCACAACCGCGGCGTCCTCCACAAGACGTCTACTGAGTGGGGCGGTGGAATCTAACGGTGCCGCCATCAGGGCCTCACGGTGGGCGCACGAGGTCGCTCTGTAAAGAGGGCTGGCTTGTTTTGGGCGTTCGGTCACACTCCGTGGATGATCGCCAGGGAAGAGCGCGTTCTGCGCGAGGTCTTCGGGCTGGACGCCTTCCGCCCAGGCCAGGCCGAGGTCGTGGCCGCGATGCTGGCCGGCCGTGACGTTCTGTCGGTCGCGCCGACCGGATCAGGCAAGAGCATCAGCTACTGGGTGCCGGCCGTCGTCGACGGCGGCCTGACGATGGTCGTCTCGCCCCTCATCGCGCTCATGAAAGACCAGGTCGACCGGCTCACCGAACGGGGCGTCGCGGCGACGTTCATCAACTCGTCGGTGGAGCGGCCCGAGCAGGTGGAACGGCTCCGCAGGGCAATCGATGGCGAGTACCGGCTGCTTTTCCTGGCGCCCGAGCGACTTGGGCGTCCAGGTTTCCTGGAACGGCTCGCCGAGCTACGAATTCGCAGGGTCGTCGTCGACGAGGCGCACTGCATCTCGACGTGGGGTCATGACTTCCGACCTGATTACCGCCTCTTGGGCGCAGCGATCGTGGCCTGTGGGCGGCCACCCGTCGCCGGATTCACGGCGACCGCGACGCCGCAGGTTCGAGCGGACATCGCACGCTCGCTCGACATGGAGGATCCCTTCATCTCGGTCACCGGATTCAACCGGCCCACGCTGAAACTGTCGGTGGTCCGCTGCCGCGGTGAGCGCGCCAAGCGCGAGGAGCTGCGTCGCTTGCTTCCAGATGCAGCGCAGCGAGCGCTCATCTATGTGGGCACGGTGGCCGCAGCGGAGGAGGTGGCGGGCGAGCTGGGCGCCGCCTGCTACCACGGACGTCAGGACGCGGATGTACGCCGCCGCATCCAGGAGGACTTCACGCAGGGACGCACTCGCGTGGTGGTTGCGACGTCTGCCTTCGGCATGGGCGTGGACATCCCCGACATCCGGCGCGTGATCCACTACCACCTGCCGGGAAGCCTCGAGGCTTATTACCAGGAGGCCGGCCGGGCGGGCCGCGACGGGCAGCCGGCCGAATGCACGCTCCTGTACAGCCCGGCCGACCGCGAGCTGCAGAGCTTCTTCATCGAGCAGTCCGGACTCGAGGACGGGTCGCCGCAGAAGGAACACGCGTATGCGCGGCTGGCGCAGATGATGGCCTACGCGGAGATGCGCGAGTGCCGGCATGCGCGAATCGCAGATTACTTCGGCGAGCAGGGTGTGGCGCGCCGGTGCAGTGCCTGTGACAACTGTCTTGCCGCCCGGCCTCCGGATGAACCCGCGCCGGTGGAGGCGGTCGTGGCCGGGCTCGCCGC
>DATNMQ010000088.1:0-16255 GCA_035602465.1 Candidatus Sulfotelmatobacter sp. | reverse complement strand
TGCTCCCTCCACCTCCGCCGGGCGTTCCGCGAGATGAAGACCTGGTCGTCGGCAACTGGGGCGAGCTCGAGGTGACCGTCCGCCTCTCGCGGCTGGATGACGTTGCCCTCTTCCGGCCATTTCCCGACAACGAGACAGCTGAGATTGTCGTGCGCAAGCTGTCGACTGGTCGGACAGTCGGTGTTCAGGTCAAAACCGCGCAGCTGGACCAGCCGCACGCGTACCGCCACGTCCTGGTCCGTCGCTCGAACTTCGTTCCCGATCCCGCCACCTACATTGTGGTTCTGGCGTGGGTCGTTCCCGAGGAGCGCTTCCACGAGACTTGCCTGCTGATCCCCTCGGAAGTTCTCCCGTCGATCGCGGGCACAAGCGGGCCGAATTACGAGTTGCACTTTCGCCCCGACGGAAGCACCGAGCCGAGCAAGGTCGACCGGTACCGGATTCCTCTCGAATCGCTGGGGAAAGAGATTTCGGGGCGCCTGAGAAATTAACCAAATTCGAATGTAAATAGCCTTGACTTCCAAACACTTGTTCGTATCATGAAACCATGCTCCAACCGTCCGAAAACTTCGCGCCAGAGGTCGCCATTCTTGCCCAGGCAGTCGAGCGTTTCTGCCTGGCTGAGCACCGCGCCGCCGGCCACGATCTGACGCACGACCTGCCTGAGGTCAGCCGCTGCCTGAACCTCTTGCAGCTGAAGTTTTCGGAGATGGCGGCAGCGTTTGCGCAGACCGACGAGTACGACTCGCAAGGATGGTGCTCGCCGATCCACTGGATTCGAGTCAACTGCCACATGGGTTCAGGCGCGGCTGGTGATCGGGTCGCGGTCGGTGAGCAGATCCAGAACCTGCCCGAGACGGCCGAGTCAATGGCGAGTGGGGAGATCGGGTTCTCCCATGTCGCCTTGATCGCCCGCGAGGCTGAGGCACTCGCACTATCCGGCAGCAACAACCAGCTCGACGAGACCCCTCTTTTGCAGAAGGCAAGGGAATACACCGTCAACCGGTTCCGAAACTTCTGCCATCACCAGCGCCACGCCCTCGACCCGGCCGCTTATGCGGCGGATCAGGCGCGGTTGGTCGAGGCTCGATCGCTCAGCCTCAAGACGGGCGACGGCGGGATGCTCTGGATTCGGGGAGTCCTGGACCCGGAGGGCGGCAACATCCTCCGCACGGCACTCGAGCCACTTGCCCACCTCAATGGCAAGGGCGACGATCGCACACACGACCGCCGTCTCGCGGACGCGATTGTGGAGATGGCAAGCCGGACGCTGGACGGCGGGTCGCTTCCCATCCGTGGCGGGCAGAGGCCTCACCTTCAAGTCACGGCGACACTGGAAACCCTCCTGCAGCACTGCGGCGCACCCGCTGCCGACATCGAGTTCTCCCTGCCGATCTCATCCGCCGCGGTCGAGCGCCTCGCATGCGACTGCAACATCACGCGAATCCTTCTCGACTCGGACTCGCGGGTCATCGACGTCGGTCGCTCGAAGCGGGTGATCCAGCCGGCACAGCGCCGGGCGCTTCGAGTCCGCGACAAGACTTGCCGCTGGCCGGGATGCGACCGACCGGCGTCTTACACCTCAGGCCATCACCTCGTGCACTGGATCAAACGTGGGCTGACCGATCTGGCCAACCTGGTCCTGCTCTGTCATCGCCATCACTGGATGGTGCACGAGGGGAAGTGGCAGCTCGTGAAGACGGATGACGGTCAGTTGCTGGCCGTACCGCCGCAGCTCGAATTGTTCCGGTACCTTGCCCGCGGCCCTGACACATCCGTCGCGTAAGTCGCACGCGGGTCGAAAGTGACGCCTTACGTCGAGCTCCACTGCCACTCCAACTTTTCGTTTCTCGACGGCGGCTCGCATCCCTTCGAGCTCGCCGCGCGTGCGGCCGAGCTCGAGATGCCCGCCCTCGCCATCACCGACCGCGGCGGCGTGTACGGCGCGGTGCGCTTCCTCCAGGCTTGCCGCAAGCTCGGGGTCAAGCCGATCATCGGCGCCGCGCTCGAGGTCGACGGCGAGGAGCTGATCCTCCTGGCGAAGAACCTTCGCGGCTACTCCAACCTGTGCCGGCTGCTGAGTGTCGCGCACGCCGACCAACCCAAAGGAGAGGCACGCGCCACGCTGATCAAAGTCGCCGAGCATCGCGGCGATCTCTTCTACCTCAGCGCGACGGACAGCGAGCACAGACTGCGCGGGCTGCAGGAGGCGCTTGGCCGCGAGAACGTCTTCAGCGAGCTGCACCACCACCTCCGCCCCGAGGATCCATGGGTCCTCGAAGGCCGCGCCGCGATGGCGAGGCGGTGTGGCGCGCCCCTCGTCGCCACCAACGAGGTCCACTATCACGTCGCGGATCGCCGAAGGCTGCACGACGTGCTCGTGGCCATCCGTCACCGCGCCACGCTCGACCAGGCGCGTGAGCACCTCTTCCCCAACTCCGAGCACCACCTCAAGGACGGCGCGGCGATGCGACCACTCTTCCACGGCCACGAGGAGGCGCTGGCCACACCCTGGGAGATCGCGCAGGAGTGCGACGTCGACCTCGACTTCCGCAAGGTCCGCTTCCCCGGCTACCCGGTGCCCGAGGGAGAGACGCCGTTCTCGTTTCTCTACAAGCTCAGCTTCGAGGGCATGCGCGAGCGATACCGGCCCATCACGCCGGAAGCGGCGCATCGGCTGCAGCACGAGTTGGAGGTGATCCAGAAGACCGGGCTCGCCGAGTTCTTCCTCATCAACTGGGACCTGATGCGCTTTGCCCGCGAGCGCGGCGTGCCCGGCCAGGGCCGCGGCTCCGCCGCCGATTCCATCGTCGCCTACGTGCTCGGCATCACTCGCGTCGATCCCATCGAGCACAACCTGCTCTTCGAGAGGTTCCTCCACGAGGAGATGACGAGCACGCCTGACATCGACATCGATTTCTCGACCGAGCATCGCGAGCAGGTCATCCAGTACATCTACGAGAAGTACGGCTGGGAGCGGACCGGGATGGTCTGCAACGTGGTCACCTTCCAGCCCCGGATGGCGATCCGCCAGGTTGGCAAAGCCCTCGGCTTCTCAGCCGAGCTGCTCGACCGGCTGGCCAAAGGCGTCGATCGCTGGTTCACCGAGGACGTCGAGGACTCGATGATGGAAGCCGTCCCGCCGCCCGACATGCGGCCGCAAAGCTGGCGCCAGTACCTCGAGCTGTGCCGCGAGGTCATCGAATTCCCCCGCCACCTGTCGATCCACAACGGGGGCATGCTCGTCACCGGAGAGCCGCTGGTCGACATCGCACCGGTCGAGCCGGCCACCATGGAGGGACGTCGCGTCGTCCAGTTCAACAAGGACGACGTCGAGGACCTGGGCCTGATCAAGATGGACATGCTCGGGCTGCGGACTCTTTCCGTGGTGGCCGAGGCGCTCGACCTGATCAAGGACACGACCGGCGTGCGACCCGACCTCGACCAGCTGCCTCTGAACGACCCTGCCGTCTTCGAGATGTGCAGCGCCGCGGACACAATCGGCGTGTTCCAGATCGAATCGCGCGCGCAGATGCAGACCCTGCCCCGCACGCGGCCGAAGGACTTCAACGACCTGGTGGTCGAGGTGGCGATCATCCGGCCTGGACCGATCCAGGGCAACGCCGTCCACCCCTACATCCGGCGCAAGCAGGGCCGCGAGGTGGTGACCTACCCCCACCCGCTGCTCGAACCCATCCTCAAGGACACGCTCGGCGTGATCCTGTACCAGGAACAGATCATCGAGATCGCGATGCACGTCGCGGGGATGCGACCGGCTCGCGCCGACGGCTTCCGCCGCGCCATGACGAGACACTTGAACCGCGTCGAGATGTCCTCGCTCGAGGACGAGTTCATAGGCGGGTGCCTCGGCAACGGAGTCCCGCGCGAGGTTGCCGACCAGCTCTTCGCCGCGGTCCAGGGCTTTGCGGTCTACGGATTCTGCCGCTCGCACGCTGCTGCGTTCGCCCGCACGTCTTACGAGACCGCGTGGATGAAGCTCCACCATCCCGTCGAGTTCGGCTGCGGCCTGCTGAACAACCAGCCGATGGGCTTCTACCACCCGAGCGTCCTGGTCGAGGATCTGAAGCGGCACGGGCTGAAAGCGCTACCGGTGGACGTCAACCGGTCAGACGTCCGCTGCCTCCCTGAATTTGCCAAGTCGGAACTTGTGATGCGCATCGGCTTCAACTACGTCCGCGACCTGGGCGAGGAGGGACGCAAAGCGATCGTCGACGAGCGCCGCCGAGCCGGCGACTACGCATCCTTCGACGATTTCCTCCATCGCCTCCGCGGCGGGCCCATCGGACCCAAGGCCGTCCGCAACCTGGTCATGGTCGGGGCCTTCGACGCGCTCGGCCGGCCGCGCCGCGAGCTGCTGTGGGGCTGGCAGGAGCGATGGCACGGCAAGGGACTCCGCCGCGGCATCGACAAACAGGCGGAGCTGCGCTTCGACGCCACCGCGCCGCCCCTCCCCCACATCGACGCCTTCGACGCCAACCAGCTCGAGTACCGCATCTCCGACCTCTCGACCGGCCACCACCTCATCCACTTCTGCCGCGACCGCCTGAAAGCGATGGGCGCGCTGGAGAGCAGCAAGCTGCCCGCGATCGGCAACAACAAGCACGTCCGCGTCGCCGGGCTGGTCATCACGCGCCAGGCGCCGTCGACGGCCAAGAAGATCCGCTTCTTCACCCTCGAGGACGAGTTCGGCCAGGTCAACGTGACCATCAAGCCCGACGTCTACGAGCGCTACCGCCAGGTCGCCAACCGCCAGCCGATCCTTGTCATCGACGGCGTGATGCAGCGTCAGGATGGGGTCCACTCAGTCCTCGCAAGTCACATCCAGGCGCTGGAAGGCGTGCCGCGCCCACCGCAGAAATCACACGACTACCGATGAGCCGCGCATGATTTCCGGTCGTGTCCCGCGAACATTGGGAAAGGGAGGCGTCGAACTGGGCCGCCTGGGCGCGCACCCCTGACTTCGACGCCTACTGGAAATACTCACCGCACTTCTTCGACCTCCTGCCCAGCCCCGGCCGGCGCACGGTCGAGGTCGGCTGCGGCGAGGGCCGTGTAACCCGCGACCTCGTCAAGCGAGGTCATCGCGTCGTCGCGGTCGACACTTCACCCCTGCTGGTGCGCCTCGCGCATGACGCCGACAGCGATGGCGCGTACTTGCTGTCCGACGCCGCGGCGCTGCCATTCGTCGACCAATCATTCGACCTCGCCGTTTTCTACAACTCGCTGATGGACATCGACGACATGGAGGGCGCCGTGCGCGAGGCGGCCCGCGTGCTGCGGCCCGGCGGGGCCCTGTGTGCCTGCGTCACGCATCCCACCGCCGACGTGGGCCAGTTCGAATCGCAGGATGCGAACGCGCCGTTCACCATCCGTGACACCTACCTGGGCGACCGGCGCTGGTTTGACGGGGAAATGGAGCGCGACGGCCTCCGCATGCATTTCGCCGGGTGGGCATACTCGCTCGAGGGCTACTTCGGCCCGCTCGAGCGCGCCGGGTTCGTGATCCAGGCGGTCCGCGAACCGCGTGTGGAAGGCGGAGGACGCTGGCGCCGGATCCCGAACTTCTTGATGTGGAGGGCGGTCAAGGCCGCCTGACGCCGTTCCGCCCCGCCGGCGCCAACGGTGCCTTTCGGGGGCGCATCAGACGCCTCGGTGGCGTCAACGGAGCGAAATCCGCTCAAAACCGCCCACAAGCGATTCCTTACTTTCTGTAGCCAGTCAGGGGGCCTTTGCGCCAAGCTATGCGGTTACAGCCGAATACATCGCAGCAACCCCAGAGGAAAGTCCATGTCGATCGCCCGAGAAATCGAAGACATATCGCGCGACCTGATCAAGCACCAGCACGACCATCCGCCGGTGCGCGACCTGAACCGCGAGGTCGATCGACGCCAGACTTTCGCCGACCGAGTCGCCGACGATTTCGCCCGGCTCATCGGCAGCTGGGTCTTCGTCGCGGCCCAGCTCGGGATCATGGTCGTCTGGATCGGCCTCAACGCCTTCAACCTGATCCACCCCTGGGACAAATACCCGTTCGCCTTCCTTAACTTCATCCTTGCTCTCGAGGCCGCGATCTGGGTCTCGGTCGTGCTGATGGCGCTCAACCGGCTCGCCGACCGCGACCGGATGCGGGCCCAGCACGACTACGAGCTCAACGTCAAATCAGAGGAAGAGCTGAAGGCCCTGATGAACCACCTGATGCACCAGGACGAGATCCTGCTCCAGATCGTGAACCGCCTCGACCGAGGCGACCGCGAGATGAAGCGCCTCGCGCGGCGGCTCGAGCAGGCGATCGAGTCGAGCACGGAGCCTCCGGCGCCACGGCCGGCGGAGTCCGGGCGCCCGCCGATCAGCGTCCCGGCGCCCTAGAGCCCGACCCCACCAGCTTCGCACCCAGCTCGCGAGCCACTGGGACGATCATGTCGACGTCTTTCTCGGTGGTGCGCCAGTTGACGATCGCGGGCCGGAAAGCAACCTTGCCCGCGTAGTCGGTCGTGCCGAAGTACACGCGGCCGTCCTCGAGCACCATGCTCCCCAGCTTGCGGTTCAGCTCGTTCAGCTCGGACTCCGCCACGCCCGCAGGATGGAATCGAAAGCACACGATGTTGAGGGGTACGGGAGCAAGCCGCTCCAGGTCCGGCGCCTCGTCAACCTGGCGCGCCACGCGCTGGGCCAGCGCCAGGTGGCGCTCCACCATCGCTCGGTAGCCATCGCGTCCGTACGCGCGGAGCGTCGCCCAGACCGGAAGCGCCCGCGCGCGCCGCGACATCTCGGACGCGAGGTTGCCAAAGACCGGGCGCGCCAACGCCTCGGTGCCGAGATATGCCGCGCTCGCTGAAAAGCCCCCGGCGTGGAGATTTGGATCGCGCACGAATGCGAAGCCGGTGTCGTAAGGAGCGTTGAGCCACTTGTGCCCGTCGACGGCGATTGAATCGGCCGCCTCGATGCCATCCACCAGGTGCCGGGTGAGCGGCGTGAGCGCCGCATACAGCCCGAACGCTCCATCGACGTGGAGCCACGCACCATACCTGCGAGTGATGACCGACATCTCACGCAGCGGATCGAAGTCACCCGTGTTCACGTCACCGGCCGTCGCGATGACGATCGCCGGCTTGCCATCGAGGGCCCGGAGCGCGGCCTCCAGCGCGATGACGTCGAGGTGCCCCGCTGCGTCTGCGCTGAGTAGGTGCGGCCGCCGCCTGCCGAGGCCGAGCATGCCGAGCGCCTTCACGGCGCTGGCGTGCAGGTAACCTCCCGACAGAATCGGGACAGGCGGCAGCCCCGACATGCCCTGCTCATCGACGTCAACGCCATGCTGCAGGCCCCACCAGCGCCTCGCCGCGGCGAGGCCGACCAAATTGGCGGTGGTCGCGGCCGATGTCATGACCGCGCTCCACCCGGCTGGAATGCCGAACAGCTCTTTCATCCAGTCGAGAGCCACCTGCTCGATGCGCGATGCCAGCGGCGAGCTGACCCAGTTGTAGGCGCTCTGGTTGAGCGTCGACGTCAGCCAGTCGGCGCCCAGCGCCGCGGGCGTGACACCGCCCATCACGAAATGAAAGAAGCGCGGTCCGGTCGATCGGGTCGCCCCCTCAGTCGAACTTGCTACCAGCTCGGAGAGGGCCTGGAGCGAGCCGACTCCTTCAGATGGCAGCGTCGCGTCGATGGTCGGACTGCCAGGCGGTCGGACGAGCGCTTCATCGACCGAGTCGAGGTATTCAACGGCCTCGAGCTCGATGAGGTGAAGAGCCTCGGCCAGCCGGCCTCGGTCCTGCAGCGGATCAGGCACCGGGCAAATTTACTCGGTAGACCGAATACACCCCATCGGTGTAGACGAGCGTCCCGTGCAGGTCCCAGTACGCGCGGCTCGCGCCCTGCGGAATCTCCTGCGGCCCGATCATCACGTAGTCCACGCCGTACTTGCGCACGAGCTCCGGCGTCGCCGGGTCGCCGTCGAGGATCTTCCTGTTGTCGGCGCCCTTCTGCACGTAGTCGGCCAGACCGTACGTCCAGAGCCAACCTGGGTAGCCGATGAGCTCCCTCCTGCCGGCGAGCGTCGGCACCGGGCTGTTGTGATCGTCGGCGACGACGAAGAGGGCGTCTGGCTTCGTGTTGTGCCTGATCCATTCGGCGACCTTCAGACCGCCGGTGTCCGTGAACTGCACGTAGCTCACGCTGAAGTCCGACGCGCGGGTGAGGTCCAGCGCGCCCGAGAAGCACAGGAGGCCGAGCACGAACACCGCGGCGATGGCGGTGGCTGGACCGCGCACAAGCATCCTGGCGATCAGCGCGCCGGCAAGGATGCTCCCGATCAGCAACCAGAAGACGAAGAACTTCGTGTTGTCCCACACCCACGGTTGGAGGATGACGATGTTCGGCACCACGAACCAAAGCCACATCGGCGCGAACCATTTCGCGAAATCGGTCGGAAGCCAACGGGAGGCAATTTGCGCCGCGATCAACACGGGCAACAGCAGCGACGCGTTCCAGATCCAGAACCAGATGAAGTCCCATGCGAACAACCACCACCCGTGCGCCTGCCAGTCGGAGAACGCAAGCCATCCCGGCTGGATGCAGTAGCCGTCGATCGAAGGCAGGTCGCCGCACACGCTCGTGTTCTGCGGAGGCCACATCCAGACGAGGATCGGGACGCCGATGACAATCGCCGGCACGAAGAACGCCTGCCATTGCCGGCGGCGGTCGAACATAAGGGCCCAGAAAAGGCCGAGGGCGACCACCGTGCCGTACGCGTGCACGTGGAACACAGGCATCACGCCTGCCACCAGCCCGGCGAACACGAACGTCTTCCACTGGGCCCGGTCGCGCACCGCCAGCCACAGCACTAGCAGCACGATCAGGGCGAGGCTGAAGCCGAAGAGCGTCGAGCGCTGCGGGATCAGATAGGCGAGCACGGGGTTCAGCCACTGGAGGTTGACGTTGCGGTTGAGCGTGTACTCGCGCATGAGGTGCTGCGCGGCGGCGAAGCCGTTATGGGAGACGTCGATGAAGAAATAGCCGAAGCCAAGGCCGCCGCTCAACAGAAAGACGAACACGGCGATGGCCGCGGCGAGCCGGCCGCCGGCGAAACGTCGCGCCGCGAGGTAGAGGACCGCGGGAAAAGCGAGGCCCAGCATTCCCGACGTCGCGGTCAGTGCTTCCGTGAGCGAGATGCCGAACGGGATGAGGTCGGCGGCGAAGAAATCGATCATGAATGGGTACCCGAGGTGGTGACCGGGATCGATGGGAAACGCGGGCGGGAAGTTGTTGCCGTAGGCGAATGAGCCGGCGAAGCTGAGGTGCGCGGCCCAGTCTCCCCATATGTTCACGTAGCCGGTGTACAGCCCACTCGGCGTGTAGACGTATGCCTGGTGCAAGAAGTGCACGGTCCAGGCGGCGCAGACGAGCGTCACCAGCGCGAAGGGCCATGGATGGTCGGGAGCGCGCAGCGGTGCCAGCCACCTCCGGCGCGCATCGACGAGGTCGATGCCGACCTGCGCCCAGCCGGCGACCAGGCCGGCCACCCCCGCGCCGGCGCCCAGCACGAGGCCTGCAAGCACGGTCAGCCAGGTGACGTCGCGCACCAGTAGTGAGATGACGTAGCTCGCCGCGGCCACGGCCATAGGTCCCAGCACCGCGCCGAAGGTGATGCGCTCCTCGAGGTTCAACCCGACGCCCGACAGGTAGGTGATGCCAAAGCCTGCCGCGGCACACGCGACGAGAAAGAGACCGGCCGCTAGTTCCAACAGAAAAGGCGCGGCTGCGCTACGGGGACTTCACAGTTCTGGACAAGCCAGATCTTCGGGCCCCATGGAGGTGTGCCGGTTCCTTCGAACCACGCCGCGGCCGAGATTGGCACTCCGGTCCAGGCCGGATAGAAATAGCCGAAGAAGAAGACCGCCGTCGCGAGATGCGCCGCGACCAGGATCTGCCCATTCCGCCGCGGCACCTTCTGCGCGAGGAACGCGAGCACGAACGCGAGAGCGAGGACCATGAAAATGAGGCCGCCGAACATGTGGTACATGAACAGCACCCGCGTGATCGGGAACCACGGCAGGTACTGCGTGACGAAGCCGAGCAGGATCACTGTGGCCGGAAAGCTGCGGTGCCGGATGATGAAGTACGGCAGGGCGACGACGCATGGAAGGCTGGTCCACCAGATCCATGGGTTGCCCAGGTTGGACATGCGCGCCCACAGCGGCTCCCCCGTGAAGACGTCGGTGCCGAGGTTCGTGTATTCGGCGTAGTACAGCACCGGCCGCGCAAGGAACGGCCACGACCACGCCGGCGAACCGTACGGATGCGTCGCTTTCAACGTGGCGTGGTAGCGATACGAGTCGACCTGGTAGTTCCACAGGTCGTTGAGGTTGTGGAAGGCGCCGCGCGCGAAGAACGGGTACCACGAAACGACGTAGATCCCGACCGGGATCACGACGAGCGCGATCAACGCGACCGACACGTAGGAAGGCCAGAACACGTCGCCGGGCAGCGCCGGCCCCGCGCCGCGCCTCCACGACACGAACGACCAGCCGGGCGGCCCGAACTCGAAGTTGAGTCCGCGCAGGATCGCGCGCACGACAAGCAGGAAGACGATGCTCGCGTACGCGGCCAGGACAATCCACTTCGAGGCGATGCCCACGCCCAACACGAAACCAAGCGCGACAAGCGAGAGCATCGATCGGTTGAAGGTCTGGCTCTGGATGTGGACCAGGAACAGGTAGTAGGCGAGGAGGATGAAGAAGATCGGAAAGATGTCGATCATCCCGATCCTCGATTGGATGAAGAACATGCCGTCGAAGCAGGCAAAGGTCGCGGCCGCGATCGCGAACAGCCGGTTCGGCCACAGCCTTCGCGCGAACAGGTACATCATCGGGATGCATAGCGTTCCGAAGATGCAGGCGGCGATGCGCCACCCAAAAGTGTTGAAGCCGAGATCGACGTAATCGCCGTGCGCGCCCTGGAAGGTCGCGCGAAACCATCCGTATCCCACCTCGCCCGCCGCGATGATCTCTTTGCCGAGGGGTGGTTCGGGGTCGAAATAGTTGTAGCGGCAGCTCGTGGTCGTGGGACGGCACTGCTCGATGCCCTTGACGTCGTTGTAGGCGTCGACGGGGAAATAGATCTCGTCGAAGACCTGACCGTTGGGCGGCGAGAGATTTCCCTGCGAGTCGGGGAAGCCCCTGTTGAAGGGATAGGCCAGGCCGCAGAGGGTTCCGGGGTCGCCCACCGGGTTGATCGGCGTGTTGGAAACGCAGTTGGTGATGAAGGGGCCCTGGGTAGGGTGGACGAAGAAGTCAGGCAGTATCGGGCTGAAGAAACGAATCACGAATGCGACGGCGGTCAGCCCGAGAACGGCGATCAGGTCCCACCGGTCGAAATAGTTGGTCCCGCGGATCTGTGGGGCCGGCGCCTCTTCGAGCTGGTAGGCGCGCGGTCCGATCACCGACGGCGTTTGCGTCGCTTCGATCCGCCCTGGTTCTGACCGACTCGGTCCGGCAGATGCGCGCTGATCTCCCAGACGACCGCGTCCGCGTCGGGCACCGGGACGGCGATCGTGTTCTCGTCCATCAGGCGCCTCTTGAAGACCCCCAGGTCCTTCTTGATGGCGGCCAGCTCGGTTTCGTCACCGCGGACCTTGATGAAGACCGCGGGCTTATCGATGTGCTGCTTCATGATCGGCGCGATCATCCGGCTGCGGCCATCCTGGAAGTGCTGGCGGAGGGGCAGCGCCTTGACCGACTTGATCGAGTCGTAGTCGATCAGGACGCTCTTGAGCATGTTCGAGATCTTCACCCCGCTGTCGAGGACCTGGAGGTTGCTTCGCCGGCGGTAGAGAAGGATGCCGCCCCCGAGCGCCAAACCGGTCGGGATGTAAATGAGCCAGACGGCGAAACCCGGAGAGAAGAGCTGGCGCTGGTAGATGGCGATGCCTGTGGCCACGAGGCCGGCGGCGAGCAGCATGGCCGCGAAGAAACGCTGCTGCATCCACAGGAAGTGGGCGTACAGGTTCTGGTGGCGGGGCGGTCGGGAAGGCGCTTCGGTGCTCACCGGACTACTGATTATCCGGCAGGCGGAGCGCCCTCCTCCCAACCTCGGCTTCGTTCTACCGCCCGGCGCCATCGGGCCTGGAGCGTGTCCGCCTCGTCGCGCGACATGCGCGGCTCGAACTCGCGGTCGAGCTTCCAGAGCTGCCCGAGGTCGGAATCGGTCCAGAGCCCCGCACCAAGTCCTGCCAGGAAGGCGGCGCCCAGCGCCGTCGTCTCCGTGTTCCTCGGCCGGCGGACCGGGAGGCCGAGCAGGTCGGCCTGGAACTGGCAGAGCACGTCCATGACCGCTGCGCCGCCGTCGACCCGGAGCTCGGTCAGCGGCCTGCCCGTGTCGCGCTCCATGGCCTCGACCACGTCCCTGGTCTGGTAAGCCATCGCCTCGACCGCCGCGCGCACGAGATGGGCCCGGCTGGAACCTCGCGTCAGCCCGGTGATGGTTCCGCGCGCGTACGGGTCCCAGTGGGGCGCCCCGAGGCCGGTGAACGCGGGCACCAGGAACACGCCGCCGGCGTCGGGCACGGACGAGGCGAGCGGGCCCGCCTCGGACGCGCTGGCGATGATGCCGAGACCGTCGCGCAGCCACTGCAGGGCCGCGCCGGTGACGAAGATCGCCCCCTCCAGCGCGTAGCTGAGCCTTGCCGACCTCCGCCACGCGACCGTCGTGAGCATTCCCGAGGCGGACGCGACGCGACGCTGCCCGGTCTGCATGAGGACGAACGAGCCGGTCCCATACGTGTTCTTGGCCATCCCGTCCGCGGTGCACGCCTGGCCGAACAGCGCGGCCTGCTGGTCGCCCGCGATGCCCGTGATCGGCGCCGCCACATCCCCAAACGCCTCGGGCTTGCACGCGGAGATGCGGCCGCTCGAATCGACGACGCGTGGGAGATTGCCCAACGGAACCCGGAATACGTCCGCCATGTTCTCGCTCCATCCGCCGGCGTCGATGTCGAACAGGAGCGTGCGCGAGGCATTGGATGCGTCCGTGACGTGGTCGCGGCCGCCGGAGAGACGCGCCACGAGCCAGGAATCTACGGTCCCCACCGCCGCGTCTTTCGCGCCCTCCACGTGCTGCAGGGCCCAGGCCAGCTTGGTCGCGGTGAAGTACGGGTCGATCACGAGGCCGGTGACGTCGCGGACGTGCTCCTCGTGGCCCGCCTCGCGGAGCCGCGCGCATTCGTCCGCCGTCCTGCGATCCTGCCAGACGATCGCGGGCGCCACCGGTTCCAGCGTCCGGCGATCCCACAGGACGAGCGTCTCGCGCTGGTTGGTGATGCCGACGGCGCGGACATCTGCCGGCTTCGCGCCCGCTGCGTCGAGAGCCTGACGCGCGCTTACTTCGACGGCGGACCAGATCTCGTTCGCGTCATGCTCCACCCAGCCTGGATGCGGGTAGTGCTGGGTGATCTCCTGGTAGCCCTTGCCCTTGATCTCGCCGTCCATCCCCACGGCGATGGCCGTAGCACCGGTGGTGCCCTCGTCGAGGCTCAGGACGACAGGTGCGATCGCTCGGGTTTCCAGGCGCGGTTGAGGCTGCCGGTTGTGTAACCGTCGAGGTCCACGGACACGAACCTGTAGCCGGCCTCGCGCACCGCTCCGGCGACGAGCTCGCGCGATTCGATGAGCCGGGGGATCTCCTCCGCATCGACCTCGATGCGCGCGACGTCACCGTGGTGCCTCACCCGCACCTGCCGGAAACCGAGCGCCTTCACCGCCGCCTCCGCGGCCTCGATCTGGCGCAGCGCCGCGACGGTCACCGGTGTGCCATGCGGAATGCGCGACGACAGGCACGCAAACGACGGCTTGTTCCAGTTGGGAAGGCCGAGCGCGCGGGCAGCCGCGCGAATCTCGGATTTCGCCATTCCGGCCTCGAGCAGCGGGAAACGAACGCCGCGCCGGACCGCCGAACCATGGCCTGGACGGTGGTCGCCCGCGTCGTCGGCCGTCGCGCCGTATGCAATATGCGCAAGCCCAAGCTCGCGCTGCACGGGCTCGAGCGTGTCGAAGAGCTCCTCCTTGCAGTGGAAGCAGCGGTCGGGATTGTTGCGCGCGTATGCGTCGAGCTCGACCTCGTTGGTCGTGACCTCGACGAGCCGCGCGCCCATCCGGCTCGCCAAGGCGCGCGCCTCGGATTGCTCCGACTCGGGATACGCCGGCGAGCTGGCAAGGACCGCGACGGTGCCCTGCCCGAGCTCATCCATCGCGAGCTTGAGGAGCAGGGTCGAGTCGACGCCGCCCGAGTAAGCGACCAGCACGGAGTCGAGCCCGCGCACGATCTCGCGCGCGTTCTTCAAGCGGGTCGCGTCGAACGCGTCGAGCTGGATCACTGTGGACCGACCTGGCCAGAACGGCCAGTAGCTCGGGGCAGGCGGCCGCTAGGTCGCCGGTCTGGGGGCCGAGACGAAGGAAGGGGTGGACCTAGGAGGAGCGCATCTTTCGATGCGCGACGACGACGGGCCGGGCCCCCTGACGCACGTATCGGCGCCCAGAGCCCCGAGATGCGGCCGGGCTGGCCGGGGCGGTCCACGAGGACGAGATTAGCTCGCGCGGGCTTCGGAGGGCTCCATGGCGGGGGTGCCGCACCACGCCTCGTAGTCGATCAGCGAATCGACCGTGGGGTTCTCGCCGCACAGCGGGCAGGCCTTGTTCTGGCGCAGCTTCAGCTCGCGGAAGCTCATGTCCTCACCCTCGAAGAGCAGGTAGCGTCCGATCATCGGGCGGCCGATGTCGAGCAGGAACTTGATGGTCTCGAAGGCCATCATGCTGCCGATGATTCCGGGCAGGACGCCGAACACCCCCGCCTCGGCGCAGCTCTGCACCGATCCGGGCGGAGGAGGCTCGGGGAAAAGGCACCGGTAGCAGCCTGTGCCCTTCGCGGAGTCGAACAGGGCGAGCCGCCCTTCGAACCGGAAGATGCTGCCGTGCACAAGAGGCTTGGCGAGGAAGTGCGCCGCGTCGTTCGCCAGGTAGCGGGTCGGGAAGTTGTCCGTCCCGTCGATGATCACGTCGTAGGGCGCGAAGATGCGCAACGCGTTCTCCGAGTTCAGGTGTTCATTGATCGGTACGACCTCGACGTCTGGATTCAGGTTGCGAAGCGTGTCGGCCGCGGACTCGACCTTCAGCCGGCCGATGTCGTCGTGGCCGTGCAGGAGCTGGCGCTGGAGGTTGGAGGCGTCGACGACGTCGAAGTCGACGATGCCGACCTTGCCCACGCCGGCCGCCGCCAGGTACATCGCCGCGGGCGAGCCGAGGCCCCCGGCGCCCAGGAGCAGCACGCTCGAGTTGAGCAGCTTGCGCTGGCCCGCACCGCCGACCTCAGGCAGGATGAGGTGCCGCGCGTAGCGGGCGACCTGGTCGGGGGTGAAGCTGCGTGTTGCGGCCATCGCTAAGGACTATACCCAGGGCCGCTTGGGGGTTATTCCTATATGAGAGGCGCCCGAGGCTCTCCGGCGGCTCTCATATAGTTGGAGGGCAGCATGGAAACCGAATACCTGGACGAAGAAGCGGTCATCTCCCTCTACAACAAGGTCAGGACCGGCAAGAAAACCTGGCCGACCGGCATCTGGAGCTCGCCCGCGGCTCTGCAGTACGCCGTCACGGTGTTCGACTACTGGATCCACAACGTGATGGGCTGGAAGGGGTGGCCCGACGCGCGGGGCAAAGTCACGCCCGCCCTCCTCGAGGAGCACCGCCTGGCCGACCTCGTGGAGAGCGTCTTCGTCCCGGAGTTCGGCGACGACTGGCTGGACTTCGAGGTCGTGCTCAACGAGAGCATGCGGCTGTCGGAGGACGAGGCCTGGGCGCCGGACGTGACCGACCGCCAGGAGCGGGTCGAGGCGGCGTTCGAGCACGCGTTCGAGAAGCTGATCGGGTCGCCGAAGACGCAGCCGAAGCTGCTCCCCACATACCACCGGTTCCGAAATCACCTGCTCCGCATGTGGAGCGCCTTCCAGGAGGCGCAGGCCGAGCACGACAAGGCGGAGCGAGAGTCGGCCGAACGCTTCTGGGCCCAGCTGCGTCTGGTCCGCAGCACGCGAGCGCAGGCGGCCGAGGCGTGGTCGATCGTCAACGTGGACGATGAGCGCCGGGGCGAGGTCGTCATGGTCTGGGGCGAGCCGCATCCCTACTGCGTCGTCGTGCTCGACGACGACATCGAGGTGGGTGGCTGGGAGCAGGTCATCTACCGGCTCGAGCAG
>DATNMQ010000053.1:0-4170 GCA_035602465.1 Candidatus Sulfotelmatobacter sp. | reverse complement strand
GGAGCTGAAGAAGCTCAGCCCCGAGCAGCGGGAGCGGGCCGACACCCGGCACCGGGTCCTCGACATGCTCAAGCTCGCTGCCCAGTACTACGAGTACGTGCTGTGGAAGAGCCCTGCCGGCGAACAGGGCCGGAAGCTGCTCGAGTCGCGCCGCGTCAGCGAGGAGACCGCCCGGCGGTTTCAGCTCGGCTACGCCCCGGCGGGTCGGGGCTTCTCCGAGTACCTGCGGGCCCAGAAGCGCTCGCTTTCCGACGCTCTGGAGGCCGGGCTGATGCGGCGGGACGGGGCCGACTTCTTCGCTGAGCGACTGGTCATCCCGATCCGGGACGAGCGCGGCCAGGTGCTGGCGTTCACAGCCCGGACCGTCCGGACGGACGAGCAGCGGAAGTACATCAACTCGCCCGAAACGCCTGCCTACATAAAAGGACGCGTGATCTTCGGCCTCGACCTGGCGAGGGACGAGATCACCAAGCGCGGCCTCGCCGTGCTGATGGAGGGGCAGTTCGACGTGATCACCGCCCACCAGTTCGGCGTTACCAACGCCGTGGCCAGCTCGGGCACGGCTTTGACCGAGGACCAGGTGCGGCTGTTGAAGCGGTTCACGGACGAGCTGCTGCTGGTGTTCGACTCCGATCGCGCCGGGCGCGCGGCCGCGTTCAAGGCCGTCGAGCTTGCGGCCTCACATCAGATAAGGACGCGAGTGGCCACGATCCCTGCTCCATCCAAGGACCCGGATGAGTTCCTGCGTGCTGCGGGGGCCGAGGCGGCCCAGCGCTGGGAGGAGCTCGTCGCAAGCTCCCCGTCGGGGTGGGAGGCCTGGATCCGGGACTCGCTGAGCGGCTTGAACACGGGCAACCCGAACCACCTGGAGGTGGCGGCGACGCGGGCGCGGGAGGTGCTCGACCGGATCCCGGACCCGGCGGTGAGGGAGACGTACCGGGAGCGGGCGGCGGGGTGGATCGGGGTCCAGCCGCATCTCCTCACGGTCGTCGCACGTGCTGTGCCCACGCCCCTCGCCCCGACCCTCTCCCCTAGGGGGAGAGGGAGAGGGGCAACGACCCCCTCCAAATATCTCGTACAGTTGCTGGCCGTCCGGCCGGTGGCTTTCGAGCAGGTGCAGGCGATGCTTGCCCCCGAGGACCTCGACGAAAGCGAACGTGGCGTTTTCGTCCGTATGCTGGGAAGCTACCAACGCGGCGGGCCGACGGGGCTCGAGGCCGACATGGCCGGATATCCGCCCGAGGAGCAGGACCTGATCAGAAGAGCTTGGGCGGCACCGCCGCCGAACATCGATGACGAGGTGGCAGTTGAACTCGCCGAGAGAATCCGCTTGGAGCGCATGAAGGGTATGTACAGTGGGATAATCCGCGAGCTTTCCGAGGCCGAAAGGGGTCGCGACTCGGAGAGGGTGTCTCGGTTGGAAGCTCAAGCCGGAGAGCTTGCCCGCGCCATCTCGGATCTGGAAAGGAGAGGCTGACATAGCGCGCGTTGTGAAGCCGGCGGCGACGCCGAAGCCCGTGAAGGCCGCGAAGGCCGTCGACAAGCCCGAGCCGAAGTTCGAAGACGAGCTTATGGCCGTTGCCGAGCAGCTCATCATCAAGGGCAAAGAGCAGGGCTACCTCACCCCGGACGACATCCTCCAGGGCTTCCCGGAGATCGACGCCGAGCCAGACCAGATCTTCCGCATCTTCGCCGCCTTCAAGGAGATCGGCGTCGAGGTCACCGACGGCGAGAAAGACTTCGAAGAGGTCGAGCAGATCGACGACGAGATGCTGCTCGACATCGAGATGATGGATTCGGTCTCGCTCGACGACCCGGTCCGCATGTACCTGAAGGAGATCGGCCGCGTCTCGCTGCTGACCGCGAACGACGAGGTGGAGCTGGCGCAGGCGATCGAGGCCAAGCCTCTGCACGACGCGATGAAGGCGCTGTCCGTGACCGAGGAGTCGGAAGGGCGACAGCGCTCGGTCGACGAGCTGCTGCCCGAGGTCATCGAGCGCCTCGCCACCGTGAAGCGGAAGGGGCAGCAGGCGCACATCGCGCAGGAGCTGCTCGGGCTGGTCGACCTCGGCAAGCTGCCGAACCTCACCGACGCCGCCGCCGCGGAGCGCCGCCGGATCACCAACGGGGCCCGCCCGCGCGTGCGCGCCGAGGCTCTGGAGTCGTACCGCATCGCGCGTTACCGCCTGACCGAGCGCTACGAGCGCGCGTATGAGGCGAAGCAGCGCCTGACGGAGGCCAACCTGCGGTTGGTCGTATCGATCGCCAAGAAGTACATCGGGCGCGGCATGTCGTTCCTGGACCTGATCCAGGAGGGGAACATGGGCCTGATCCGGGCGGTCGAGAAGTTCGACTACCACAAGGGCTACAAGTTCTCGACGTACGCGACCTGGTGGATCCGGCAGGCCATCACGCGCGCGATCGCCGACCAGGCGCGGACGATCCGGATCCCCGTGCACATGGTGGAGACCATAAACAAGCTGGTCCGCGTCTCGCGCCGGCTGCTGCAGGAGCTGGGCCGCGAGCCTTCCGACGACGAGATCGGCGAGGAGATGGGGATCACGCCGGAGAAGGTGCGCGAGATCGTGAAGGTCTCGCAGGACCCGGTGTCTCTGGAAACGCCCATCGGCGAAGAAGAGGATTCCCACCTCGGCGACTTCGTTGAGGACCGCGAGGCCGTTTCGCCTTCGGACGCCGCTTCTTTGACGATGCTGCACTCCGAGGTGGAGGACGTGCTCGACACCCTCACCCCGCGGGAGCGGCGCGTGCTGCAGCTGCGGTTTGGGCTGATCGACGGACACCAGCGCACGCTGGAGGAGGTCGGCAAGCGATTCGGCGTGACCCGCGAGCGGATCCGCCAGATCGAGGCGAAGGCGCTGCGCAAGCTCCGCCACCCGTCGCGCTCGAAGAAGCTCCGCGACTACCTGGAGTAACCCCGAGTAGGGCCTTCGGTCGGGGCGTTTTTTCCTCGGCGTGGTTAACCCTCGTAAATTCGTCCTGCTCCTTCTCCTGGTGGCGAGCCTGGTCCTGGGGCCGGCCTGTAATACGTCCCAGGTCAAGATCACGAACACGCCCATTGCCGCATTGAGCGGCGCGGCCGGCTCGTTCGACATGATGGAGGTCGACCAGGCCCACCACCGTCTGTATGTCGCCGATCGCACCGACCACGGGATCGACGTGTTCGACGTCTCGACGGCGCAGGCGCAGTACTTGGAGACGATCCCGCTGCCGGCGAACCCGAACGGGCTGGCAATCGCGCCCGACCTTGGGCGCCTCTTCGCCGGCACGGCGAGCGGGTCGCTGGTGATCGTCGACCTCAACCCGGCGACGAAGGCGAGCGCGGCGGTGATCAAGGAGGTTCCGACCGGGGCGAAGGCCGTCGACCTGATCGACTACGCGCCGTCCTTGCGCACGGTGTTCGCGAGCAACGGCGTGGACGGGACGATCGCCAGCGTCGACGCCAGGACGGGTGTGGTGAACGGCCTGTTCACGATCGGCTTTGCGCTGGAGCAGCCCCGCTTCAGTCCCGCCGACGGCATGCTGTACGTGACGAGCCCGGATGCGGGCGCTCTGTTCCAGGTCGATCCCGCCAGCGGGAAGATCACAGACAAGGCCGACCTCGGCGCATGCCTCCCGAAGGGGCTGGCGATCAACCCGCAGACGGACGAGGCGGTGATCGCGTGCCATGACTCGACGGTGACCCGCGACCTGCGGGCCAAAACGCAGGGCAACTTCACCCAGGTCTATGCCGGCGACGTGGTCAGCTATGACGCGAAGGTCGATCGGTTCTTCGTCGCGGTGCCGGTGGCAGGTGGCGGCGAGGTGGGGATCTTCGGCGGCCATCCGATCGACTACCTGACGACGGTGTCCACGAAGGGAGCGGGGAACTCGGCCGCATACGACGAAACGAACGACGTGGTGTACACGCTCGACACGCGTGCGAAGACGGCGGGGTTGAGGAGCTTCCGGCGCCCGCCGGACGACGCGGTACCGGCTGGGTTCGTCAGCTCGCTGGGCCTGCTCGGGGCCGTGGTGGCGGTAGCGATCGCCGCGATCTGGACGATCGCGAGGCTGGGAGGCCCAAAGCCACAACCGGAAGCGGCGCCCGCCGCGCCAGCAACCCACCCAAGAAGCGCCGCCTCCCGCCTAAGACACCGCCGCCTGGGCTAA